>NZ_JBIAHR010000021.1:0-152114 GCF_042870695.1 Streptomyces sp. NPDC006384
AAGGCCCAGCACGACCTGCTGATGGCCAACTTCTTCGCCCAGACCCAGGCCCTCGCCTTCGGCAAGACACCCGACGAGGTCCGCGCCGAGGGCGTCCCGGAGGAGCTGGTCCCGCACAAGACGTTCAAGGGCGACCACCCGACGACCACGATCCTCGCCCGCGAGCTGACCCCGTCCGTCCTCGGCCAGCTCGTCGCCCTCTACGAGCACAAGGTGTTCGTCCAGGGCGCGGTGTGGGACATCGACTCCTTCGACCAGTGGGGCGTCGAGCTCGGCAAGGTGCTGGCGAAGCGGATCGAGCCGGCGCTCACCGAGGGAGCGGAGGTGGAAGGGCTGGACGCCTCCACGAAGGCACTGGTGGGAGCGTACCGGGAGCTGCGCGGACGGGCGTGAGCACGCACGCAGAAGGGGCGGCGAGGGTTTTCCCACCCTCGCCGCCCCTTCCTGCCCCCGGCGTCGCGCTCCCAGGGCCGGTCCGGCTCCCTAAGCCGACGCCGGCGGGTACAGCGACCTCGGCAGCTGGGACGCCGCCGCCGTGTCCAGCAGCCACAGGGTGCGGGACCGCCCCCGCGCCCCGGCCGCCGGGGCCTGGATCTCGCCCGCGCCCGACAGGGCCATCGCCACCGCGTTCGCCTTGTCCTCGCCCGCCGCCAGCAGCCAGACCTCACGGGCCGTGCGGATGGCCGGCAGGGTCAGGGAGACACGGGTGGGCGGCGGTTTGGGGGAGCCGTGGACGCCGATCACCGTGCGCTCCGCCTCCCGTACGCCCGGGTGCTCCGGGAACAGGGACGCCACGTGCGTGTCCGGGCCGACGCCCAGCAGCAGGACGTCGAAGGACGGCACCGCCGCGTGGTTCTCGGGCACGGCGGCGTCCGCCAGCTCCTTCGCGTACGCCGCCGCCGCGGCCTCCACGGAGCCGTGCGGACCGTCGGACGCAGGCATCGCGTGCACCCGCTCCGGGTCCAGCGGCACCGAGTCCAGGAGAGCCTCCCGGGCCTGGGTGACGTTCCGCTCCGGGTCGCCCTCGGGCAGGTAGCGCTCGTCGCCCCACCACAGGTCGATGCGGCTCCAGTCGACGGCGTCCCGGGCCGGGGAGCCGGCGATCGCGGCCAGCAGGCCGTTGCCGTTGCGGCCGCCGGTGAGGACCACGGACGCCGAGCCCCGGGAGGCCTGCGCGTCCACGATCTTCGTGATCAGCCGGGCCGCCGCGGCCTCGGCCATCAGCTCCTTGTCCCGGTGCACCACCAGCTGGGGAGTGTCGCTCATTTCGCCGCCGCCTTCCTCACCGGTGCCTTCTTCCGCGCCGCGTCCTTCGCGGGTGCCTTCGCCGCCGTCTCGACGGGGGCGGGCACCGCGACGGGCTCCTCGCCCGCTTCCCCTCCGGTCGCGGCCGCGGTGTTCAGCCGGTCCACTCCGAAGCGCAGCGCAGAGGCGTAGGTGTCGTCCGGGTCGAGGCGCCGCAGCTCCTCGGCGATCAGCTCGGCCGTCTCGCGGCGCTTGAGCGCCACCGCACGCGCCGGCTGGCCCTGGATGGACAGGGTCGCCAGCGTGCCGTCGGCCCGGTCGAGCACCACGGGACCGCAGTCGGTGTCCATGCGGACCGCCGTCAGGCCCGGGCCGCTCGACGGTGTGCGCCGGACCGGGACGCCCAGCCGGTCCGCGAGCCACATCGCCAGCAGCTCACAGCTCGGGTTGTACTCCTCGCCCTCCACCTCGACGGCCTGCACCTGGCAGTCGACCTGGTCCAGGGCCGCCGCGAGCATCGAGCGCCACGGGGTGATGCGGGTCCAGGACAGGTCGGTGTCGCCGGGCGTGTAGGCGTCGGCGCGGGCCGTCAGCTCGCGTATCGGCTCCTCGCAGGCGTAGGTGTCGGTGACCCGGCGCTGGGCCAGCGCGCCCAGCGGGTCCCCGGCCGGGTCCAGCGGCGCGTTCACCGGCCACCAGACGACGACGGGCGCGTCCGGCAGCAGCAGCGGCAGCACCACCGACTGGGCGTGGTCGACGACCTCGCCGTACAGCCGCAGCACCACCGTCTCGCCGGTGCCCGCGTCGGCGCCGAGGCGGACCTCGGCGTCCAGCCGGGACCGGGTGCGGTCCCGGGGCGAGCGCGAGACGCGCTTGATGACGACGAGCGTGCGCGAGGGGTGCTCGTGCGCGGCGTCGCTCGCGGCCTTCAGCGCGTCGTAGGCGTTCTCCTCGTCGGTGACGATGACCAGCGTGAGCACCATGCCGACGGCCGGCGTGCCGATCGCCCGGCGGCCCAGCACCAGCGCCTTGTTGATCTTGCTGGCCGTGGTGTCCGTGAGGTCTGTCTTCATGGCCGGCGCCAGCTCCGTCCGTCTCGCTCGAGCATCTCGTCGGCCTCGACGGGCCCCCAGGTGCCGGCCGGGTACTGGGCCGGGGTGCCGTGGGTGTCCCAGTACTCCTCGATCGGGTCGAGGATCTTCCAGGACAGCTCGACCTCCTCGGTGCGCGGGAAGAGGTTCGCGTCGCCCAGAAGGACGTCCAGGATGAGCCGTTCGTACGCCTCGGGGCTGGACTCCGTGAAGGACTCGCCGTACGCGAAGTCCATGGACACGTCCCGGATCTCCATCGACGTGCCCGGCACCTTGGAGCCGAAGCGGACGGTGACGCCCTCGTCGGGCTGGACGCGGATGACGATCGCGTTCGAGCCGAGTTCCTCGGTGGCCGTCGTGTCGAAGGGGGAGTGCGGGGCCCGCTGGAAGACCACCGCGATCTCGGTGACCCGGCGGCCGAGCCGCTTGCCGGTGCGCAGGTAGAAGGGGACGCCCGCCCAGCGGCGGTTGTCGATGCCCAGCTTGATCGCGGCGTAGGTGTCGGTCTTCGACTTCGGGTCGATGCCCTCTTCCTCCAGGTAGCCGACGGCCTTCGCGCCGCCCTGCCACCCGGCCGCGTACTGGCCGCGCACCGTGTCCCGGCCCAGGTCCGCGGGCAGCCGGACCGCGCCGAGGACCTTCGTCTTCTCCGCCGCCAGCGCGTCCGCGTCGAAGGAGGACGGTTCCTCCATCGCGGTCAGCGCGAGGAGCTGCAGGAGGTGGTTCTGGATGACGTCGCGGGCGGCGCCGATGCCGTCGTAGTAGCCGGCCCGGCCGCCGATGCCGATGTCCTCGGCCATGGTGATCTGCACGTGGTCCACGTAGGACCGGTTCCAGATCGGCTCGAACATCGTGTTGGCGAAGCGCAGCGCCAGGATGTTCTGGACGGTCTCCTTGCCCAGGTAGTGGTCGATGCGGAAGACCTGGTCCGGGGCGAAGACCTCGTGGACGATCGCGTTGAGCTCCTCGGCCGACCTCAGGTCGTGGCCGAAGGGCTTCTCGATCACCGCGCGGCGCCAGGAGCCGCCCGACTGGTCGGCCAGCCGGTGCTTCTTCAGCTGCTGGATGACCACGGGGAAGGACTTGGGCGGCACCGAGAGGTAGAAGGCGAAGTTGCCGCCGGTGCCCTGCGCCTTGTCGAGCTCCTCGATGGTGGCGCGCAGCCGCTCGAACGCCTCGTCGTCGTCGAAGGTGCCCTGGACGAAGCGCATCCCCTGGATGAGCTGCTGCCAGACCTCCTCGCGGAACGGCGTACGGGAGTGTTCCTTGACGGCGTCGTGCACGACCTGGGCGAAGTCCTCGTGCTCCCAGTCGCGGCGGGCGAACCCGACGAGCGAGAAGCCCGGCGGCAGCAGACCCCGGTTGGCGAGGTCGTACACGGCGGGCATGAGCTTCTTGCGGGACAGATCGCCGGTGACGCCGAAAATGACCAGACCCGACGGCCCCGCGATACGCGGGAGCCGTCGGTCTGCGGGGTCACGCAGCGGATTGCTGCTTGACAATTCCTAGCCCTCCGAGGGAGCGAGGCGCTTGAGCTCCGCCTCCGTCGACTTCAGCAGGTCGTTCCAGGCGTCCTCGAACTTCTCGACGCCCTCCTTCTCCAGGAGCTGGACCACCTCGTCGTAGGAGATGCCGAGCTTCTCCACGGCGTCGAGGTCGGCGCGGGCCTGCTCGTAGGTGCCGGCGACGGTGTCGCCGGTGATCTCTCCGTGGTCCTCGGTGGCGAAGAGCGTCGCCTCCGGCATGGTGTTCACCGTGTTGGGTGCGACCAGGTCGGTGACGTACATGGTGTCGCTGTACGCCTTGTCCTTGACGCCGGTCGACGCCCACAGCGGACGCTGCTTGTTGGCGCCGGCCTTCTCCAGGGCCGCCCAGCGGTCGGAGGAGAAGACCTCCTCGTACGCCTGGTAGGCGAGGCGCGCGTTGGCGACGGCGGCCTTGCCGCGCAGCGCCTTGGCCTCGTCGGTGCCCAGCGCGTCGATCCGCTTGTCGATCTCGGTGTCCACGCGGGACACGAAGAAGGACGCCACGGAGTGGATCTCCGACAGGTCCAGGCCGCGCTCCTTGGCCTTCTCCAGGCCGGTCAGGAAGGCGTCCATGACCTTGCGGTAGCGCTCCAGCGAGAAGATCAGCGTGACGTTGACGCTGATGCCCAGGCCGATGGTCTCGGCGATCGCCGGGATGCCGGCCTCGGTCGCCGGGATCTTGATCAGCGTGTTGGGCCGGTCCACCAGCCAGGCGAGCTGCTTGGCCTCGGCGACCGTCGCCTTGGTGTCGTGCGCGAGGCGCGGGTCGACCTCGATGGAGACCCGGCCGTCCTTGCCGCCGGTGGCGTCGAAGACGGGGCGCAGGATGTCGGCGGCGTCACGGACGTCCGCCGTCGTGATCATCCGGATGGCTTCCTCGACCGTGACCCGGCGGGCGGCGAGGTCGGAGAGCTGCTGGTCGTAGCCGTGGCCCTCGGAGATCGCCTTCTGGAAGATCGACGGGTTGGTGGTGACGCCCACGACGTGCTGCTGGTCGATCAGCTCGGCGAGGTTGCCGGACGTGATCCGCTTGCGCGACAGGTCGTCCAGCCAGATCGCGACGCCTTCATCGGAGAGGCGCTTGAGTGCGTCTGTCATGGAAAATACATCTCCTACGTGTCGTATACGAGCGTCAGCGCTGGGCTGCGGCGATCGATTCCCGCGCCTTGGCGGCCACGTTCTCGGCGGTGAAGCCGAACTCCTGGAAGAGCAGCTTGCCGTCGGCCGAAGCACCGAAGTGCTCCAGGGAAACGATGCGGCCGGCGTCCCCGACGTACTTGTGCCAGGTGAGACCGATACCGGCCTCGACCGCGACACGGGCCTTCACGGACGGAGGCAGGACGCTCTCCCGGTACCCCTGGTCCTGCTGCTCGAACCACTCGACGGACGGCATGGACACCACCCGGGTCGGCACACCGTCGGCCTGGAGCGCCTCACGGGCCTCCACCGCCACGTGCACCTCGGAACCGGTGGCGATCAGGATGACCTCGGGCTCGCCGCCCTCCGCCTCGAACAGCACGTAGCCGCCCTTGGCCGCGTCCTCGTTGGGCTCGTACGTCGGCACGCCCTGACGGGTGAGCGCCAGACCGTGCGGCTGGCCCTTGCCGAACTCCTTCGTCCAGCGGCGCAGGATCTCGCGCCAGGCGATGGCGGTCTCGTTGGCGTCGGCCGGGCGCACGATGTTCAGGCCCGGGATGGCGCGCAGCGAGGCCAGGTGCTCGACCGGCTGGTGGGTCGGGCCGTCCTCGCCCAGGCCGATGGAGTCGTGCGTCCACACGTAGGTCACCGGCAGGTGCATCAGCGCGGACAGGCGCACCGCGTTGCGCATGTAGTCGGAGAACACCAGGAAGGTGCCGCCGTAGATGCGGGTGTTGCCGTGCAGCGCGATGCCGTTCATCTCCGCGGCCATCGCGTGCTCGCGGATGCCGAAGTGGATGGTGCGGCCGTACGGGTCCGCCTCGGGCAGCGGATTGCCCGCCGGGAGGAAGGACGACGTCTTGTCGATGGTCGTGTTGTTGGAGCCGGCCAGGTCGGCGGAGCCGCCCCACAGCTCGGGGATGACCCCGCCGAGCGCCTGGAGGACCTTGCCGGAGGCGGCACGCGTGGCGACACCCTTGCCGGTCTCGAAGACCGGGATCTTCTCCTCCCAGCCCTTGGGCAGCTCACCGCGCGCGATGCGGTCGTACTCGGCGGCGCGCTCGGGGTTGTTGTCCCGCCACTGCTGGTAGGACTTCTCCCACACGGCGCGGGCGGCCTCGCCGCGCTCCAGGGCCTTGCGGGTGTGCGCGATGACCTCGTCGGAGACCTCGAAGGTCTTCTCCGGGTCGAAGCCCAGGACGCGCTTGGTGGCCGCCACCTCGTCGTCGCCGAGCGCCGAGCCGTGCGCGGCCTCGGTGTTCTGCGCGTTCGGGGCGGGCCAGGCGATGATCGAGCGCATCGCGATGAAGGACGGCCGGTCGGTGACCTTCTTCGCCGCCTCGATCGCGTCGTACAGCGCGGCCGGGTCCAGGTCGCCGTCGGGCTTCGGGGCGACGCGCTGCACGTGCCAGCCGTAGGCCTCGTAGCGCTTGACGGTGTCCTCGGAGACGGCGGTCTCGGTGTCGCCCTCGATCGAGATGTGGTTGTCGTCCCACAGCAGGATCAGGTTGCCGAGCTTCTGATGGCCCGCCAGGGAGGACGCCTCGGCGGAGATGCCCTCCTGGAGGCAGCCGTCACCGGCGATGCAGTAGATGAAGTGGTCGAACGGGGACTCGCCCTCGGCGGCCTCCGGGTCGAACAGGCCGCGCTCGTAGCGGGCGGCCATCGCCATGCCCACCGCGTTGGCGACACCCTGGCCCAGCGGGCCGGTGGTCGTCTCCACGCCCGTGGTGTGGCCGTACTCCGGGTGACCCGGGGTCTTGGAGCCCCACGTCCGGAAGGACTTCAGGTCGTCCAGCTCCAGGCCGAAGCCGGCCAGGTAGAGCTGGGTGTAGAGGGTCAGGGACGAGTGGCCGGCGGACAGGACGAAACGGTCGCGCCCGACCCAGTTCGCGTCGGCGGGGTCGTGCCGCATCACCTTCTGGAAGAGGGTGTAGGCGGCGGGCGCCAGGCTCATCGCCGTACCCGGATGGCCGTTGCCAACCTTCTGTACGGCGTCGGCGGCCAGAACGCGGGCGGTGTCCACGGCCCGCTGGTCCAGTTCGGTCCACTCGAGGTCTGTGGTGGTCGGCTTGGTGCTCACCCTGAGTCAGGGCTCCTCTCCACATGATCGGATGCCGGTGCACGTGGCGCCCACCGGCTGCCGGCGCATTCGTGCGTCGGCCGGCCGTTGTCGAGCCTACCCCCGTGAGTACGTGCGTTTTTCCCCCGGAAACCAGACTGCCGGGACTCTTCGGGATCCGCCTGCCGACTGGGCTGGACGGCATTCGGCAAGTGAATGCGCGGCCGCTCATCTGACCGCTCAATCGACTCTCCGTATGCACGTCGGAGCGTCCTTCTCAACACGAACGCACCCCCGCGAATGCCGGGGTATGGGCAACGTCTAAAGTGGCGTGGTACGCGCGAGCCTCTTCCGTCACTTCGTACGGGGGGCTTGCTGGGAGTCTCTGTCAGGGGTGTGCGTGACGGCCGTTGAATCCCGTCCTGCGGGGGTAATCGGGACGAGCCAGGGCCCGAGTCACCGGCCGTTCGGGGCCCGTGTCAAGGCGTTCGTGGCGCTGACCAAGCCGCGGATCATCGAGCTTCTGCTGATCACCACCGTTCCGGTGATGTTCCTCGCCGAGCAGGGCGTGCCCGATCTGAAGCTGGTCCTGCTGACCTGCGTCGGCGGCTATCTGTCCGCGGGCGGCGCCAATGCGCTGAACATGTACATCGACCGCGACATCGACGCGCTGATGGACCGCACCTCGCAGCGCCCGCTGGTCACCGGCATGGTCAGTCCGCGCGAGTGCCTGGTCTTCGGCATCACCCTGGCGGTCGTTTCCACGCTGCTGTTCGGCCTCACCGTGAACTGGCTCTCGGCGTGGCTCGCGCTGGGCGCACTCCTGTTCTACGTGGTCGTCTACACGATGATCCTCAAGCGCCGGACCGCGCAGAACATCGTCTGGGGCGGCATCGCGGGCTGTCTGCCGGTGCTCATCGGCTGGTCCTCGGTGACCAACTCGATGTCCTGGGCGCCGGTCGTCCTCTTCGCCGTGATGTTCTTCTGGACGCCGCCGCACTACTGGCCGCTGTCCATGAAGGTCAAGGAGGACTACGCGCGCGTCGGCGTGCCGATGCTCCCGGTCATCGCCTCCAACAAGGTCGTCGCCCGGCAGATCGTCATCTACAGCTGGGTGATGGTCGCCGTGTCGCTGCTGCTGCAGCCGCTGGGCTACACCGGCTGGTTCTACACGGCGGTCGCCCTGCTGGCCGGCGGCATGTGGCTCTGGGAGGCACACGGCCTGCAGAACCGGGCCAAGGCCGAGGTCACGGGCGTCAAGCTCAAGGAGATGCGGCTCTTCCACTGGTCCATCACCTATGTGTCGGTGCTGTTCCTGGCCATCGCGGTGGACCCCTTCCTGCGCTGAGCCCCCTGCGCCGAGCAGACGGCCGTCCGACGGGGGGGGGGGGGGGGGGGGGGGGGGGGGGGCGCGCCCCCCCCCCCGGCCGCCCCCCCGCGGGCGCGCCCGCCCCCCCCCCCCCCCCCCCCCCCCCCCCCCCCCCCCCCCCCCCCGTCGCCGTTCGGGCTACCCGTCGGTAGCATCCTGGGCATGGCAGACACGCAGCAGGTTGACGCGAAGGCCGAGCGCCAGGTGACCCGGCTGGCCCGGCGGATCGACTCCTTCTCCAAGGCGCACGGCGGCGCCGAGGGCCAGGTGGCCTACCTCGGCGAGCGCGGCGCCCGCATCGTCCTCGTCGGCGAGGACGGGAGCTGGGGCGACCTGGTCGCCACCTCCTGGGAGATCGCGCAGAAGGCGGTCGAGAAGGCCGGGATCACCGTCCACGAGGACTTCGACGGCGAGTTCGCCGCCAAGGTCACGACCGGCCCGTACGAGTGGTCGCGCATGGCCGGCATCCAGGTGGGCGGGCCGAGCAACACCTGACGCCGGTTCACCCGTTAGGACCGTAGGAAGCCGCACAGCGCACGGTCCCGACGCGGGGAGCCCCGGATGATCGAAACGCCGTCCCTGGTGGACCAGTACTGCCACGGCGTGCTGCGGACGGAGCTGGGCCTCGGCACCTTCGAGGCCCGGCTGGTCCGCACCGAGGGACCGCCCGCACCGGGCACCACCCTCTTCGACACCCAGACCGGCTTCGCGGTACGCCGCTGGTGCGCGCCCCTGCTCGGTCTGGAACCCCACTGCCCGCCCGCCCACTACCTCGCCCGGCGCCGCGAGCTCGGCGTCCTGGAGACGGACCGCAGGCTGCTGCGCGGCAGCGGCATCACCACCTACCTGGTCGACGCCGGGCTGCCCGGCGACCTCACCGGGCCCGCCGAGATGGCGACGGCCGCGGACGCCGACGCCCACGAGATCGTCCGCCTGGAACTGCTGGCCGAGCAGGTCGCCGACACCTCCGGCACCGTCGAGTCCTTCCTCGCCAACCTCGCCGAGGCCGTGCACGGCGCCGCCGCGCACGCGGTCGCCTTCACCTCCGTCGCCGGGCTGCGGCACGGGCTGGCGCTCGCCCCCGAACCGCCGGGTCCGGGCGAGGTGCGCGGTGCCGCCGCCCGCTGGCTGGCCGGACGCGAGGTCGGCGGCGAGCTCAGCGACCCCGTCCTGCTGCGTCACCTGCTGTGGAGCGCCGTCGCCTCCGGGCGCCCGCTCCAGCTGCACACGGGCCTCGGCGAACCGGGCCTGCGCGTCGACCGCACCGACCCCGTCCTGCTCACCGGCTTCGTCCGGGCCACCGCCGGCCTCGGCACCGACCTGGTCCTGCTGCACGGCCACCCGTACCACCGCCACGCCGCCCACCTGGCCGGCGTCTTCCCCCACGTCTACGCCGACTCCGGCACCGCCCTGGTGCGCACCGGCGCCCGCGCGGAGGCCGTCCTCGCCGAGATCCTGGAGCTGGCCCCCTTCGGCAAGGTCCTCTTCTCCAGCGGCGCCCAGGGCCTGCCCGAGCTGCACGTGGTCGCCGCCCGCCTGTTCCGCGAGGCCCTGGGACGGGTGCTGGGCACCTGGGTGGCCGAGGGAGCGTGGTCCCTGGGGGACGCGCAGCGGGTGGCGGGGATGATCGCGGCGGGGAACGCGGGGCGGGTGTACGGCCTGGAGGCGCCGGCCCCGGCGGGTTCCACCGGGACGTGAGCCCGCTCCGGCCGGTGGTGTGTGAGCCGGGGCCGGCCGGTGCGAGCCCGGTCAGGCCTTGGTGAGCGTCGCCTCCGCCACCACCGGGCCGGGAGCACCGGCCGTCTCCTCCGGCCGCTCGCGCAGCGCCAGCAGCACCCTCAGCGTCGCGATCCACATCACGCACGAGCCGAACATGTGCAGGCCGACCAGGACCTCGGGGAGGTCCGTGAAGTACTGGATGTAACCCACCGCACCCTGCGCGAGCAGCACCAGGAACAGGTCGCGGGTGCGGGCCAGCGGGCCCTTGGGCGCGTCGACGGCCTTGAGCACGAACCACAGGGCGAAGGCCAGCGTCACCACGATCCACGCCAGGACGGCGTGCACCTTGCTGACCGTCTCCCAGTCGACCGGCATCCGCTCGACCTCGCTGGAGTCGCCCGCGTGCGGGCCCGCCCCGGTCACCACGGTGCCGACCGCGATGAGCAGCACGGAGACGACGACCAGGACCCACACCAGCTGCTGGACGGCCTTGCCGGCCAGAGGGCGCGGTGCAGCGTCACCCTCCCGGGTGCGCTGCCACATCACGGTGGCGACCGCGATCAGCGCGGTGGACAGCAGGAAGTGGGCCGCGACCGTGTACGGGTTGAGGCCGACCAGGACGACGATGCCGCCGAGGACCGCGTTGCCCATGACGATCCAGAACTGCGCCCAGCCCAGCCGGGTGAGGCTGCGCCGGTACGGCTTCTGCGACCGGGCGGCGATGATCGCCCAGCCGACCGCGGCGCACAGCACGTACGTCAGCATGCGGTTGCCGAACTCGATGATGCCGTGGAGGCCCATCTCGCTGGTGGTGGTCAGCGAGTCGTCGGTGCACTTCGGCCAGGTCGGGCAGCCGAGGCCCGAGCCGGTCAGCCGTACGGCACCGCCGGTGACCACGATGAGCACGGACATGGCGAGCGCGGCGAAGGCCGCCCGCCGGACCGTCCGGGGATCCGGGGTCCAGCGTGCGGCGATGAAGGCGAGCGGGTTGCGCACGGCGGCTGCGGCGTCGGCGCGGGTCAGGTTCGGCACGCCGTCCATCGTAGGGGGCCGCTTGTGCACGCGTTCACGAGGGTCGGTCCCGGGCATGTGTCCCTACTCCCAGCGGAAGAACTTCCCGGCAGCCGCGAGACCCGCGACCGCCCACACGGCGAGGATCCCGAGGTCTCCCCACGGCATCGAGGCGCCGTGCTGCAGCACGTCCCGCAGCCCGTCCGACAGGGCCGAGATCGGCAGCAGGCCGAGCACGTCCCGCACCGCGTCCGGGAACTTGTCCAGCGGCACGATCACCCCGCCGCCCACCAGCAGCAGCAGGAAGACGAGGTTGGCGGCGGCGAGCGTGGCCTCCGCCTTGAGCGTGCCGGCCATGAGCAGGCCGAGGCCGGAGAAGGCCGCAGTGCCGAGCACCATGAGCAGCAGCACCGGCAGCGGGCCGCCGTGCGGCGACCAGCCCAGCGCGAAGGCGATCACGGTCAGCAGCGCCACCTGGAGCACCTCGGTGACCAGCACGGACACCGTCTTGGCGGTCATCAGTCCCCAGCGCGGCAGCGGCGAGGCGGCCAGCCGCTTCAGCACCCCGTACCGGCGCTCGAAGCCGGTGGCGATGGCCTGCCCGGTGAACGCCGTCGACAGCACGGCCAGCGCCAGGACGCCCGGGGCGAGGAAGTCGACGGCCTCGCCCTCGCCGGTGTCGACGATGTCGACCGAGCTGAACAGCACCAGCAGCAGCGTCGGGATGACCACCGTCAGCAGCAGCTGCTCGCCGTTGCGCAGCAGCATCCTCGTCTCGAGGGCGGCCTGCGCCGCGATCATGCGGCCGAGCGGCGCGGCGCCGGGCCGGGGGGTGTAGGTGCCGGTGGTCGTGGTCATGCGCGCAGTTCCTTGCCCGTGAGCTCCAGGAAGACGTCCTCCAGGGTGTGCCGTTCCACCGAGAGGCGGTCCGGCATCACCCCGTGCTGGGCGCACCAGGACGTCACCGTGGCCAGCAGTTGCGGGTCGATCTTGCCGACGACGCGGTAGGAGCCCGGGGCCGGCTCGGCGACCGAGCTGTCGGCCGGGAGGGCCTTGAGCAGCGAGGCCACGTCGAGACCGGGCCGGCCGGTGAAGCGCAGCGTGTTCTCCGCGCCGCCGCGGCACAGCTCCTCGGGCGAGCCCTGGGCGACGACCCGGCCGGCGTCGACGATCGCGACGTCGTCGGCGAGCTGCTCGGCCTCCTCCATGTGGTGCGTGGTGAGGATCACGGAGACACCGTCGCCGCGCAGGTCCCGTACGAGGTCCCAGGTGGCGCGGCGGGCCTGCGGGTCGAGACCCGCGGTCGGCTCGTCCAGGAACACCAGCTCGGGGCGGCCGACCACGGCCATCGCGAGGGCGAGCCGCTGCTGCTGGCCGCCGGAGAGCCTGCGGTACGCCGTCCGGCCGCACGAGCCCAGTCCCAGCCGCTCGATCAGCGCGTCGACGTCCAGCGGGTGCGCGTGCAGCCTGGCGACGTGGCGCAGCATCTCGTCGGCGCGGGCACCGGAGTAGACGCCGCCGGACTGGAGCATCACGCCGATCCGGGGGCGCAGCGCGGCGGCCTGCCGCACCGGGTCCAGGCCCAGGACGCGGACCGTGCCGGAATCCGGCTTCCGGTATCCCTCGCAGGTCTCGACGGTGGTCGTCTTGCCGGCCCCGTTGGGGCCGAGCACGGCGGTGACACCCGCCCGGGCCACCAGGTCGAGGCCGTCCACCGCGGTCTTCGTGCCGTACCGCTTCACCAGGGCCTGGACCTGGACCACGGGCTCGCTTCGCATGGGTCACGAGTCTAGGTACGCGGGCGGGGGCTCAGACGCGGGGGTGCTCGATGTCCCCCGCACGGGGCCGGTGCACCGGCAGCCACCGCTCGGCGTGGGCGACCGCGTCCGCCAGCGGGAACAGCCGTACGCCGGCCGCGCCGATCCGCCCGCGCAGGACCGGCCGGTCCCGCTCGAAGTCGCGGCCCAGCTCGTCGAACCGCTCCGAGGTGATCGACACCTCGGTCACCCGCTCCCAGCCCGCCGGTCCCGGCCGCCCCACCTCCACCAGCGGGGAGGGGATGCGGTACTCGGCGAGGTGGAAGGCGGTGCACGCCTCGTAGCCCGCCCCCAGCAGCAGCACCCGCGCGCCCATCCTCTCCAGGGTGGCCAGGGGGCTGTGCTCGCCCAGCCGGCAGTCGACGGCGTGGTCCGCGACCACCTCGGCCGCGCGCGGGCCGACGGCCGCGAAGGACGTCTGCGGGTGCGCGCTGCGCAGGGCACCGGGCCAGGTGCGCACGGTCTCGGGGACCACACCGACCCCGCGCGAGGGCGTGATCAGCGGATCGTAGGGCGGCATCGCGGCGCGGACGGTGTCCCACCACTCCTCGGGCACCGGCGGACTGCTCCACAGGGCCGGGTCGGACAGGTCACCGGTCTGGGTGGGGACGACCAGGGTGCCGCCCGGGCCGAGCGCGTCGAGCAGCCCCTGGACGACCGCGACGGGACCTCCGCAGACCCAGCCGAGCGAGCTGAGGGAGGAGTGCACCAGCAGGGTGTCGTCGGACCGGACACCCAGCTCGCGCAGACCGGCGGCGATCATGCCGCGGGTGACGAGAGGGCCGGTCGGGGCGGGTGTCGGCATGCGGGGGAGTCTTGCCGAAGCCGGCCGCGGACGCCAGCGGTCCGATCGGCCGGAGATCGTTTCCGCAGGTCATCTTAGGTATACCTAAGTGACGCAGGGCACCGTCCGGCTGTTCGGACGCGGCTTGCCGGGCCTCGAGGAATTACGCAACAATGGCGTTGTGAAAAACGTTGGCGAGGCTCCGCAGGAGGAACTCGCGACCGGTGAGCGGTCCACCCGCAACCGCGTCGCGCGCTCCATCCTGGACCACGGGCCGTCGACCGTCGCCGAGCTCGCCGGGCGTCTGGGGCTGACCCAGGCCGCCGTCCGGCGCCACCTCGACGCGCTGGTCGCCGACGACGTGGTCGAAGCCCGTGAACAGCGGGTCTACGGCACGCGCACGCGCGGGCGCCCCGCGAAGGTCTTCGCGCTCACCGACTGCGGCCGCGACGCCTTCGACCAGTCGTACGACAAGCTCGCCGTGGACGCCCTGCGCTGGATCGCCGAGCAGGAGGGCGGGGAGCAGGCCGTCGCCGCCTTCGCCCGCGCCCGGATCGCCGCCCAGGCCGGTGCGTACCGCAAGGCGGTCGAGGGCGCCGCTCCCGAGCACCGGACCCAGGCGCTGGCCAAGGCCCTGAGCGCGGACGGGTACGCTGCTACCGCGCGGAGCGCGCCCCATCCTCAGCAGGGTGAGCAGCTGTGCCAGCACCACTGCCCGGTCGCGCACGTCGCGGAGCAGTTCCCGCAGCTGTGCGAGGCGGAGACGGAATTCTTCGCCGAGCTGCTCGGTACGCATGTGCAGCGGCTCGCGACCATCGCGCACGGTGACGGCGTCTGCACCACGTACGTTCCCAAGACTTCCAAGACCACCGATATCGCATCCGCAAGCACGGCCGGGAGGAACCCCGCATGACTCTCCCCACGGAGACTGCTCACCCTGAGCTCGAGGGCCTGGGCAAGTACGAGTACGGCTGGGCCGACTCCGACACGGCCGGCGCCTCCGCCAGGCGCGGCATCGACGAGGACGTCGTCCGGGACATCTCCGCCAAGAAGAACGAGCCGGAGTGGATGACCAAGCTCCGCCTCAAGGGCCTCAAGCTCTTCGAGAAGAAGCCCATGCCGAACTGGGGCTCGGACCTGTCGGGCATCGACTTCGACAACATCAAGTACTTCGTGCGCTCCACGGAGAAGCAGGCGGAGTCCTGGGAGGACCTGCCCGAGGACATCAAGAACACGTACGACAAGCTCGGCATCCCCGAGGCGGAGAAGCAGCGCCTCGTCGCCGGTGTCGCCGCCCAGTACGAGTCCGAGGTCGTCTACCACCAGATCCGCGAGGACCTGGAGGAGCAGGGCGTCATCTTCCTGGACACCGACACCGCGCTGAAGGAGCACCCGGAGCTCTTCAAGGAGTACTTCGGGACCGTCATCCCCGTCGGTGACAACAAGTTCGCCTCGCTGAACAGCGCCGTGTGGTCCGGCGGCTCCTTCATCTACGTGCCGCCGGGCGTGCACGTCGAGATCCCGCTGCAGGCCTACTTCCGCATCAACACGGAGAACATGGGCCAGTTCGAGCGGACCCTGATCATCGTCGACGAGGGCGCCTACGTGCACTACGTCGAGGGCTGCACCGCGCCGATCTACAAGTCGGACTCGCTGCACAGCGCCGTGGTCGAGATCATCGTCAAGAAGAACGCCCGCTGCCGCTACACGACCATCCAGAACTGGTCGAACAACGTCTATAACCTGGTCACCAAGCGCGCCGTGGCGTACGAGGGCGCGACCATGGAGTGGATCGACGGCAACATCGGCTCCAAGGTGACGATGAAGTACCCGGCCGTCTACCTGATGGGCGAGCACGCCAAGGGCGAGACCCTGTCCATCGCCTTCGCGGGCGAGGGCCAGCACCAGGACGCCGGCTCCAAGATGGTCCACATGGCGCCGAACACGTCGTCCAACATCGTCTCCAAGTCGGTGGCGCGCGGCGGCGGCCGCACCTCCTACCGCGGGCTCGTCGAGATCGGCGAGGGCGCCCACGGCTCCAAGTCGAACGTGCTGTGCGACGCGCTGCTCGTCGACACCATCTCCCGCTCCGACACGTACCCCTACGTGGACGTCCGTGAGGACGACGTGTCCATGGGCCACGAGGCGACCGTCTCCAAGGTCTCCGAGGACCAGCTCTTCTACCTGATGAGCCGCGGTCTGAGCGAGTTCGAGGCGATGGCGATGATCGTGCGCGGCTTCGTCGAGCCGATCGCCAAGGAGCTCCCCATGGAGTACGCCCTCGAGCTCAACCGGCTGATCGAGCTGCAGATGGAAGGCGCGGTCGGTTAAGACCCGTCCTTCGCAGCAGTCCCAGATTTCTTGACGCAGGAAGAGAGCAGACCGACAGCCATGGCTGAGGCTCAGAACTCCCCCACCCTCAACTCCGTTCGGGCGGGGGGACCCCCACCCGCGGGTTCCACCACCGCGGGCCAGATCGCGGTGGCCGCCGAGTCGACCGTCGCCACGCGCATGAGCGCCCCCGCGTCCTTCGACGTGGCGGACTTCCCGGTCCCGCACGGCCGCGAGGAGGAGTGGCGGTTCACCCCGCTGGAGCGGCTGCGCGGGCTGCACGACGGCACCGCGGTCGCCACCGGCGACGGCGTGAAGGTCGACATCGACGCCCCCGAGGGCGTAGTCGTCGAGACCGTCGGCCGTGACGACGCGCGCATCGGCCGGGCGGGCACCCCGGTGGACCGGGTCGCCGCCCAGGCCTACTCGGCGTTCGAGAAGGCCGGCGTGATCACCGTCCCCAAGGAGACGGTCCTCACCGAGCCGATCCGCATCGCCGTGCACGGCGAGGGCGGCACCGCCTTCGCCCACCAGGTCGTAGAGCTGGGCCCCTTCGCCGAGGCCGTGGTCGTCATCGACCACACCGGTGACGCGGTGCTCGCCGCCAACGTCGACTACGTCCTCGGCGACGGCGCCAAGCTGACCGTCGTCTCCGTCCAGGACTGGGACGACAAGGCCGTGCACGCCGGCCAGCACAACGCGCTGATCGGCCGGGACGCCTCCTTCAAGTCGTTCCTGGTCACCTTCGGCGGCGACCTGGTCCGCCTGCACCCGCGCGTGACCTACGCCGCCCCCGGCGGCGAGGCCGAGCTGTTCGGCCTGTACTTCACCGACGCCGGCCAGCACCAGGAGCACCGCCTCCTGGTCGACCACAACGTCCCGCACTGCAAGTCCAACGTCGTCTACAAGGGCGCGCTCCAGGGCGAGGACGCGCACGCGGTCTGGATCGGCGACGTCCTCATCGAGGCCGCGGCCGAGGGCACCGACACCTACGAGATGAACCGCAACCTCGTCCTCACGGACGGCGCGCGGGTCGACTCGGTGCCGAACCTGGAGATCGAGACCGGCGAGATCGTCGGCGCCGGCCACGCCTCCGCCACCGGCCGCTTCGACGACGAGCAGCTCTTCTACCTGATGGCGCGCGGCATCCCCGAGATCGACGCCCGCCGCCTGGTGGTCCGCGGCTTCTTCGCCGAACTGGTCCAGCAGATCGGTGTCCCGGACATCGAGGAGCGCCTGATCGCCAAGATCGAGCAGGAGCTGGAGGCGTCGGTCGCATGACCTTCGTACGCGTCTGTGGAGCGGACGAGCTGGAGGAGGACACCCCGAAGCGGGTGGAACTCGACGGCACGCCGATCTCCGTCGTGCGCACCGAGGGCGAGGTCTTCGCCATCCACGACATCTGCTCGCACGCGAACGTCTCGCTGTCCGAGGGCGAGGTCGACGACTGCCACATCGAGTGCTGGCTGCACGGCTCGCGCTTCGACCTGCGCTCCGGCAAGCCCGACAGCCTTCCGGCGACGCGCCCCGTCCCCGTATACCCCGTAAAGATCGAAGGGGACGACGTGCTCGTCTCCCTCACCCAGGAGTCCTGAGGCACCCATGGCAACGCTTGAAATCCGAGACCTGCACGTCACCGTCGAGGCCGACAACGCCACGAAGGAGATCCTCAAGGGCGTCGACCTGACCGTGAAGCAGGGCGAGACGCACGCCATCATGGGCCCCAACGGCTCCGGCAAGTCGACCCTCGCCTACTCCCTCGCGGGTCACCCCAAGTACACGATCACCGGCGGCACCGTCACCCTCGACGGCGAGGACGTCCTGGAGATGTCCGTCGACGAGCGCGCCCGCGCCGGCCTCTTCCTCGCCATGCAGTACCCGGTCGAGGTCCCCGGCGTCTCCGTCTCCAACTTCCTGCGCACCTCCGCCACCGCCGTCCGCGGCGAGGCCCCCAAGCTGCGCACCTGGGTGAAGGAGGTCAAGGAGGCCATGGAGCGCCTCCACATGGACCCCGCCTTCGCCGAGCGCAACGTCAACGAGGGCTTCTCCGGCGGTGAGAAGAAGCGCCACGAGATCCTCCAGCTGGAGCTGCTCAAGCCGAAGGTCGCGATCCTCGACGAGACCGACTCCGGCCTGGACGTCGACGCCCTGCGCGTCGTCTCCGAGGGCGTCAACCGGGTCCGCGAGACCGGCGAGGTCGGCACCCTGCTGATCACGCACTACACGCGCATCCTGCGCTACATCAAGCCCGACTTCGTCCACGTGTTCTCCGCCGGCCGCATCGTCGAGTCCGGCGGCGCCGAGCTCGCCGACAAGCTGGAGAACGAGGGCTACGAGGCATACACGAAGGGTGGCGTATCCGCGTGACACAGCTGCCGGGCCTCCTCGACACCGAGGCGATCCGCAAGGACTTCCCCATCCTGGACCGCCAGGTCCACGACGGCCGGAAGCTCGTCTACCTGGACAACGCGGCGACCTCGCAGAAGCCGCGCCAGGTGCTCGACGCCATCAGCGAGTACTACGAGCGTTACAACGCCAACGTCCACCGTGGCGTGCACGTCCTCGCCGAGGAGGCCACGGCGCTGTACGAGGGCGCGCGGGACAAGGTCGCGGAGTTCATCAACGCGCCCTCCCGCGACGAGGTGATCTTCACCAAGAACGCCTCGGAGTCCCTCAACCTCGTGGCCAACATGCTGGGCTGGGCCGACGAGCCCTACCGCGTGGACCACGAGACCGAGATCGTCATCACGGAGATGGAGCACCACTCCAACATCGTGCCGTGGCAGCTGCTCGCGCAGCGCACCGGCGCGAAGCTCCGCTGGTTCGGTCTCACGGACGACGGCCGCCTCGACCTGTCCAACATCGACGAGGTCATCACCGAGAAGACGAAGATCGTCTCCTTCGTGCTGGTCTCCAACATCCTGGGCACCCAGAACCCGGTCGAGGCGATCGTGCGCCGCGCCCAGGAGGTCGGCGCCCTGGTGTGCGTCGACGCCTCCCAGGCCGCGCCGCACATGCCGCTGGACGTCCAGGCCCTCCAGGCCGACTTCGTGGCCTTCACCGGCCACAAGATGTGCGGCCCGACCGGCATCGGCGTCCTGTGGGGCCGCCAGGAACTGCTGGAGGACCTCCCGCCGTTCCTCGGCGGCGGCGAGATGATCGAGACCGTCTCGATGCACTCCTCCACGTACGCCCCGGCCCCGCACAAGTTCGAGGCGGGCACCCCGCCGATCTCGCAGGCGGTCGGTCTCGGCGCGGCGATCGACTACCTGAACGCGATCGGCATGGACAGGATCCTCGCCCACGAGCACGCGCTGACCGAGTACGCGGTCAAGCGGCTGCTGGAGGTCCCCGACCTGCGCATCATCGGCCCCACCACGGCCGAGGAGCGCGGCGCCGCGATCTCCTTCACCCTGGGCGACATCCACCCCCACGACGTGGGCCAGGTCCTGGACGAGCAGGGCATCGCGGTCCGGGTCGGCCACCACTGCGCACGGCCGGTCTGCCTGCGGTACGGAATTCCTGCGACCACGCGAGCGTCGTTCTATCTGTACTCCACGCCGGCCGAGATCGACGCGCTGGTCGACGGCCTGGAGCACGTACGGAACTTCTTCGGCTGACGGGACGAGCGAATCGCATGAAGCTGGACTCCATGTACCAGGAAGTCATCCTGGACCACTACAAGAACCCGCACGGGCGTGGTCTCAGGGATGGCGACGCCGAGGTGCACCACGTCAACCCGACGTGCGGCGACGAGATCACGCTGCGCGTGAAGTACGACGGCACGACGGTCAGCGACGTCTCGTACGAGGGGCAGGGCTGCTCGATCAGCCAGGCCTCCGCCTCCGTACTGAACGACCTGCTCGTCGGCAAGGACCTCGCCCAGGCGCAGAAGATCCAGGAGACCTTCCTGGAACTGATGCAGTCCAAGGGGAAGCTCGAGCCCGACGACGCCATGGAGGAGGTCCTGGAGGACGCGGTCGCGTTCGCCGGGGTCTCGAAGTACCCGGCCCGGGTCAAGTGTGCCCTGCTGAGCTGGATGGCCTGGAAGGACGCGACCGCCCAGGCACTGGACGGAGCCGACGCCGAGAAGGAGACGACGGCATGAGCGAGACCGTGGAGATGAAGCCGGCCTCGGAGGAGGAGCTCCGCGAGGCCCTGATGGACGTCGTCGACCCCGAACTGGGCATCGACGTCGTCAACCTGGGCCTGATCTACGGCATCCACGTCGACGACGCGAACATCGCGACCGTCGACATGACCCTGACGTCGGCGGCGTGTCCGCTGACGGACGTGATCGAGGACCAGGCCAAGTCCGCCACGGACGGCCTCGTCAACGAGCTGCGCATCAACTGGGTCTGGATGCCGCCGTGGGGCCCGGACAAGATCACGGACGACGGCCGCGAGCAGCTGCGCGCGCTCGGGTTCAACGTCTGAGACACGCTGACGCGTCGTGCGCGGGACGGCGGTGCCCCTCGGGGTGCCGCCGTCCCGGCGTTCTCGGGGCCGGCTCGCTGTGTACGCTCGTACACATGGGTTATCTGCTCCTGGCCGGAGCCATCGCCGCCGAGGTCGCCGGGACCACCGCCATGAAGTACAGCGAGGGCTTCAGCCGCCTGGTGCCGTCCCTGCTGACCGCCCTCGGGTACCTGGTCTCCTTCACGCTGCTCGCCCAGACCCTGAAGACCCTCTCCGTCGGCACGGCGTACGCCATCTGGTCCGGGGTGGGCACCGCGGCCATCGCCACGATCGGGGTGGCCTTCATGGGGGAGGGGATGACCGCCACCAAGGCGGCCGGGATCGCGCTGATCATCATCGGCGTGGTGGTGCTGAACCTGGGCGGGGCGCACTGACGGCCCGGTACCGGCCGAGCCGTCCCTGACCTCGGTGCGGGCCCTTTCCGGCACTGTGGGAGTCTTTGCGGCGCCCGGCACGCGAGACGGCCGCGGGGTCGGCTCGCTTCCTTGCGCGGCGGCCGGTTAGGTTGCCCTCATGACCGACACGACTGCTTCCCGCACCACCGGCGCCGTGGCCGCCGGCCTCGCCACGATCGCCGCCGACGGCACCGTCCTCGACACCTGGTTCCCCGCCCCCGAACTCGTCGCCGAGCCCGGCCCGGCCGGCACCGAGCGGCTCTCCGCCGAGCAGGCCGCCCAGCTGCTCGGCGGCGGCGCGACCGCGGCGGCCGGCCCCGACGCCCGGCGCGGCGTCGAGGTGGTCGCGGTCCGCACGGTCATCGCCTCCCTCGACGACAAGCCGATCGACGCCCACGACGTCTACCTGCGCCTCCACCTGCTCTCCCACCGCCTGGTCAAGCCGCACGGCCTGAACCTGGAGGGCCAGTTCGGCTTCCTCGCCAACGTCGCCTGGACCTCCCTCGGCCCCGTCGCCGTCGACGACGTCGAGAAGGTCCGCCTCAACGCCCGTGCCGAGGGCCTGCACCTCCAGGTGACCTCGATCGACAAGTTCCCGCGCATGACGGACTACGTCGCTCCCAAGGGCGTCCGCATCGCCGACGCCGACCGCGTCCGCCTCGGCGCGCACCTGGCCGAGGGCACCACGGTCATGCACGAGGGCTTCGTCAACTTCAACGCCGGCACGCTCGGCACGTCGATGGTCGAGGGCCGCATCTCCGCCGGCGTCGTCATCGGCGACGGCTCCGACATCGGCGGCGGCGCCTCCACCATGGGCACGCTCTCCGGCGGCGGCAACGTCGTCATCTCCATCGGCGAGCGCTGCCTCATCGGTGCCGAGGCGGGCGTCGGCATCGCGCTGGGCGACGAGTGCGTGGTCGAGGCCGGCCTCTACGTCACCGCCGGCACCCGCGTGACGATGCCCGACGGCCAGATCGTCAAGGCCCGCGAACTCTCCGGCGCCTCCAACATCCTCTTCCGCCGCAACTCGGTCACCGGCGCGGTCGAGGCCCGCCCCAACAACGCGGTCTGGGGCGGCCTGAACGACGTCCTGCACAGCCACAACTGATCACGGGCGGCCGTGACCTGCGGCCGCCTTATGGATCAACGCCCTGACCTGCTGCTGAGCTGTCGGCAGTTGTCGACGTTGGTCAACGCCGAGCGCCCTTCCACGGCCCGAGGACGGCCCGGGAGGGCGCTTACCGGGGCCCTTGCAGAAACCCCCGGCGTTCACGCCGGGGGTGAATGCATCACGAGGCTGCTCTGAGGTGCGCTTCGGAGCGGACGTCTTTACTGCTCGGTGTACTGGCGGACGATCGCCGGCGGTGCTCCGCCGCACGGTGCGGAGAAATACGAGGGCGACCACAGGTGCCCGTGCATGATGGCGCGGTCGATCCGGCCGGTGAACTCTCCCCCGGCCTTCGGCCGGGAGGCGCCCCAAGGAGAAGGGCCGTCGGGGCGGCCGGCCCGTCACGCACGACGCCGAGCTGTACGAGGAGCGCAACACCGGCGAGCGCCTGATCAGCAAACTGAAGGCATGGCGCGGCATCGCCGCCCGCTACGACAAGCCCCCGAGAGCCACCTCGCCGGACTTCACCTCCGCGCAGCGGCCGTCTGGATCGGCAGCCTCCTGCAACCCCGTTGATCACGGCAGGGTCTGTCCGCAGAATGGTTATCCATGACCGACGCCGTACCCTCACGTTTCCTGCGCATCGTCCTGCGTGCCGACTCCTTCGCCACGTCCTCGGTCGGGACGATCACGCTGATCACGGCCCTGCTCATGCTCGTCATCATCGACACCGTCGCGGGCTTCGTCGCCGCCACCGTCCTCTTCGCCGCCTGGGTCGCCGTCGGCTTGACCGGCCGCAGACAGCAGCGGCTCGGTGGGAGGAACTGGACCGCTGAAGACCGATGATGTCCACGATCTGCCACCTCGTCGATCGCGACCGAAGACAGTCCCTGGGCGGGCGGGCGGGTGGTGTGCCGCCGAGGGGATGGTGACCGCGTGCTTCGTGCGCCCCCTGCCCGCAGGGGTGACGGGGCGTTACCTTCCGGTGGGCTCGGCGGATGAACGGGTGGACGCAGGGTCCGATCAGACGCCGATCAGACGAGACGAGGGGCTGGTATGACGAGCGAGCGGGTGAGGAACGTGGTGGGCCGGCTGGCCGGGGTGGGGGCCGCGGTGCTGGTGTGCTGGGCCTCCGCCGGGACCGCGCACGCCGACGAGACCACCACCGGTTCGCACAACGGCCCCCGCTTCGGGCTCCTCAACGTCCACGTCGGGCAGATCGACGACCCGGCCGAGGACGTCCTGGAGCACACGCTGCTGTTCGGTGACGGTTACGCCTGGAACTGACCGGTGGCGGTGACCAGTTCCCCGTACGCCGCCAGCAGGGCGTCGGTCGTCGGACGGTCCGCGTCCCGCAGTGGGGCGCGGACCGGGCCCGCGGGCAGGTCCAGGGCGCCCAGCAGCGCCTTCGCGGTGACCGTGCCGGGCAGTCCCGAGGCCATCATCGACTCGACGAGCGGGAGCGTCCGCCGCTGCAACAGGGCGGCCCGCCCGGTGTCGCCCGCGTCGAAGGCGTCGAGGACGGCCCGGAACACGTCCGGTACGACGTTCGCGACCGTGCTCACGTATCCCGCCGCGCCGACCGCGTACAGGGCGAGGATCTGCTCGTCGCAGCCCGCGTAGCAGGCGAGATCCGTGCGGGACAGCACCTTCTGCGTGCCGAGCAGGTCGTAGGCGCAGTCCTTGACGGCGACGATCCGCGGGTGCCCGGCGAGGCGGACGAGCGTGTCGGGCTCGATGCGGGTGCCGGTGCGGCCGGGGATGTCGTACAGGACGAGAGGCAGGCCGGAGGCGTCGGCGACCTCCCGGAAGTGCGCCTCCAGGGCGTCCTGCGGGGGCCTGCTGTAGTAGGGCGCGACCACCAGCAGCCCGTCCGCGCCGGCCTTCTCCGCCGCCAGGGCCAGCTCCACCGTGTGCCGGGTGTCGGCGGTGCCCACCCCGGCGACGAGTGCCGCCCGGTCCCCGACCGCCTCGCGCACCGCCGTCACCAGCGCCGTCTTCTCGGCGTCCGTCGTGGTCGGCGACTCGCCCGTGGTGCCGGACAGCACCAGGCCGTCGCAGCCCCGGGAGACCAGCCGGTCGGCGAGGAGCTGGGCACCGTCGAGGTCGAGCGCGCCGGTCCTGGTGAACGGGGTGACCATGGCGCACAGCGCGCGGCCGAAAGGTGCGGGGGAACGGTCGTCCGTCGTCGTCATGGGAGCAGTCTCGGAGGAACGATCGCGTAGTTCCACTTAAATCTTCTACGAGGTAGTGATAAGGAACGCTGCGAGGTCGTCCGGGCGGAGGGCGCGGGGTAGCGGTGGCCGGCCGGGGGTACCCGGAAGGTTCCCGAAACGAGAGGAGGCGGAACTGTGACCGGGACCATGCACACCAGGCCTGTGCACGACGAGCACCACTCCGTGGGCGAACTCGTCGGTCAGGCCACCGAACAGCTCTCCCGGCTCGTGCGCCAGGAAGTCGCCCTCGCCAAGATGGAGCTGGCCGAGAAGGGCAAGCGTGCCGGGCGCGGCGGCGGGATGCTCGGTGCCGCCGGCGCCGTCGCGTACGTCGGGCTGTTCGCCCTGGCCGGTACGGCCGTCGCCGCACTCTCGCTGGTGCTGCCGGTCTGGGCCGCGGCGCTCATCGTGACGGCGGTGCTCTTCGCGATCGCGGGTGTACTGGCCGTGACGGGCCGTTCCCAGCTCCGCCGTGCCGTGCCCCCGAAGCCCGAGGCGACCCTCGGAAGCGTCAGGGCCGACGTGGACGTGATCAGGGAAAGGGCGCATCGATGACCGACACGACGAGGGGTGACGGCGCGAGGTCCGGCTCCACCGCGCAGCCGGTGGGCGGGGCCAAGGGGCCCGACGAGCTGCGGCAGCAGATCGAGCAGACCCGCAGCCAGCTCGGTGACACCGTGGAGGAGCTGGCGGGGAAGGCGGACGTCAAGGGGCGTGCCAAGGCCCGCGCCGCCGACCTCAGGGACAAGGCCGGTGCGATGACCGTGCAGCTGCGCAGTTCCGTCGCCCAGGCCGGCCACGGCGTGCAGGACAGAGCGGGCCGGGCCGGCCACGCGGTCCAGGAGAAGGCGGGCCGGGCCGGGCACACGGTGCAGGAGAAGGCGGGCGGGGCCGGGCAGGCCGCGCGGCGGCGTCCGGGGCCCGTGCTCGTCGCCGGGGCGGTGGCGGGTGTGCTGGTCGCGGTGGGCGTGGTGCTGCGGCGCCGGAGCCACGGGTACTGCTGAGGGAGCGGACACGGTGGTGAGGGGACCGGTGCACCGGGCCCCTCACCTGTGTGTACGGCGCCGGCTCGGCGACGGCCGGGTGGGCTCCCCGTCCCTACGGGCGGAACCGCAGGACCTGCGGGTCGTGGTCGCTGATCTGGTCGTGGAACTCGGCGTTGATGTGCACGCTGTCGTAGGACAGGTGGCCGCCGTGCCGGACGGAGGGGCTGACCAGGATCTGGTCGAGGACCTGGCTGTTGCCCTGGTAGACGTACGAGTAACGCTCGCCGCGGGGCAGCGACTTGACCGCCGACCACAGGGCGCCGTCGTCCTCCAGGATGCGGGTGGTCGTCGAGAACTCGAAGTCGTTGATGTCGCCGAGGGCGATGACGTCGGCGTTCTTCTGGGCGGCCAGGATCTCCTTGACGAAGGTGTTGACCACCTTCGCCTGGGCGTGGCGCTGGGTCTCCGAGCTGCGCGCCGGGGGCTGGTACTGCGCGGTCAGACCCTGGTCGCCGCCCTTGGAGTTGAAGTGGTTGGCGATGACGAACACCGTCCGGCCGCGGAAGACGAACTCGCCGGCCAGCGGCTTGCGGCTGTCCTCCCAGGCCGCGTTCGCCGGGTCGACGCGGCCGGGGGAGTGGGTGAGGACGGCCTTGCCGCGCACCTTCGTCACCCCGGTCGCGGTGGTCGCGTCGCCGGCCGCGCGGTCGGTGAAGGAGACCCGCTCGGGGTTGAACAGGAACGCCTGGCGGATGTTGCCGCCGGGCTGGCCGCCGTCCTCGCCGTCGGCCGGGTCGATGCCGCGCCACTCGTAGCGCGGGCCGCCCGCCGCGACGATCGCGTCGATCAGCTTGCCGACCGTCGCGTCGGCGGCCACCGTGCCGTCGTCCTTGGTGCCGTTGTTGTCCTGGATCTCCTCCAGGGACACGATGTCGGGCGACGCGAGGTGGTGCACGATCGCCTCGGCGTGCGCGGCGAAGGTGGCGTCGGACGGGTCGAGGTTCTCGACGTTGTACGTGGCCACCGCCAGTTCGCGGCCGCTCTGCGCGCGCGTCGTCTCGCGCTCGGTGCCGCCGCTCTCCAGGGTGCCGATGCGGCCCGCGACCAGGGTGTAGCCGCCGTACTGGTTGTAGTCCAGCGGGCCCGACGTCGTGCCGGCGAGGGTGTCGCCCACGTTCGCGTCGGGGAAGTCGGCCGGCTTGCCCAGGGACTGGATCTGCAGGCGGCCGGTGTTCTGGGAGCCGTAGGAGCCGTAGACCGTGCCGCCGCGGCGGTTGGCGTTCTCCCACGGCTTCACGGTGACCCACAGCTCGGTGTACGGGTCCGAGGCGCCGACCACGCGGACGTCCGAGACCTGGACGTTCATGCCCTCCAGGGACTCGTAGTGGTCCAGGGCGTACTCCGAGGGGCGCAGCGGCAGGGCGTTGACGGAGCCGTTCGCGGCCGGGTCGCCCTCGGGGGCGTAGGCGCGCGGCACGGAGCGGGCGGAGACGGCCGTCGGGGCCGGGACCGTGTTGCCGCCGGAGACGACGGTGACCGTCGGGCGGGTGATCTCGGTCAGCGACTGGTTGCCGGACGAGGTGCCGCCCGGCACGTACTCCGTCACCGTGCCGGAGACGGTGACCGCGTCACCGACGGCGACCTTCGGGGTGGAGCCCGTGAAGACGAAGACGCCCTCGCTGGTGGCCGGATCGGCGTCCGGGCGCGGGTCCTGCATCCAGAAGCCCCTGGAGGAGCCGTAGCCGCGTACGCCGGTGACGATTCCGGCCACGTCCGTGACCTGCTTGCCGGCGTACGGCGACAGCCGGGTGCTGCCCTGGATGTCGTGGATGCGCACCGGGTCGGCGTGCGCGGGCGAGGCGATGACGACGGTGGACGCCGCCGAGCAGACGGCGGCGACGGTCAGCGCGGCGAGGCGCGTGGAGGACTTGCTGGCCAACGGGATCCCTCCGGGGAGGTGACGGAGCGCCGGGACACAGGCGGGGCGCGGACGGGACAGGGATGGGACAGAGGTGGAGCAGGGCGGAGCAGGGTGGAGCAGGGTGGAGCAGGGTGGGACGGGAGCGGGACCGGGGCGGGGTGCGGGGACCGCAGGGCCCGCAGGATCCGCAGGGCCTTTCAGGGGCCCGGTCGGACACCTGTCCCACCGCTTTCTACGCGCGTCAATCTCCTTCTTGCTCACGTGCGTTGTCAAGGTTTCGGCCATGTACGGAAGCCGACGGGGAGATGAACCGGGCGGCATGGGTGGAAACCCGTCTAGGCTGAGCGGCTGAGCCGTACGGCGGTGAAGGACGGCCGTACGGCGGTCGAGGCGCGCGAGGAGAAACATCCGATGTCAGACAGCTCCACCCTGCCGCCCGCGCGGCTGCACCCCGAAGCGGAGCTGGCCCGCGACGCGCTGTCCACGCCGGTGCTCTCCCGGGCCGCCCGGCTGGCCCGCTGGGCCGGACCGGACACCCGCGTCGACGCCGGCGGCGGACTCGTCGAGGAACAGCTGCCGGCCGCCGCCGAGCTGCTCGGGCTGACCGGGGACGACGCCGCGGCGTACGCGAGCGAGGCGTGGCGGATCGCCGTGGACACCGGCCTGGTGGAGATCACCGACGAGGAGAAGGGCACCGTCGCGACGGGCGAGGACCTCGCCCTCCTCACCGGCGGCTCCCCGCAGGACGTGCTCGGCGTGTGGCTCACCGCCCTGGAGACGGTGCTCGCCGACGCGAGCGTGCCCGACCTGGACGACATCGTCGACGCCATGGCCGAGGGCGGCGAGATCGACCTGTCGTCCCTGGGCTGGGACCCCGAGGCCGAGGCCGAGTTCCTCGACGGCGTGCTGGGCAACCTGTACCTGCTCACCGTCGGCGAGGACGGCTCCGGCGACACGCCGGTTCCGCTGCCCGCGCTGGCCGCGTCCGTGATCGTGCCCGGCGACATGGACGAGCCCACCGACGACGTCCTGGAGCAGGTCTCCGACGCGATGATGCGGCTGGACGACCAGTTCCGGCTGCTGGAGCCCATCGGCCTCGTCGCGTACCAGCCGGTGGACGAGGCCCTCATGGCCGACGGCGACGAGGAACCCGCGGCGCCCGTCGACGACACCGACGTCGCCCGCTACGGCATGGTCCGGCTCACCCCGCTCGGCCTGTACGGGCTGCGCGCCCGCCTGCTGGAGGCCGGCTTCGACGCCCCCGCCGTCGGCGACCTCGCCGACAAGGACGCCGACGCGCTGCTCGACGGCACCGCCCACTTCCCGCCGGCCGCGGCCCACGCCGAGACCGAGCGGTGGCTCGCCCGCCGCGATCCGCTCGCCTCCGCGCGCGAACTGCTCGCCGCGGCCCGCGGCTCGGACACCGGCGCGCCGCTGCGCCGGCTGCGCTGCCAGCAGGCGCTGTCCCTGGTCGGTGCCGATGCGGAGCCCGCGCTGCGGGAGGTCCTCGACGACCCGGAGCTGGGCGGCCTGGCCCGGGTCTGGCTGACCGAGCACGGCGCCCGGGACGTGCCGGCGCCGCCGGAGGCGATGGTCTTCTGGCTGACCGTCGACACCCTGGCCGCGCAGCTCGCCGCAGAGGGCGACTCCGAGGAACTGCGGGCGCTGGTGGAGGGACTGGCCCTGCAGCACAGCGGTTTCTTCGACACGGCGTGGCGGGTCGAGCACCCGGCGACGGCCGACGTCCTGGAGGCGATGGGGCGGCTGCACCCCGACAAGAGGATCGCCAAGGAGGCGCGGAAGGCTGCGTTCAAGGCGCGGTCGCAGCGCGGGGGGTGAGCGCGGGGCGGTGCGCCGGGGCCGGCTCCGGCGGGCCCGGCGTCGCCCCCGGCCGGGAACGGGGTGCGCGGCCCGGCGAGGAGGCTGCCGGGCGCGGCGTTCCGGACGGTGCCGCTGCTCGGGGCGGTCCGGGACGCCGACCGGCTCCGGGACACCCGGTCCGGGCACCCGCGGTAGGGTTCCCGAAAGGTCGGCAGGGCTGCGGGGAGGGGCGATGACGCAGGTCAGGCCCATGCGGGCGGATGCGCGGCGCAATCGTGAGCGGCTGCTCGCGGTGGCGGTGGAGGCCTTCGCCGAGCACGGTGAGGGCGCCTCGCTGGACGACATCGCCCGGCGGGCCGGGGTCGGCGTCGGCACCCTGTACCGGCACTTCCCGACGCGGCAGGCGCTGCTGGAGGCGGCCTACCTGGAGCGGATCGAGGCGATCGCCGCCCGCGCGGACGAGATCGCGGCCGGGCGTGAGGCGGGCGAGGCGCTCGTCGCGTGGCTCGACGAGCTGGCCGTCGGGATGCTCCGGGTGAGGGGACTGAGGGCGCTGCTGGGCAACGCCGTCACCAGCGGCGGACCGGCCTGCGGCGACTGCGTGCGGGGCGCGGCGACGCGGCTGGTGCGGGCGGCGCAGGAAGCGGGGGCGCTGCGGCGGGACGTCGAGCCGATCGAGGTGCTGCGGCTGGTGCACGCGGTGGTGACGGCGTCCGAGGCGGCCGGTGAGGTGGACGGGACGGCCGTGCGGCGGTATCTGTCGCTGCTCATGGAGGGGCTGGCGCGGGTGCGGTGAGCCGGTGAGCCGAGAAGCCGGAAGCCGGTGAGCCGGGAGGCGCTCGCGCCGGGGCAGGGGAGCCGGGGAAGGCCGGGCGCCCCCGCCCCGGGCACCGCCTACAGTGCCTGGGCCGCGGGCTTCACCATGCCGCGGACCGTGCGGGACTTGACGAAGTCGCCCATGGCGGTCATCTCCCACTCGCCGGAGAACTGGCGGATCAGCTTCGCCATCATCACGCCGGTCTGCGGCTCGGCGCTGGTGAGGTCGAAGCGGACCAGCTCCTCGCCGGTCGCGGCGTCCATGAGGCGGCAGTACGCCTTGGCGACCTCGGTGAACTTCTGGCCGGAGAACGAGTTGACCGTGAAGACCAGGCCGCTGACCTCCTGCGGGAGCCGGCCCAGATCGACGGTGATCACCTCGTCGTCGCCGCCGCCCTCACCGGTGAGGTTGTCGCCGGAGTGCTTGATGGCGCCGCCGACGATCTGGAGCTTGCCGAAGTAGCAGCTGTCGATGTGGTTGCGCCGCGGGCCGTAGGCGATGACGGAGGCGTCCAGGTCGATGTCCTTGCCGCGGTACGCGGGCTCCCAGCCGAGGCCCATCTTGACCTGGGAGAGCACCGGACGGCCGCCCTTGACCAGGGACACGGTCTGGTTCTTCTGGAGGCTGACCCGGCCCTTGTCGAGGTTGATCTTCCCGGCGCCCGGGGCGGGGGCGGGCGGCGCGGCGGGCGCGGCCGGGGGAGCGGACGGCGCGGCGGGAGTCGTGGGCGCGGCGGCGGGGGCGGCCGGCGGCGTGACCGTCTGCGGCGGGGCCGGCTGGGCGGGGGCCGCGGGCTCCTCCACGGAGACGCCGAAGTCGGTGGCGATGCCCGCCAGGCCGTCGGCGTAGCCCTGGCCGACCGCGCGGGCCTTCCAGACACCGTTGCGCAGGTAGACCTCCACGATCACCAGTGCCGTCTCGGAGCCGAGCTGCGGCGGGGTGAAGGTGGCGAGGACGGAGTTGTCGTCCGCGTTGCGGATGGTGGCGGTCGGCTCGATGCCCTGGAACGTCTGGCCGGCGGCGTCCGGGCTGGCGGTGACGACGATCTTCTCGATGCCCGGCGGGACGGCGGTGGTGTCGACCGTGATCGCGTCCGGGGCGGTGCCGCCGCCGGAGCGGTAGGTCACGCCCTGGCCGGTGGGCTGGTTGTAGAAGATGAAGTCGTCGTCGGAGCGCACCTTGCCGTCGGCGGTGAGCAGCAGGCCCGATACGTCCAGCCGCACGGGCGCGGTGACGTCCACCGTCACGCGGGCGGCGGAGAGGGGGATGTTCGAGCCGGGGGTCATAGCTGTCATGCCGGGTGAACGAGCGAGGGTGTTTTACCGTTCCCTTACCCGGGGCCGATCGGGGCGGGGTGTCCGGGCGGCGTGGTCAGCGGCGGTTCCGGGGGTGGTCGCGGGCGGTACGTTCGTTGCCGCGTCGGTAGTTGCCCGTCCAGCGGGCCATCACCAGCTGGGGGTCGCCGGCGGTGACCTCTTCGAGGAAGCGGGCGGCGCGGGAGCCGTTCAGGGTGGTGGCGGGGCGGTGGTGGTGGGTGATGCGGACGGTGCCGTTCGCGGCGGCGGTGTAGGCGAAGCCGTGGGGTCCGGGCATGCGGGGATCGTAGGCGGGGATGGTGGCAGCGGGCCAGGGCTTTTCCGCCTCCGCCGCCCCGTCCCGCCCCGCCGCGTCAGTACGGCCAGATCGGGGGGTCGGTCACGAAGTGGCCGCCCAGGCAGGCGTGCGCCGGGTCGTCCGGGTCGAGTTCGCCCTGTGCGGCGATGAGCTCGGCGGCGTACGGCTCGGAGTCGTCCTGGGGTTCGTAGCCGAGGGCGCGGGCGGAGGTCAGGTCCCACCACAGCCGGGTGTTGGCGGAGGAGCCGTGGACGACGGTGTGGCCGACGTTCTCGGCGGTGAGGGCGGCGTGCAGGAGGCGGGCGCCGTCGGCGGGGCTCATCCACACCGAGAGCATGCGCACGCTGGTCGGCTTCGGGAAGCAGGAGCCGATGCGGACGGAGACGGTCTCCAGGCCGTGCTTGTCCCAGTAGAGCTGGGCGAGGTCCTCGCCGAAGCACTTGGACAGGCCGTAGAAGGTGTCCGGGCGGCGCGGGGTGTCGACGGGGATGAGGGGGTCGCCGCCCCGGGGGCGCGGGGTGTAGCCGACGGCGTGGTTGGAGGAGGCGAAGACGATGCGGCCGACGCCCTCCTCGCGGGCGGCCTCGTACAGGTGGTACGTGCCCTCGATGTTCGCCTTGAGGATCTTCTCGAAGGGGGCTTCCAGGGAGATGCCCGCGAGGTGGATGATCGCGTCGACGCCCCGGACCGCCTCGCGGACGGCGTCCTTGTCGGCGAGGTCGGCGACGATCGCGTCCGGCTCGCCGTCGACCGGGCGCAGGTCGAGCAGGCGCAGCTCGTAGCCGTAGCCGGGGAGCAGGTCCCGCATCAGGGTGCCGAGGCCGCCGGCGGCGCCGGTGAGCAGAACGGTGCGGGGAGCGGGCATCCGCGGGGTCTCCTAGAGTCTCCTCGAATCGGCCGCCCCGCCTGCGCGCGACGGCCGAGCGTGCGCATGCACGCACGGTGTTCATATGCGTGGACACGCTAAGGAAGGGAGGCGGGGCCCGTCAAGTGTCCGGACGGTGCCGTGCGAAAGCGAAGTCTCCGCTGGTGCGTGGGGCGTGGGCACGCTTGACCGGCCTCCGGAGGGCGGCTTAGCGTGGAGGCGTTCAGAAATATAGACGCCGGTCATACATATGGAATGGGGAGCGCCCGTGACCTCAGCCCCTCTCGCCACCCGCCTCACCGTCCCCAGCGGGCCGCTGTTCTTCCCCGTCACGGCGTACGGCCCCGGCGGCGGCGTCGATCCCGGCGCCTACCGCGCGCACGTGCGCCACGGCGTCGAGGCGGGCGCCGCCGCGGTGTTCGCCTGCTGCGGCACCGGGGAGTTCCACGCCCTCACCCCCGAGGAGTTCCAGGTCTGCGTGCGGGCGGCCGTCGAGGAGACGGCCGGCCGGGTGCCGGTGATCGCCGGCGCGGGCTACGGCACCGCGCTCGCCGTGCGCTACGCCCGGCTCGCCGAGGAGGCGGGGGCCGACGGGCTGCTCGCCATGCCGCCGTACCTGGTCGTCGCCGGGCAGGAGGGGCTGCTGCGCCACTACCGCGAGGTGGCCGCCGCGACGTCTCTGCCCGTCATCGTCTACCAGCGGGACAACGCCGTCTTCACACCCGAGAGCGTGGTCGAACTGGCCCGCACGGACGGCGTCATCGGCCTCAAGGACGGCCTCGGCGACCTCGACCTCATGCAGCGGACCGTCAGCGCCGTGCGCACCGAGGCCCCGGACGGCGACTTCCTCTACTTCAACGGCCTGCCGACCGCCGAGCAGACCCAGCTCGCCTACCGCGCGCTCGGCATCACCCTCTACTCGTCCGCCGTGTTCTGCTTCGCCCCCGAGATCGCCCTCGCCTTCCACCGGGCGCTGCGCGAGGGCGACGACCCGGCCGTGCACCGCCTGCTGGACGGCTTCTACCGGCCCTTCGTCGAACTGCGCGCCCAGGGCCGCGGATACGCCGTCTCCCTCGTCAAGGCGGGCGTGCGGCTGCGCGGGCTGGACGTGGGGGAGGTGCGGCCGCCGCTGCACGAACCGGGCGAGGACCATGTGAAGCAGCTCGCCCGGCTGATCGAGCGGGGACAGGCGCTGCTGGACGGGGAGGGCGGCAAGTGAGGACATCGGCGTTCGTCTACCCCTGGGACGTCAACGGGGACCCGGCGGCGGCACGGTGGCTCGCGGGCATCGGCGTCGAGCAGGTGACGCTCGCCGCCGCCTACCACTCCACCCGGGCCCTCACCCCCCGCCACCCGCGCCACCGCGTCGTCACCGCCGAGTACGCCGCCGTCCTCTACCCGCCGGACGCCGCCCGCTGGGACGGACGCGTGCCGCGGCCGTACGCGGCCGGCGACTGGGCGCCCGGCGACGCGTACGGCGAGGCCGCCGCCGCGCTCGCGGACGCGGGACTCGAGGTGCACACCTGGGTCGTCCTCGCCCACAACTCCCGCCTGGGCGCCGAGCATCCGGACACCTCGGTCGTCAACGCCTACGGCGACCGCTACCCGTGGGCGCCGTGCATCGCGCGGCCCGCCACGCGCGCCTACCTCACCGCGCTGGCCGCCGAGGCGGCGGTGCGGCCCGGGGCGCGCGGCACCGAGCTGGAGTCCCTCGGCTGGTACGGGCTCGCCCACCTGCACGCCCACGACAAGACCGGCGGAGTGGGGCTGGGGGACGCGGGCCAGTACCTGATGTCGCTCTGCTTCTGCCCGGACTGCCGCGCGGGATACGGCACGCGCGGACTCGACCCCGACGAGCTGGCCGGCGCGGTGCGGGACGCGCTGGAGCCGGTGTGGCGCGGGGCGGCGCCCTCGGACGGGGGCTGGGCGGGCGTGGAGAAACTGCTCGGCGAGACCCCGGCGAACGCCACGCGCGCGTGGCGGGACGACACCGCGCGGAGCCTCCAGGAGGCGGCGGTCGCCGCCGTCCGCGCCGCCGCGCCCGACGGCTTCCAAGTGCTGCTGCACGCCGACCCGGTGTCGTACCACTGCGGCGCCAACGCCGGCGTCGACCCCGCGCACATCCTCTCCGTCGCCGACGGCGTCGTCGTCCCCTGCACCGGCGGCGCGGGCCCGCTGACGCCCTTCGCCGAGCAGAGGCGCGACGGGGCCGTCCTCGCCGCCAACCTCACCGTCGTCTCCGGCATGGGCGGCAGCCCCGGCACCCTCGCCGCCGACGCCGCCCGCGCACGCGACCTGGGCGCGACGGAACTGCGGCTCTACCACGCCGGGCTGGCGTCGGACGGCGACCTGGACGCGGTGCGCGCGGGACTGGCGGCGCTGTAGCGGGACCGCCGGGCCGGCGAGGCCGGGGGCCGGGCGGCGCGGCCGGGGCGACCGGCGTGACCGGGGCGGGCGGGGGCGCGGGGCCGGCGACGGCGCGGGCCCCCGGGCGGCGTCGTGGTGCCCCGCGCCCCCGCCCGCCCGCAAAGGCCCTCCGCCGGCCCGGTGGAGCCGCGTACGCTCGCCGCATGGCGTTCTCCCTCACCGTCCTCGGCACCGCCTCCCCGCACCCCGCCCCGGGCCGCCCCTGCTCCGGCCATCTGCTGCGCGGCGGGGGAGCCGAGGTGTGGGTGGACGCCGGACCCGGCACGTTCGCGGAATTGCAGCGGCACACCGACCCGGCGAGGCTGAGCGCGATCTGGATCTCCCACCTCCACGCCGATCACACCGCCGACCTGCTCTCCGCGCTGTACGCCTTCGCCCACGGGGGAGCGACTCCGCCCGCACCCGTCCCCGTCCACGCCCCGCAGGGCTGCGCCGAGCGCCTGGCCGGGTTCCTCGGACGCCCGGACACCGCGTTCCTCGACGGCGTGCTCGACTTCCGTCCCCTGTACGACGGCCACACCGCCCGCCACGGCGGCCTGCTCCTCACCGCCCGCGCCGTCCGTCACGACGTCGAGGCCTACGGCCTGCGGGCCGAGTGCGACGGGCGGGTCCTCGCCTACTCGGGGGACAGCGGCCCGTGCGCCGCGCTCACCGGGCTCGCCCGCGACGCCGACCTCTTCCTGTGCGAGGCGGACATCGACGTGCATCGCGAAGGCGAACAGGTGCACCTGACGCCCGAGGACGCCGGGAACACCGCCCGTGAGGCCGGCGCCCGGCGCCTGCTCGTCACGCACGTCGGACCCACGCTCACCCGCGAGGCGGCGACCGCACGGGCCGCCGCGGCCTTCGGCGGCCCGGCCGCCGTCGCGCGCGAAGGGCTGCGCACATCCGTGTGAGCGGCACCTGAACTTTCTTCGTCAGAAGCATTGACGCGGCCCTGCGCCCCTCCTACCTTCAACGCGTCGTACTCCGTACGTCATATATGAGACGCGATACGTGAGATCGGATATCCCAGAGCCGGATGTCCGAGGTCCGCGCATCCGACGCGAGATTCCGAGAGGCGCGCATGACCTCTGTGCCCACGCCGATCCCCTCCCGCACGCAGTACGTGCTGGAGGAGATCAAACGCCGCATCCTCACCGGGCGGCTGACTCCCGGCCAGGCCCTGGTCGAGACCGACCTCGCCGCACAGTTCGGGGTGTCCAAGACACCGGTGCGCGAGGCGCTCAAGACCCTGGCCGGCACCGGACTGGTCGTGATGAGCCAGTACAAGGGCGTCACCGTGCGCATGGTGGACGCGGACATGGCGCGCGAGGTCTACGACGTGCGGCTGCTCCTGGAGCCGGAGGCACTGCGGCGCGCGGTCCGCCGCGGCGCCTCCCTGGACGCGGCCCGCGACGCGCTGACCCGGGCAGACCAGGCCACGGACACCGCCGAACGCTCCCTCGCCAACCGCGAGTTCCACCGCGCCCTGTACCTGCCGTGCGGCAACCCGCTGCTCGGCCGGATGCTCGACGAGGTCCGCGACCAGGCGGCCCTGGTCTCCGCCGTCGCCTGGGCCGCCGACCCCTCCTGGGAGCAGGAGGCCACCGAGCACCAGGACATCCTGCGTCTCGCCCTCGCCGGCGACGCGGACGGCGCGGCACGCGCCCTGCACGCCCACATCGCGTCGTTCGTCGAGCGGGCCTTCCCCCACACGGATCCCGAGGCCCAGGAAGAGGTCGGTCAGACATGACAACGACGTTCGAGACCCAGCGGGCGGCCCTGGCCGACGTGGTGGCGATCCCGGTGACCCCGTTCGCCGAGGACGGCTCCGTCGACCCGGCCACGTACCGGGCCCTGCTGCGCCGTCTCCTCGACGCCGGGATCACGACCCTCACCCCGAACGGCAACACCGGAGAGTTCTACGCCCTGACCCCGGCCGAGCGGCGCCTGGTCACCGAGCTGACCGTCGAGGAGGCCGGCGACGGCACCGCCGTCCTGGTCGGTGTCGGCCACGACGTGCCCACCGCGGTGGCCTCCGCGCAGCACGCCCGTGAGCTGGGCGCCCGGATGGTGATGGTCCACCAGCCCGTCCACCCCTACGTCTCCCAGGCCGGCTGGGTCGACTACCACCGCGCGATCGCCGAGGCCGTGCCCGAGCTGGGCGTCGTGCCCTATCTGCGCAACGCCCAGCTCCCCGGCTCCCGCCTCGCCGAACTCGCCGACCACTGCCCCAACGTCATCGGCGTCAAGTACGCCGTCCCGGACGCGGCCCGGTTCGCCGCCTTCGCCCGCGACGCCGGCCTCGACCGCTTCGTGTGGGTGGCCGGACTCGCCGAGCCGTACGCCCCCTCGTACTTCTCCGCCGGCGCCACCGGCTTCACCTCGGGCCTGGTGAACGTCGCCCCGGCCGTCTCGCTGAACATGATCGAGGCGCTCCGGGCCGGCGACTACCCGGCCGCCATGAAGGTCTGGGAGCAGATCCGCCGCTTCGAGGAACTGCGCGCCGCCAACGGCTCCGCCAACAACGTCACCGTCGTCAAGGAGGCCCTGGCCTCGCTCGGACTGTGCCGCCGCGAGGTCCGCCCGCCGAGCAGGCCGCTGCCCGAGGACGAGCGCGCCGAGGTCGCCGCCATCGCCGCGGGGTGGGCGATATGAGCGCCCCCAGGAAGCGCCCGGAGGAGCTGCGCAGCCACCAGTGGTACGGCAGCGGCGTCTCGTCGGGCCTGCGCTCCTTCAGCCACCGTGCCCGCACCCGCCAGCTCGGCTACCTGCCCGAGGAACACCTCGGCAAGCCGGTCATCGCGATCCTCAACACCTGGTCCGACATCAACCCCTGCCACGTCCACCTGCGCGACCGCGCCCAGGCCGTGAAGCGGGGCGTGTGGCAGGCGGGCGGCTTCCCGCTGGAGTTCCCGGTCTCCACGCTCAGCGAGACCTTCCAGAAGCCGACCCCGATGCTCTACCGCAACCTGCTCGCGATGGAGACCGAGGAGCTGCTGCGCTCCTACCCGGTCGACGGCGCCGTGCTGATGGGCGGCTGCGACAAGTCCACGCCCGCCCTGCTCATGGGCGCCGCCAGCGTCGACCTGCCGGCGGTGTTCGTGCCGGCCGGCCCCATGCTCCCCGGCCACTGGCGCGGTGAGACCCTGGGCTCCGGCACCGACATGTGGAAGTACTGGGACGACATGCGGGCCGGCCTCATCGGCGACTGCGAGATGCAGGAGCTGGAGAGCGGCCTGGCCCGCTCGCCCGGCCACTGCATGACGATGGGCACCGCCTCCACGCTGACCGCCGCCGCCGAGGCCCTCGGCGTCACCGTCCCGGGCGCCTCCAGCATCCCGGCCGTCGACTCCGGCCACGACCGGATGGCCGCCGCGGCCGGACTGCGCATCGTCGAACTGGTCCACCGGGACCGGAGGCTGAGCGACATCCTCACCGCCGACGCCTTCCACGACGCCGTCACCACCGTGCTCGGCCTCGGCGGCTCCACCAACGCCGTGATCCACCTGATCGCCATGGCGGGCCGCGCGGGCGTCACCCTCACCCTCGACGACTTCGACCGCATCGCCCGCACCGTCCCGGTGCTGGCCAACGTCCGCCCCGGCGGCCGGAAGTACCTGATGGAGGACTTCCACTTCGCCGGCGGCCTGCCCGGCTTCCTCTCCCGCATCCCCGACCTGCTCCACCTGGACCGGCCCACCGTCTCGCACGACACGATGCGCGAGCAGATCGCCGGCGCGCGGGTGCACGACGACGACGTCATCCGGCCCCGCGACAACCCGGTCGCGAGCGAGGGCGGAGTCGCCGTCCTGCGCGGCAACCTCTGCCCGGACGGCGCCGTCATCAAGCACATCGCCGCCGAACCGCACCTGCTCAAGCACACCGGCCGGGCCGTCGTCTTCGACGACTACAAGACCATGCAGCGCACCATCGACGACCCGTCGCTGGGCATCACCGCCGACAGCGTGCTGGTGCTGCGCAACGCCGGACCCAAGGGCGGCCCGGGCATGCCCGAGTACGGCATGCTGCCCATCCCCGACCACCTGCTCAGGCAGGGCGTGCGGGACATGGTGCGGATCTCCGACGCCCGGATGAGCGGCACCAGCTACGGCGCCTGCGTGCTGCACGTGGCGCCCGAGTCGTACGTCGGCGGACCGCTCGCCCTCGTGCGCACCGGCGACACGATCACCCTCGACGTGGAGGCGCGCACCCTGCGCCTCGAGGTGGACGACGACGAGCTGGAACGCCGCAGGGCCGCCTGGACCCCGCCGCCCGCCCGCCACGAACGCGGCTACGGCGCGCTCTACGACGACCAGATCACCCAGGCCGACACCGGCTGCGACTTCGAGTTCCTGGCCCGCCCGGGCACCGTGCAGGACCCGTACGCCGGCTGACCCCCGCCACGGCGGGAGACCGTACACGTCTGCCCTGGCAGAAAGCGCTTCCTGTGCCACCTGCGTGCAGCGCTCACGCACCGCACACGGCACCGCCCACGCACCGCACACGCACGACGTACCAGAACGGAGAACTGTCATGGCCCAAGCCGCAGCCGTGGCGAAACCGCCCGCGCCACCGAGGCGGCGCCGTGCCTCCGCCACGCCGCGCAGGCTCCCGTACCTGCTGATCGCCCCCGCCGCCCTGCTGATGCTGGGCTTCATCGCCTACCCGGTCATCAGCGTCTTCTACTACAGCCTGCAGAACTACAACCCCACCAAGCCGTGGCGGAACGGCTTCGCCGGCCTCGACAACTTCACCAAGATCTTCACCGACGACCCCATGTTCTGGGACACCCTCGTCTTCAGCGCGAAGTGGGTCTTCGTCGAGGTCGGACTGCAGCTCCTCTTCGGCCTGGCGCTGGCGCTCATCGTCAACCAGACCTTCGTGGGCCGGGGGATCGGGCGCGCCCTGGTCTTCTCCCCGTGGGCCGTCTCCGGCGTGCTGACCTCCGCGATCTGGGTGCTCCTCTACAACTCCCAGACCGGCATCACCCGTTACCTCGCCGACATGGGCATCGGCTCGTACGGCACCAGCTGGTTGTCGGACACCTCCACCGTGTTCTCCGCGGCGGTCGTCGCCGACCTGTGGCGCGGTGTCCCCTTCTTCGCGATCCTCATCCTCGCCGACCTCCAGTCCGTCTCCAAGGACCTCTACGAGGCCGCCGAGGTCGACGGCGCCAGCCGCATCCAGCAGTTCTGGCACATCACGCTGCCCCACCTGAAGGACGCCATCATCCTGTCCACCCTGCTGCGCGCGGTGTGGGAGTTCAACAACGTCGACCTCCTCTACACCCTGACCGGCGGCGGACCCGCGGGCGTGACCACGACCCTGCCCCTGTACATAGCCAACACCAGCGTCGACGCCCACAACTTCGGCTACGCGTCGGCCCTCACCACCGTCGCGTTCGTGATCCTGCTCTTCTGCTCGATCGTCTACCTGCGGCTGAGCAAGTTCGGAGGCGAGAACAAGTGATCACCAAGGAGGCCCCCGCGCCCGCCCCCGCGCCCCTGCGGGCCGGCCACGAGCCGCCGCGCGCCGCGAAGAAGCACCCCGCCTGGGACGAGGTCCCCCGCTGGCAGATCTACCTGCCGCTCGGCGTCTACCTCGTCTTCACCCTGATCCCGTTCTACTGGATCCTGCTCTTCGCGCTGCGCCCGGCCGGCTCGACCTCGCTCGTGCCCTGGCCGATGACCTTCGAGCACTTCGAGAAGGTGTGGACCGACCGCGCCTTCGGCACCTTCTTCCAGAACAGCCTGCTGGTCGGCATCGCCACCCTGTTCACGACGACGCTCGTCGCCCTGGCCGGCGGCTACGCCCTCGCCCGGTTCGACTTCAGGATCAAGCGGGGCTTCATGCTCGCCCTGCTCTGCTCCCAGTTCGTGCCCGGCGCGCTGCTGCTGGTCCCGCTGTTCGAGATCTTCGCCGGACTGCAGATGATCAACTCGCTCGGCAGCGTCATCATCGCCGAGACGGTCTTCCAGCTGCCGCTGTCGATGATCCTCATCAGCAACTTCATCAAGAACGTGCCGTACTCCCTGGAGGAGGCCGCCTGGGTCGACGGCTGCGGACGGTTCCAGGCCTTCCGGATCGTCGTGCTGCCGCTGCTGCGCCCCGGCCTGATCGCCGTCGGCTCCTTCGCCTTCGTGCACTCCTGGAACCACTTCCTGTTCGCCCTGATGTTCCTCAACGACCAGGGCAAGCAGACCATCCCGGTCGGCCTCAACACCCTGATGAGCGCGGACAGCGTCGACCTCGGCGCGCTCGCCGCCGGCGGCATCATCGCGGCCGTGCCCGTGGTGCTCGTCTTCGCCTTCATCCAGAAGTGGCTGATCACCGGCTTCAGCGCGGGGGCGGTGAAGGGATGAGACTGCGACACGCGGCCGCCGCCGCCGGACTCCTCGCCCTGCTCTGCGTCCCCGCCCACGCGGACGGCACCCGGGACATCAGCCGCGACACCCTCGGCCCGGACGACGGCTGGGCCGCGGCGGAGGGCGGCACCACCGGAGGCGCCGCCGCCGACGACGCCCACGTCTTCACCGTCACCGACCGGGCCGGACTGGTCCGCGCCCTCGACAACGGCAGCGACACCCCGAAGATCATCAAGATCGCCGGGACCATCGACGCCAACACCGACGACGACGGCCGGCGCCTGGACTGCGCCAACTACGCGACCGACGAGTACAGCCTGAAGAAGTACCTGGCGGCCTACGACCCCCGCACCTGGGGCGCCGCCAGGCCCAGCGGCCCGCAGGAGGAGGCCCGCAAGGCCTCCGCCGCCCGGCAGGCCGAACGCGTCGTGCTGACCGTCGGCTCGAACACCACCCTCGTCGGCCTCGGCGACGACGCCGTCCTCAAGGGCGCGAGCCTCCAGGTGAAGGACGCGGACAACGTCATCGTCCGCAACCTCGAACTGCGCGACGCCTACGACTGCTTCCCCGTCTGGCAGCCCAACTCCGGCGGCCTCGGCGACTGGAAGACGGCCTACGACAACCTCTGGCTGAAGGGCGCCACCCACGTCTGGGTCGACCACGTCACCCTCAGCGACAAGGGCCACCCGGACGAGAAGGAGCCCACCCTCTTCGGCCGCAACTACCTGCGCCACGACGGCCTGCTCGACATCACCAACGAGTCAGACCTGGTCACCGTCTCCTGGAGCCGCTTCGCCGACCACGACAAGGCGATGCTCATCGGCAACGGCGACTCGGCCACCGGCGACCGCGGCAAGCTCCGGGTCACCCTGCACCACAACGAGTTCGAGTCCGTCGCCCAGCGCGCCCCGCGTGTCCGCTTCGGCCAGGTGCACCTCTACAACAACCGGTACGTCGTCGACGAGAAGGACGCCGACTACCGCTACTCCATCGGCGTCTCCACCGAGTCCCGCATCCACGCGCAGAACAACGCCTTCCACACCCCCGGCCACGTCGAGGCCGCCGACCTGGTCAAGAGCTGGAACGGCAGCGCCCTGCACGCGAGCGGCAACGTCTTCAACGGCTACCCGGTGGACCTGCTCACCATCTACAACGCCTACAACTCCGGCAGCGAACGCGACCTGACCGCCGACGTCGGCTGGACCCCCGTCCTGCACGGCCCGGTCGACAGCGCCGCCGAGGCCGACCGGGCGGTGGCCGGGGGCGCGGGCGCGGGGAGGCTGCGATGAACGCGCCGCTGCCCGTCGTCCTCGCCGGCGCCCGCGGCCACGGCCGCTGGCACGTCGCCAACATCCGCCGCCTGGAGCGGGCGGGGCTGGTCCGGCTGGCCGGCATCTGCGAGCTGACCCCGCTGACCGAGGAGGAGGCCGGCGGGGAACTCCCCGAGCAGTCCGCCGACCTCGGCGCCCTGCTGGACTCCACCGGCGCCCGGATCGCCGTGATCTGCACGCCGATCCCCACCCACACCGACCTCGCGCTGACCGCCGCCCGCCGGGGCGTGCACCTGCTGCTGGAGAAGCCCCCGGCACCGTCGTACGCCGAGTTCCGGCGCATGGCCGACGGGATCGCCGAGGCCGGCGTCGCCTGCCAGATCGGCTTCCAGTCGCTGGGCTCGCACGCCGTGCCCGCGGTCCGCGCGCTGCTCGCCGAGGGCGCGATCGGCGAGGTGACGGGCGTCGGCGGGGCCGGCGCCTGGGTGCGGGACGAGGCCTACTTCCGCCGGGCGCGCTGGGCGGGCCGCCGGCGCCTGGACGGCGCCGACGTGATCGACGGCGCGCTGACCAACCCGCTCGCGCACGCCGTCGCCACCGCCCTCGCGCTGGGCGGCACCGCCCGCGCCGAGGACGTCACCGGCGTCGAGACCGAGCTGAGCCACGCCAACGACATCGAGGCCGACGACACCTCCTGCGTACGGATCACCACCACCCGCGGCCACCGGGTCACCGTCGCCGCGACCCTGTGCGCACAGCGGGCGCACGAGCCGTACGTCCTGGTCCACGGCGACCGGGGCCGCATCACCTTCTGGTACAAGCAGGACCGCGTCCTGCTCCAGCGCGCCGGCCACGGCCCCGAGGAGTACGACCACGGCCGCACCGACCTGCTGGAGAACCTCGTCGCCCACCTCACCGACGGCGCCGGGCTGCTGGTCCCCCCGGAGGCGGCCGGCGCGTTCATGAAGGTCGTCGAGGCGGTCCGCCGCGCCCCCGATCCCCAGGCGCTGCCCGAGGGCGCCTGGCGCGCCGTGCCCGGCGAGAGCCGCCGCGTGGTGCCCGGCGTCGACGCACTCGTGGACGCCGCCGCCGACACCCTCTCCCTGTACTCCGAGCTCGGCGCCCCGTGGGCGCCCCGCACGGAGCACCCGCTGAAGGAGGCGAGCACCCGATGACCGCCGCCGACTCCCCGGTGCTGCGCGTGGCGGGCCGCCCCGTCGGCCGGTACGTCGTCCGGCCCGAAGTGCCCGGCCGGCTCTCCCCGCGCCCCTGCCTGCACCCCGTCACCACCCTGGCCGGCACCGCCGTCACCGAGTTCGCCCCCGCCGACCACCTCCATCACCTCGGCGTCGGTGTCGCCGTTCCCGACGTCGAGGGCCACAACTTCTGGGGCGGACGCACCTACGTCCGCGGCCAGGGGCCGACCGAGCTCGACAACCACGGCACCCAGCGGCACACCGCCTTCCAGCTCTGCGACCCCGACGGCTTCGTCGAGGAGCTGCGCTGGACCGCCGCCGGCACCGAGCTGCTGCGCGAGCACCGCACCGTCGCCGCCACCGCGCTCACGGACACCGCCTGGGCGCTGGACCTCACCTTCTCCCTCACCAACGTCACGGGCGCGCCGCTCTCGATCGGCAGCCCCGCCACCAACGGGCGCCCCGGCGCGGCCTACGGCGGCTTCTTCTGGCGGGCCCGCAAGGAGAGCACGGCCCCGCGCGTCTTCACCGCGGACCGCGAGGGCGAGAAGGACGTCCACGGCACCACCGCCGACTGGCTCGCCCTCACCGGCACCACCTGGTCGCTGGTGTTCGCCGGCGCCACCGAACGGACCCGGCGCGACCCGTGGTTCGTGCGCACCGAGGAGTACCCGGGCGTCGGCTCCTCCCTCGCCCACGACGAACGGCTGACGGTCGCCCCCGGCGACACCCTCGTCCGCCGGATCGTCACCGTCGTCGCCGACGGCCGCCTCGACGCCGACGACGCCGCGACCCTCGTACGAAAGGCGGTGAACCCGTGACCCCCCAGACCGCGGACACCTACACCAACCCGATCCTGAACGCCGACTGGTCCGACCCGGACGTCGTCCGCGTCGGCGACGACTTCTACCTGACCGCCTCCAGCTTCGGCCGCGCCCCCGGCCTGCCGCTGCTGCACTCCCGCGACCTGGTCAACTGGACCCTCGTCGGACACGCCCTGGAGCGCCTGGAACCGGCGGACGCCTTCGCTGCGCCCCGCCACGACTGCGGCGTCTGGGCCCCCTCCCTGCGCCACCACGCCGGCCGCTTCTGGATCTTCTGGGGCGACCCCGACCAGGGCGTCTTCCAGGTCAACGCCCCGGACATCCGGGGTCCGTGGACCGAGCCGCACCTGGTCAAGGCCGGCAAGGGCCTGATCGACGCCTGCCCGCTGTGGGACGAGGAGACCGGCGAGGCCTATCTGGTGCACGCCTGGGCCCGCTCCCGCGCCGGCATCAAGAACCGCCTCACCGGGCACCGCATGAACCCCGACGGCACCGGGGTCCTCGACGAGGGCAAGGTGATCGTCGACGCCGACCGCATCCCCGGCTGGTTCACCCTGGAGGGCCCCAAGCTCTACAGGCACGACGGCTGGTTCTGGATCCTGGCGCCCGCCGGGGGAGTGGAGACCGGCTGGCAGGGCGCCTTCCGCTCCCGCGACTTCTTTGGACCCTACGAGGAGAAGGTCGTCCTGGAACAGAAGGACACCGACGTCAACGGCCCCCACCAGGGCGGCTGGGTGCGTACCGCGGCCGGCGAGGACTGGTTCCTGCACTTCCAGCAGCGCGGCGCCTACGGCAGGGTGGTCCACCTGCAGCCGATGACGTGGCCGGAGGGAGACTGGCCGGTCCTCGGCGACGACGGCGCCCCGGTCACCGTCCACCGGCGCCCCGCCCTGCCGCCGCAGCCGCCGGCCGCGCCCGCGACCGACGACGACTTCCCCGGCGGACGGTACGGCCACCAGTGGTCCTGGACCGCCAATCCCGGCGAGGGCTGGACCGCGCACCACTCCGGGGACGGGCTCCGGCTCACCTGCGTCCGCACGGCCGACGCGCACGACCTGCGCAAACTGCCGAACGTCCTCACCCAGCGGCTGCCCGGCCTGCCGGTGTCCGTCGAGGTGGAGCTTCGCCTGGACAGCACGGAGCCGGGCGCCCGGGCCGGGCTCGCGGTGCTCGGCGACGCCTACCGCTGGATCGGGCTCCAGCGGGGCACCGACGGGGAGGTGCACCTGGTGCACCGGTTCGCCGAGTCGGTGGCCGAGGCCGAGCGGGACGCCGACCACCCCCGCGTCGCACCCGGCGGACGGGTGCGGCTGCGGATCGAGACGGCGCCCGGGGCGCGCTGCCGCTTCTCCTACGACCTCGGCGACGGCCCGAGGCCCACCGGCCAGGTCTTCGCCGCCACCCCCTGGCGCTGGGTCGGCGCCCTGCTGGGCCTGTTCGCGCTCGCACCCGCCGGCGAGGGACACGCCGGTGCCGCCGAGTTCACCCGCTTCAGGATCACACCGCAGTAACCCACCTCACCCCCGAGCCTGTTGGGAGCCGCAATGACGCACCTTCCGAGCAAGCGCACACCAGGGACCGGCAGAACCATCGGCACCGTCCTGGGCCTGGTCACCGCCCTGGCCCTGGGCACGGCGGGGCAGGCGCACGCCGCCGCCCCGCCGGAGGAACGGACGGCGGTCAACCCGCACCTGGGCGACCGCCCGCACGGCTTCGCCTCCCTGGCCGGCGGCACCACCGGCGGCGAGGGCGGGAAGGTCGTCACCGTCACCGACCAGGCCGCGCTGGAGAAGTACGCGGCGGCCGAGGAGCCGTACGTCATCCGGGTGGCGGGCACGATCGAGGCCGAGCCCTTCGGCGCGGAGATCGTCGTCGCCTCGGACAAGACGATCGTCGGTGTCGGCGACACCGGCGAGATCGTCCACGGCGAGCTGAACCTGAAGCCCGGCACCCACAACGTGATCATCCGCAACCTGACGATCCGCGACTCGGCGGTCCCCGGCAACTGGGACTGCAAGGACACCGACTTCGACGGCATCCAGATGGACACCGTCCACCACGTGTGGGTCGACCACAACCGCTTCTCGAACATCTGCGACGGGCAGCTCGACGTCCGCAAGGACAGCGAGTACGTGACCGTCTCGTACAACCGCTTCGAGAACAACAACAAGACGTTCGGGCTGGGCTGGACGAAGAACGTCAGGACGCAGATCACCATCGACCACAACTGGTTCTCGAACACCAAGCAGCGCAACCCCTCGGTGGACAACGCCGCCTACGCGCACCTCTACAACAACTACCTGACGGCGCAGGCCGATCCGGGCGACCCCGTGTGGACGTACGGGAACTGGTCGCGCGGCGCCACGAAGATGGTCATCGAGAACAGCTACTACCGGGACGTCCAGCACCCCTACCAGGCCGACGCCACCGCGGAACTCGTGGAGCGCGGATCGATCCTGCGCAACACCACGGGCCGCCACGACGAGTGGGGCGACGCCTTCGAGCCGCGTGACTTCTACGACTACCGGCTCGACCCGGCGGCGGCCGTGCCCGCGCTGGTGAAGCGCTTCTCGGGACCGCAGAAGCAGCTCGGCACCCACTGAGCCGCCCGCGGCACCACCCACCGACCCCCCCCCACGTTGTTCAGCACCGCACCGTTGGATCCAGAAGAAGAAGAGAGCCGACCAATGAAGATCAGCATGCGCAGCAGCAGAAGCACAGGCAGGCGCCGGACGACCGCCGCCGTCGCGCTGGGGGCCGTGCTCGCGCTGACCGCCACCGCCTGCGGTGACGACGGCAGCGGAGCGGGCGGCGACAAGGGCGCCGAGGGCAGCGGCACGGGGAAGATCGTCTTCTGGGACAACAACGGCGGTATCCGCACGGCCGTGTGGAAGGAGATCATCGCCGACTTCGAGAAGGCCAACCCGGACATCGACGTCGAGTACGTCGGCATCGCGGCCAAGGAGTACCAGTCCAAGGTCGACACCGCCATCCAGGGCGGCGGCCTGCCGGACGTCGGCGGCGTCGGCGCGGCGATGATCGCCGGGTTCTCCGCCCAGGGCGCGCTGGAGCCGCTGGACAACCGGCTCACCGGGTCGTCCCTGAACGGCAGGATCAACAAGGAGATGATCGAGTCCCTGCGGGCCGCCGGCGGCGGTGACGGCCGTCTCTACTCGGTGCCGACCTCCGCCAACAACGGTGTGCTGTACTACCGCACCGACCTGTTCGAGAAGGCCGGCCTGGAGGCGCCGACGACCTGGGACGCCTTCTACAAGGCGGCCGAGAAGCTCACCGACGCGGGCAAGAACGAGTTCGGCTACACCATCCGCGGCGGTTCCGGCTCCATCGCCCAGGCCGTCGACGCGATGTACGGGCAGTCCGGCATCACCTCGTTCTGGGACAGCGAGAAGAAGAAGACGACCCTCAACGACCCGAAGAACGTCGAGGCGCTGGAGAAGTACGCCGGCCTCTACAAGAGGGTCACGCCGGCCGCCGACGTCAACAACGACTTCGCCAAGATGGTCGCCCAGTGGGACTCGGGCACGATCGGCATGCTCCACCACAACCTGGGCTCCTACCAGGACCACGTGAAGGCGCTCGGCGTGGAGAAGTTCCGCGGCATCCCGCAGCCGACCGGCGCCTCCGGCAAGCGCGTCCAGGTGTCCAACCCGGTCGACGGGCTCGGCCTGTTCAAGAGCTCCAAGAACAAGGAGGCCGCCTGGAAGTTCATCGAGTTCGCCGCCTCGCACAAGGAGAACTCGAAGTTCAACGAGTCGGCCGGGCAGGTGCCGGCGAACACCGACGCCGCGAAGGACCCGTGGGTCTCCGAGGCCGAGCCGACGAAGCTGGCCGCCGAGGCGCTGAGCGACGGTTCCACGACCATCGTCCAGCTGCCGTACTACCTGCCGGACTGGAACACCATCTCCAAGGCCGACAACGAGCCGAACTTCCAGAAGGTGCTGCTCGGGAAGATGAGCGCGAAGGAGTTCCTGGACACGATGGCCGAGCAGCTGAACACGGCGCAGGCCGAGTGGAACGAGCAGAAGGGCTAGTGCGGGCCTGATCCCCGCCGTGGGACGGCCCGTGGTCCGCGGGCCGTCCCCGGCCGGTCGCGCACACGCGGCCGGTCGCGCACACGCGGCGGGGCCGCACCCCACCACGGCCCCGCGGGGCCCGCCCCCCCCCCTGGGGCGCGCCGGGGGCGGGGGCCCCCCCCCCGCCGGGGCCCCCCCCCGCGGCGGGCCCCCCCCCGGGGGGGGGCCCCCACCCGGGGGCGCCCCCGCGCCCCCAGGGAATCTGGTCCCCTCTCGAAAGGTGCACAGCGTGGCTCTCAGCCGAAGGCAAGTCACCGCGGCCGCCGTCGCCGCCGTCCCCCTCGCGGTCGCCGGCGCCGGTACCGCACAGGCCGGCGGGCGAGGCACCCGCACCCTCCACATCGCCGGCGACTCCACCGCCGCGCAGAAGTACGCCGACGCCGCGCCCGAGACCGGGTGGGGCATGGCGCTGCCGTTCTTCCTCCGCAAGGATCTCCCCGTCGCCAACCACGCGGTGAACGGCCGCAGTTCCAAGAGCTTCGTGGACGAGGGAAGGCTGGACGCGATCCTCCGCGTGATCCGTCCCGGCGATCTGCTCCTCGTCCAGTTCGGGCACAACGACCAGAAGCGCGACGACCCCTCCCGCCACACCGAGCCCTGGACGACGTACCAGGACCACCTGCGCCTGTACGTCGAGGGCGCCAGGGCCCGCGGGGCGCGGCCGGTGCTGGCGACGTCCGTCGAGCGGCGCCGGTTCGACGCGGCCGGGAACGCGACGACCAGCCACGGCGAGTACCCGGCGGCGATGCGGGCGCTGGCCGGCGAGGAGGGCGTGGCCCTGCTCGACGTACAGGCGCTGTCGCTGGCGCTGTGGCAGCGGCTCGGTGTCGAGGGGACCAAGACGCACTTCAACTGGACCGCCACCGAGCAGGACAACACCCACTTCAACCCGCCGGGCGCGATCGAGGTGGCCCGGCTGGTGACGCGGGAACTGCTGCGCACCCGGGTGCTGGCGCGCCGGGACGTGCGCCGGCTGGACGAGGAGATCCCCGCGTCCTGGATCGGCTGGCCGCAGCCGGCCACCGCGTAACCCCCGTATCCGGAGAAGGAGAGCCGCACCATGAGCACACGGAGATGGCATGCACATGCCACAGGGAGGGCGGTCGTGCTGGCGGGCTGCACCGCCCTCGTGCTGGGCCTGACCACCGGCACCGCCCAGGCCCGCCCCGGCCACCCGCACCACCCCCACCACCCGCGCGACATCGCCCGGCAGACGCTGCCCGCGAACGACGGCTGGGCCTCCCACGGCACCGGCACCACCGGCGGAGCCGCCGCCGACGCCGAGCACGTGTACACGGTCACCACCTGGGCCGGGTTCAGGGCCGCCCTCGCCGCCGGCGGCGACGCGCCGAGGATCATCAAGGTGAAGGGCACCATCGACGCCCTCTCCGGGGGCTGCGAGTCCTTCGCCGCCCCCGGCTACGACTTCGACGCCTACCTCGAGAAGTACGCGCCGGAGAAGTGGGGCCTGGACACCGACCTGAGCGCCGAGCCCGACGACAGCCCCGAAGGGCTGCGCCGCGCCTCCGCCGCCCGGCAGGACCAGGCGATCAAGGCGTACGTCCCCGCGAACACCACGATCATCGGCATCGGCCGCGACGCCGGCTTCAAGGGCGCCAGTCTGCAGATCAAGGGTGTGGACAACGTCATCGTCCGCAACCTCACCTTCGAGAGCCCCGTCGACTGCTTCCCGCAGTGGGACCCCACGGACGGCGCCAGGGGCAACTGGAACTCCGAGTACGACAGCGCCGTCGTCCACGGCTCGACCCACGTCTGGCTGGACCACAACACCTTCACCGACGGCGAGCACCCCGACAGCGCGGCCCCGGTCCACTTCGGCATGCTCTACCAGCAGCACGACGGGCAGCTGGACGTCGTCAAGGGCGCCGACCACGTCACCGCCTCCTGGAACGTCTTCACCGAGCACGACAAGACGATCCTCATCGGCAACAGCGACGGCGAGTCCACCGCCGCCGTCGACCGGGGCCACCTCAAGGTGACCTTCCACCACAACCTCTTCAAGAACCTCGTCGAACGCGCGCCCCGCGTCCGCTTCGGCCAGGTCGACATCTACAACAACCACTTCGTGGCCTCGGACGGCTACGCCTACAGCTTCGGCGTCGGCAAGGAGTCCGCGATCGTCGCCGAGCACAACGCCTTCACGCTCCCCAAGGGCGTCAGCCCCGCCAAGATCCTGAAGAAGTGGAGCGACGCGCCGGTCACCGCCGCGCACAACCGGGTCAACGGCCGCGCCGTCGACCTGATCGCCGTGCACAACGCCGAGATCCCCGCCGAGACCCTGCGCTCCGGCGCGGGCTGGACACCCGCCCTGCGCACCGAGGTCCTCCCGGCCGCGGCCGTCCCCCACGTCGTCGACCGCGGTGCGGGCGCCGGCCGCCTGCGCTGACGCCGCACCACCCGAACCGGGCCGGGGCGCCCGCACCGCCCCGGCCCACCCCACCCCACCCGCACCGCACCCCACCTCTCCTCACGCACCGCGATCCCGCCCTGGAGGCACCCGCATGCCCCGACCCGCCCCCACCCGCAGAGGCTTCCTGCTGACGACCGCCGGCGCGGGCGCCGCCCTCGGCCTCGCCGCCGCCCCCGCGGCCGCCGGCGAACGCCCCCACCCGCGCCCCTTCGGCCGCCACGGCTCACCGGCCGCCCGCCTCACCCCGAAGACCCTGTACGTCGACCCGCACGGCCGCGGCGACTTCACCTCCGTCCGGGCCGCCGTGACCGCCGCCGCCGGCAGCGGCTGGACACTCGTCCTCGCCCCCGGCACCTACCGCGAGACCGTCGCCCTCGACGCCGGCCGCACCGACGCCACCTGGATCGGCGCCGCCGAGGACCCCCGCGACACCGTCATCGTGTACGACAACTCGGCCGGCACCCCCAGACCGGACGGCTCCGGCACCTACGGCACCAGCGGCTCGGCCACCGTCACCGTGCAGGCCGACGGCTTCACCGCCCACCGGATCACCTTCGCCAACGACTGGCTGCGCGCCGACCACCCCGGCTGGTCCGGCACCCAGGCCGTCGCCCTCAGGGCCCAGGGCGACCGCACCGCCTTCCACCACTGCCGCTTCCTCGGCCACCAGGACACCCTGCTCGCCGACACCCGCTCCCTCGGCCACTTCGCCCGCCAGTACTACGCCCACTGCCACATCGAGGGCGACGTCGACTTCGTCTTCGGCCGGGCGACGGCCGTCTACGACCGCTGCCACTTCCGCACCCTGGTCCGCACCGACCTGGCGGGCGCCCCGTACGGCTTCGTGTTCGCGCCGTCCACGGCGGGCGCCAACCCGCGCGGCTACCTCGTCATCCGCAGCCGCGTCAGCAGCGAGGCCCCCGACGGCTACTACAAGCTGGCCCGCCCCTGGGTGCCCAGCTCCGACCCCACCGCCCGCCCGATGCTCACCGTGCGCGAGACCCGCCTCGGCGCCGGCATCGACGCGGCCGCGCCCTACGCGAACATGCGCGACGCCCACCCCTGGCAGGAGCAGCGCTTTCGCGAGTACCGCAACACCGGCCCCGGCGCGGCGATCACCGTCCCCGGGAACCGGCCGCAGCTGACCCGCGCCGAGGCCGCGGCACACACCAGGGAGGCGTACCTCGGCGACTGGCGGCCCTATGCCCGCCACCGGTGACCTGCCCGCCTTCCACCCGGCGCTCAAGGAGGAGCTGACCTTCCCGCTGGCCTGGGGCACCTCGCCGATCAGGGACTTCGGACAGTGGCGGCGGACGGCCCGCGCCACCGTCGAGGAGCACCTGCTCGTCGGCCGGCAGGACGGCACGCCGTACGCCCCCGAGTTCGCCGACCGCGAGGACGGCGACGGGTACACGCGCGAGACGGTCACCCTCTCCCTCACCCGCTGGACCCGGGTCCGCGGCGCCCTGCTCACCCCGCGGGGCGCCGGGCCCTTCCCGGCCGTCCTCCTCCTGCACGACCACGGCTCCCGCTTCGACATCGGCAAGGAGAAACTGGTCCGCCCCTGGTACGACGACACGCGCCTGCCCGCCGCCGAGGAGTGGGCTCACCGGCACTTCGGCGGCCGGTTCCCCGGTGACGAACTGGCCCGGCGCGGCTATGTGGTGCTGTGCCTGGACGCTCTCGGCTGGGGCGACCGCGACCCGCTCACCTACGAACGCCAGCAGGCCCTGGCGAGCAACCTCTTCCACCTCGGCAGCTCCCTCGCCGGACTGATGGCCCGCGAGGACGAGCGGGCCGCCGGCTTCCTGGCCGGCCTGGAGAGGGTGGACGCCCGCCGGGTGGCGGCGCTCGGCTTCTCCATGGGCGGCTACCGCGCCTGGCAGACGGCCGCGCTCAGCGACGACGTCGCCGCCGCGGTGAGCGTGTGCTGGATGACCGGGCTGAAGGAGATGATGGTCCCCGGCAACAACACCCTGCGCGGGCAGTCGGCGTTCCACATGCTGCACCCCGGACTCGCCCGCCACCTCGACCTCCCCGACGTGGCGAGCCTCGCCGCGCCGAAGCCGATGCTCTTCCTGAACGGTGAGCACGACCCGCTGTTCGTGCCCGAGGGCGTCCGGGCCGCGCACGCCCGGCTCCGCGCGGTCTGGGAGTCCCTGGGCGCTGGCGGCCGGCTGCGCGCCGAGACCGTCCCCGGTGTCGGCCACGCCTTCACCGGCCCCATGCAGGACGACGCCCTCACCTGGCTCGACGCGGTCCTCAGCGGTGGCCGGACGCCACCCGCCACACGCGGAAACCGGTGATGCGGAAGTGGCTCCAGGTGGTGCGGAAGGCGAAGTGCCCCGCGGTGTACGGCTCCGGGTCCCGGTGGTCGAAGACCAGGCGGCCGTTGTTCCACCAGCGCACCGTCGGCCCGTCGGAGAGGATCCGGACGTGGTGCGGCCGGCCGGGCACGAGCAGCGGTTCGGTGTAGTCGTGGACCAGCGGGCGCACCCCCGCCTCGCCGACGTAACGGCGCAGCCGGGTGGTGGTGTTGCCGTTGGCGCCGTAGCCGACGTAGTACGTCCGCAGCCGGTCGTAGTCGGCCAGCGAGCCGTCCCGGCGGGTGGCGAGGAGATCGTGCGGGGAACGCGTGTCGGTGGCGTTCCAGAAGTTGTTGAGGTCCGAGACCCGGTCGTTGGGACCGCCCCCGGAGACCGGCGTGGCGGTGTACTCCAGGACGTACGGCCCGGTCAGCCGTTCCCTGAACCAGACGGTGGCGCCGGCCGGGACGTCGATCTCCAGCGTGCCCCGGGAGGCGGTGACGGTGCCGCCGTCCTCCAGTTCGACGGCCCACCGGCGCAGGCCGTGCCGGAAGTCGTCGTGGGCGAGCAGACGTCCGCGGCGGCGCCCCGGGGCCGCCTGGGCGCCGCCCGCGGGGACGGCGGCGGCCAGCGCCGCGCCCGCCGCCAGAGCGGTGAAGGTCCTACGCGTGGTGGCCATGGGAGGGGGCTCCTTCCGGGGTGGTGAGGGCGGGCCTGGGGACCCGGCGGGTCTCCGTGCCGAGGTGGTAGTCGGTGTACGTGGACTGCAGGTAGCCGCGCACGGTCCAGCCCAGCCGGTAGGCGGGGTTCTGCGCGAGGGTGTAGAGGCGGGTGGAGGCCGGCTCGGTGGTGGTGTACAGGTGCAGCGCCGTGCGGTCGGCCGTCTCGGCGAGGATCTCCTCGCGCCAGTCGCCGAGCAGGTCGCCGTAGAACGGGGTCGCGGCGCGGGGCCCGGAGACCACGCCGGAGGGGTCGAAGAGCCTTCTGCTCGTCCCGGTCTCGGGGTCCCACTTCTCGACGTGGGTGGAGTCGAGGAGTTCGGCGGTCAGGTCGCCGTCCCACCAGATGCGGAAGTTGACGCTCGGAGTGGTCGCGGAGACCCTGCCGTCCCGCACGTTGAAGACGCCCGCACCGGGCCGGGTGACGTCGGCGGCGGACGTCCAGTACTCGTAGCCGGGGTGCCGGGGGTCGATGTCGGCGGCGGTGCCGCGGCCGACGTCCAGATCGGCCTCGCCCGCCGGGTGCTCCGGGTGCGTACCGGTCGCCAGACGCTCACCGGTGGCCGCGTCGTAGTAGTACCAGGGGAAGCGGGAGACGACGCCCAGTTCGGACTGCTGGACGGCGAAGCCCTCCAGGCCGGGGCGGGCGGGGTCGAGGTCGGCGACGGCGAAGCGGTCGCCGTGACCGGCACCGTCGACGACGTAGCGCAGGGTGCCGTCGTCGTCGACGACGTAGTTGCCGTCGGCGATCTCGTCGCGGCCGTCGCCGTCCAGGTCGACGGTGCGGATCTGGTGGAAGCTCGTCGCGCCGCTGCCGGCGGGCACCACGTACTTCCAGCGGCGGGTGAGGTCGGTGCCGTCGAAGTCCCAGGTCTGGAACAGGACGCGGAAGGCGCCGCGCCCGGCACCGGTGCGGGTGACCAGCTTGGTGACCAGGCTGGGCCGGGAGCCGTCCAGGTGGGCGATGCCGAAGTGGCCGCCGGAGGGGCCGTCGGCGGTGAAGTCCCCGGGCACCGGCTGCCGGGTCCGCTCCGCGCCGGTGCGCCCGTCCACGACGGAGACGAACTGGGCGGCGGGCGAGGCCGCCTCGACGGCCCTGCCGTCGGCGAAGGTGGTGCCGTCGGCGGTGTGCAGCAGCACCTCGGCGCGGCCGTCGCCGTCGAGGTCGTAGACGGTCACGTTGTCGTCGTTGCGGTAGCCGCCGATGGCGGTCGAGCCGCTGACGGCCGCGGGGGCGGGGTCGTTGGCCCCGTTGCCGGGCGCCTGGGCGAGCGAGTTGGGCCCGAGGTCGATGCGCCACAGCCGGCGGCCGGTGAGCGTGTACGCCTCCAGCAGGTCGGTTCCGGTGCGGTCCGCGGAGAGCCGGCTGACGACGAGTTCGTACCGTCCGTCGCCGTCCAGGTCGCCCGGCCAGGCGTGCTGCACCGTGTAGCCGTCGGCGGCGGCGAGCGGTATGCGGGCGTACCCGCCGGCGAGTTCGAGCGCGGCCCGGCTCGGCCGCCCCTCCCGCCCGTCGACGACGGCGCGCACGGTGTACGTACCGGTGCCCCGGGAGACGTCCCGGTACGTCGTCGTGCGGGTGACCGGCGTGCGGTTGAGTCTGCGCCCGTTCTTGTAGACGTTGAAGGCGATGCCGTCGCCCTCGCGGGCGTACTCGGTGCCGAGCAGCCGCCAGCTCAGGAAGGTGCCCCCGGCACGGGGGACGGCGACCAGGCCGCGGTCGAGGTCCTCCACCACCCGGCGGGGCGTCTTCCGCACGGTGCCGGCGGTGGCGGTGGTGTCGGTGCCGGCGGTGGCGTCGGTGGTGTGCGCGCCGAGCAGGGCGGTCAGGAGGACGGCGGCGGTCGCACCGGTTCTTCGGCGGCGCGTGGACTTCACGGGACGGCGCTCCTTCGGGGCGGGGGAACAGGTGTCCTCACTCTGCCGTTCCGGGGGCCGTCCGGACCGTTCTGCCACAGGACCGCAATGAAACGATCACGAAAGCCCGCGGGGCCACCGCTCAGGGGGAACGCCCCCGCCGGTCGTCACCGGCGGGGGCGTTCGTCGTGCCGGCCGGGTGGGGGCCCGGGCGGCACACACACCGGTCCGGGGGGCGGACCGGCGGGCCGGGGGTCACTTGTACGTGATGTCTGAGGCCGTGAAGTCGCAGACCTTGCCGTACGGGCCGGCCGGCGACAGCTCCTTGGGCTCCTTGCCGGTGTTGTTGCCCTGGAAGCGGACGCAGGTCTTCATCTTCTTCTTGCTGTCGCCGTGGATGCGGACGTTGCGCAGCGCCGCCGTGTCGCCGTAGTTCTCGTTGATGCCGACGATCGACTTGCCCGGCGCGGTGATGTCCACGTCGTTGATGATGATCGTCCGCTTGTACTGCTTCGAGCAGTTGCCGCAGGAGCGGACCAGCTTGCCGAAGTTCTCGACCCGGAACTTGCTGACGACGAGCTTGCCCGCGCCGTTGAACTGGAGCACCTTGTCGTCGGCGTTCTTCGCGCCGCCGCCGTACACCGTGTACACGGCCGACGGAGAGGTGCCCTTGAAGCTGGCGGCGTCCTCGCCGACGTCCAGCCACCACACGTTCTGCAGCGTGCAGGAGCCCTTGCAGTGGACGCCGTCCGCGGCCGGGGTGCCGATGACGACGTTCTTCAGCACGGCGCCGTCCGCCAGCTCGAAGACCGGGTCCTGGCCCTCCTCCTGGCCGTCGCCGCCCAGTTCGCCGGTGCCGTAGAACTTCTTCATCCTGCCGTCGTAGGTGCCGGAGACCGGGATCGTCGACGAGACGGGCCTGCTGCCGGTGTCGGAGGGCCAGGGCGAGGCGGCGCCGGCCGTGGACAGCATCGTCGTCGTGACGATCGCCGCGCCCGTGAGGCCGAAGGCGGCGGCCCCGGCGATCACCGCCCGGCGCTTGGTGACCCGGCGGCGGTGACGGACCCGCTGGGGAGCTCCTGCAGTCATGCTCACGTCCTTGTGTGGGGAGGGGGAAGCCTGCGCTTCCTGGTCGCCACGGACGGGCAAAGGGTTGCCGGATCTCCGGTTTTTTCACGAACCGCCGTCGCGGGGCGCGAAGTCGCCCCGGACCGCGTACTGTTCGGCGCCCGCCGAGGCTGTCGCCGAGTAGCTGTCGCCGTACGCGTTCCGGCCGCCGCTCTCGTGGTGGTACTGGCCCGCGAACATCCACTCGCCCGCCGGGACCGTACGGCCCTCCTTGAGCGTCCACCGGTGGACGAGGAAGCCGTCCCGCTCCTCGAGGGTGAACGTGAAGTCCTGCTCGGGCAGCGACCGCCAGGCGCCTGCGGAGACCACCCCGCCGGTCTGCGCCACCCTCAGCTCCACGGTGAGCGCGGTCAGCGGGACGCCGGTCTTCAGGGTGACGTTGCTCTGCGCCCAGTAGTCGTTGCTGTGCGGGTCGACCGAGCCGTCCGACCACAGCGGGCCGTCCTCGACACCGGCGGCCGGCGGCCGGACGGGGGCGGTCGTCGCGGCGCCGGTGGGCGTGCGGGAGGGCGAGGGCCGGACCGGGGGCGCCGGCTCTTCGGTCTTCGGCGAGGTGCTCGGCGCCGGGCCGACGGGCGGCGGCTGGGGCGCGCGGCTGGTGGGGCCGCCCACGGTGGGCACGGGCGTCGGCGAGGTGGCGACCGAACGCTGCGGGGGAGGGTCGTCCTTCACCGCGGACGCCACCGCGTACCCGCCGACCGCGAGGACCCCCGCGACCGCCGCCGTCGCGCCCGCCACCCGGGCCCAGCCCAGCAGCGGCGGCCGTACCGCCCGGTGCTGGGCCGGACCCGGGCCCGCCATGCCGCGCTCGACCCGGGCCAGGATGCGCGCACGGTCGGGTTCGTGCGCGCCGGCCGCCTCACGCAGCCGGGCACGCAGCTCCTCGTCCACGTCCCGCCGCCCGGTCATCGTTTCCTTCCCGCGGTCCCACCGGTGTGCGCGATCGCCGCGCGCACCCGCTGCGGAGCCTCCCGTGTGCCGAGTGCCCGCTGCAGTTCGGCCATCCCCTTCGACGTCTGGCTCTTCACCGTACCCACCGAGACGCCCAGGGCGAGGGCGGTGTCCTTCTCGGAGAGGTCGAACGCGTGCCGCAGCACCACGCACGCCCGCTTGCGGAACGGCAGCGAGCGCAGCGCCTCCTGCACGTCCACCACGCCCGCGACGTCCGGGTTCTCCGCCTTCTCCTCGCGCTGCGACCAGAACAGGGCCACACGCCGGCGCTCGCGCACCGCGCTGCGGATCCGGCTGCGGGCGAGGTTGGCGACGACACCGCGCGCGTACGCCACCGGGTGGTCGGCCGCGCGCACCCGGTCCCAGCGGTGCCACAGCGCCAGCAGGGCGTCCGCGGCCAGGTCGTCGGCGGCGTCCGGCTCGCCCGTCAGCAGATGGGCGAGCCGGGACAGTTCGGCGTAATGGCGCTCGAAGAAGTCGTGGAACTCCACGGAGGCGGCGTCGTCGACGACTGTGCCCACGGGCGGACTCTCCTCGCAGCGGCTTCCCCGGCGTCGAACAGCCGTGCGCCGGGCCCGGATCCGGAACTGTAGCAGCGTCGGCCACGCCGACCGTACGGTGCATCGAACACCGTATGGCCGGCCGAACCGGAGGGGGAAGGGCCCGGACCGTACGGGAAGGGGGAGTTCCGGCCGGGGGAGTCCGGCGGCAGGCCCTAGTTCCGGAGCGCCGCCTCCATCATCGCCTTGGCCACCGGGGCGGCCAGTCCGTTGCCGCTGACCTCGGAGCGGGCCGCGTCGGACTGCTCGATGAGGACGGCCACCGCGACCTCCTGGTCCGACGAGTCGGACCTGGCGTAGGAGGTGAACCAGGCGTACGGCGTCTTGCTGTTGTTCTCGCCGTGCTGGGCCGTGCCCGTCTTGCCGCCCACGGTCGCGCCCGCGATCTGCGCGTTCGACCCCGTGCCCTCGTCGACCACCGTCTGCATGGCCGACTGCAGCTGCCGTGCGGTGGAGGAGCTGACGATCCGCTTCGTCCCCGCCGCGTCGTCGTGGTCCTCCAGGACGTCGCCGTCGCTTCCCGTGATCTGCGACACCATGTGCGGCGAGACCAGCTCGCCGTCGTTGGCGATGGCGGCGGACACCATCGCCATCTGCAGCGGGGTCGCCGTCACGTCGAACTGGCCGATGCCCGTCAGCGCGGTCGACGGCCGGTTCATGTCCTTCGGGTACACGCTCGTGTGGGCCCGCACCGGAACGTCCTGCGTCTCGTCGTTGAACCCGAACCTCTCGGCCGTCGCCCGGAGCTTGTCCTGGCCCAGGTCGACCGCCATCTTCGCGAAGACGTTGTTGCACGAGTACTGCAGCGCGGTGCGGATCGTGGCGTTCTCGCAGGGGGCGTCCGGGTTCTCGTTCGTCAGGTCCGTCACGGTGTCCGGCAGCCGGTACGGGTCCGGGCTGTCGGTCGGCTCGTCCACCGACCCGTACAGCCCGTCCTCCAGCGCGGCCGCCGCCACCACGAGCTTGAACGTGGAGCCCGGCGGCAGCGGCTGGCGCAGCGCCCGGTTGGTCAGCGGCTTGTCCGGGTCGTCCGTGAGCCTCTTCCACGCCGCGCCGGCGGTGTTGGCGTCGGTCAGCGAGGACGGGTCGTACGACGGGGTGGACACCACCGCGAGGATCCGGCCCGTCCTCGGGTCGAGGGCGACGGCGGCGCCCTTCTTCCCGCCCAGCGCCTCGAACCCGGCCTTCTGCACCGCCGGGTCGATCGTCGTGACCACGTCGCCCGGGTCGGCCCGCCGGCCGGTGACCGTGTCCGTCAGGGTCCGCAGCCGCGGGTCGGTGCCGTTGAGGAGGTCCTGGTAGATGCCTTCCAGCTGGGTCGGCGCGTACGCCTGCGAGGCGTAGCCCGTCACCGCGGCGTACAGCTTCCCGTCGGTGTACGTGCGTCTGTACGCGAGGTCGCCTCCCTCCGTCCGCGCCGATCCGGTGACCGGCCGTCCGGCCACGATGATGTCCCCGAGCGGCTCCGCGTACGTCTCGATCGCGTTGCGCCGGTTGTTCTTGTCGTCCGCGAGCGCACGGCCCTCGTAGAACTGCACCCAGGTCGCCCGCACCAGCAGAGCGAACACCAGGAGCAGCGTGAAGACCGATGCGCGCCTGATCGTCTTGTTCATCCCGTCCACAGGACGAACGGGCCGGGGCGAAACGTTCCCCCGCGCCCGTTTTCTCATCGTCCGTTCATGTGGCCGGGGTGGTCCAGCCGGCCTCGTAGGCGCGGACGACGGCCTGGGTGCGGTCCCGGGAGCCGGTCTTGGCGAGCACCGACGCCACGTGCGTCTTCACCGTGGCCGGTCCCACCCCCAGCCGCCCGGCGATCTCGGCGTTGGTCAGCCCGGCCGTCATCAGCCGCAGCACATCGCCCTCGCGTTCGGTGAGCCGCGCCACCCAGGCGGGCGGGGCCGGTTCCGTCCGCGCGTGCTCGGCCGCGAGCGCCCGCACCGCCGCCGGGAACAGCAGCGTGTCGCTGCGCGCCAGCAGCCGTACGGCCTGGACGAGCGTGTCGGCGTCGGCGCGTTTGAGCAGGAAGCCCGCGGCCCCGGCGCGCAGGGCGTCGTAGACGTAGGAGTCGTTCTCGAAGGTGGTGACCACGAGGACGCGCGGCGGGTCGGCGAGCGTGGCGAGGATCCGCTCGGTGGCGCGGATGCCGTCGACCCCGGGCATGCGGACGTCCATGAGGACGACGTCCGGCCGCGTCTCGCGTACGACGGAGACGGCCTCGGCGCCGGTGGCCGCCTCGCCGGCGACCTCCAGGTCCGGCTCGGCGCCGAGGATGGCGCGCAGGGCGGTGCGGACCATGCGTTCGTCGTCGGCGAGGACGATCCTGATCGGCGGGCGGGTCATGGCCGGTCCCTTCGGGCGGTGGGGCGTACGGGAGGTGTGCGGGGTCCGTGCGGGAGACGGGGCATGCGGGTGGCGGGGTGTGGCGGGCCGGCCGGACGGCGGGGGCCGGTGTCGGCGCGTCCCGTTCACGCGGGTCCTCCGAGCGGCAGGTGTACGCGCAGGTGCCACACCCCGCCGGCGGCGCCCGCCTCGGCGGTGCCGCCCAGCAGCCGGGCCCGGTCGGCGATGCCGCGCAGGCCGTGACCGCCACCGGGGCGCGGTGCGCGGCCGGCCTTGCCGAGCGGGTTCTCGACGGTGATGCGCAGGTGTCCGTCCGCCACGTCGATCCGCAGGTCCACGGTGACCTGCGGGCCCGCGTGCCGCAGGGCGTTGCTCAGCCCCTCCTGCACGATGCGGTACGCCTCGCGGGAGACCAGGGGCGGCAGCGACTCCCGGCCGGCGGACACGGCGGCCGTGATCCGGGCGCCGCCCGCGCGGGTACGGCGCAGCAGCCCGTCGAGGTCGGCGGCGAGGGTGGGCGCCGGCGCGGTGCCGGGCGCGTCGCCGTCCCGCAGGACGCCGAGGACGGCGTCGAGCTCGCCGACGGTGCGCCGGGTGGTGTCCTCGATCGCGGCGAGCGCCTCGCGGACGAACTCCGGGTCGGTGTCCAGCACCCGCCGGGCCGCGCTCGCCTGGAGCCCGACCGCGCTCAGTGCGTGGCCGACGCTGTCGTGCAGTTCCCGCGCGAGCCGGTTGCGGACGGCGAGGTCGGCGGCGCGCGCCTCGGCCGCCGCGACGCGGTCCGCGGCGGAGGGGCCGAGCAGCACGGGCGCCCAGCGGGCCAGCAGCGCGCCGCAGCCGGCCGCGCACCCGGCGAGCGCGACGAGCATCGCGGCGCCGGCGAGGGGCAGGAGCGCGAGCGCCCAGGCGTGGTCGAAGGGGCCGGACGGTGCCAGGGGGCCTTCGCGCAGGGCCGGGACGAAGGGCAGCGCGATCAGCGCGGCCGCGAACGGCGGCACCGCCAGCGTCGCCCCCGCGACGACCCCGCCGACGCCCAGGTGCAGCGTGAACCAGGCGGCGGTACGGCCCTTCTCGTCCTTCGTCCGGGCGGGCCCGTGGGCGAGCCGGCCGGCCTCCACCCCGCACAGCCACTGCACGATGCCGGCCTCCAGGGGCCTGGCCAGCGGGGACAGCGAGGTGACGGCGGCGAGCGGCAACCCGACGGCGAACGAGGCGAGTTGCGGCACCAGGGAGCCGAAGACCTCGTCGGCGCCGGCGAACAGGCCGACGACGACCGAACCGACCAGGAAGTACGGCATGGCGAGCGCGCCGCCGAGGATCAGGTGGATCCACCGCAGGCGGGCCCGCCGGCCGAACAGGGACCGGGCGAGCGCGCTCACGGCCGGACGCGGGACGTGGCCGTCCGCAGGGTGAGGAAACGGGCGCCGACGGTGGCGAGGAGAAGGCCGACGAGCATCTGTGCAGCGTAGGTGAAGAGCGTCAACGGCGTGGTGTCGTCGGCGGATCCGCCCGCCGTGGCGAGCGAACCGAGCAGCATCCAGCCGCCCCAGCAGGCCGCGGCGCCGGAGCACACCCAGGTCAGGGCGAGGGGCACCCGGACCCGCAGGGCGGGCGCGCGGCGGAAGGCGAGCAGCAGGGCGCCCGCGACGGCCCCGGCGAGGAAGGCGGCGTACATGCCCTCCAGGACGTGGAAGTCGCCGGTGCGCTCTGCCGCCCTGTCCGCGCCGAGCCCGGCCGTGCCCCCGCAGGCCCAGTACAGCCGCACGGCGGCCGGGAACAGCGCGAGAGCGCCGGCCGTGACGGCGACGGCCTGCTGGGTCCGGTCGGTGACGCGGGACGGCAGGTCCCACATCCGCCCGCGCCACAGATGCCCCCAGCGGTCCCGGGCGTAGAGCACGAACAGGGCGCCGAGGGCGAGTCCCTGCACGATGAACCCCGTGTACACGACCCCGAACACCCACTCGTCCAGGAAGGGCTCCCGCCCCGCGCCGCCGCTCTCCCCGGCGGTGTCGCCGGTGAGCGCCCGGGTGAGGAGCTGCAGCGGGAACCCGGTCATGATCGGCGCGAGCAGCCCTGTCGCGACCCACACCGGAAGGGCCAGCGCCGGCGCGGGCACCCGCCTGCCCCAGGGCCGGGTCAGCACCAGCGCCAGCACGATCACGCAGCTGTCCATCAGCAGGGAGACGCCGTTGGCCACGGCCATGGTCGTCCGGTGGTCCAGCAGCGTGCTGCCCTCCGGGATGCCGGCCCGGCTCCCGGCGATCCAGGCGGCCTTGAGCCCGAGGTAGGGCAGACAGGACACGACGGCGACCGCGCGCAGCAGCCGACGGGTCCGGGTGGGGCCGTCGGCCGCGGCGGCCGGGGTGGAGGAGGGGGAGGGGACGGGTGTCTGCGTCATGGCTCCACGCTTCCGCGCACCCGCCCGCCGGCACGTCCTGCGTGCCGACGATCCGCCTCCCCCGCGCGGCGGAGGCGGGGCGGCCCGCGAGGGGGAGAGCGGGTCGGCCGGCGAGGGGGAGAGCACGGCGGAGGGCGGGTCGGCCGGCGAGGGGGGAGAGGCGGCGGAGGGCGGGTCAGCCGGCGAGGTGGAGGACGACCTCGTCGATCACCTCGCCCCGCGCCGGGGCGAAGCCCCGGGCCCGGGCGCCCGTCACGAAGCCGCACTTCTCCAGGACGCGCAGCGACCCGGCGTTGTCGGCCGCCGCACGCGCGTACAGCGGCCGGTCGGCGACCTCGGCGAGCAGCGCCCGCAGCGCGGCCGTCGCCACGCCCCGGCCCCAGTACGCCCGGTCCACCCAGTACGTCACCTCGCGCTCGCCCGGCTCCCCGTACACCGCGACGCTGCCGACGACGTCCCCGTCGCCCAGGACGGTCCGCACGACGGCGTCCGAGGTCCGGATCTTCTGCCAGTGCGCCGTGAAGGCGTCCCGGTCGGCCGGGTCCGGCGGGGTGAAGGCCGCCATGCGCAGGGCCTCCGGGTCGTTCAACTGCCGGAAGAAGACGGGCAGATCACTGTCGTGTACCTCGCGCAGCGCGATGTGCATGGGCCGGATCCTACGCGGCGTACGCGGTTCAGAGCCTGCGCGTCGCCAGGGTCAGCCGGTCGCGGGCGTCGAACAGGGCGTCCTTCACCGTCTGTTCGTGCGCTGGCGTCAGCCGCGCCACCGGCACCGAGCAGCTGATCGCGTCCCGCGCGGGGGTGCGGTAGGGGATCGCCACGCCGAAGCAGCGCAGCCCCAGCGTGTTCTCCTCGCGGTCCACGGCGAAGCCCTGCTCCCGCACCTGGTGCAGCTCCTCGATGAGCCTCTCCCGGTCGGTGATGGTGTGCTCGGTCAGCGCCGGCAGGGTCTCGGGCAGCATCTTGCGCACCTGCTCGTCGCTGTAGGTGCTCAGCAGCGCCTTGCCCAGCGACGTCGAGTGCGCGGGCAGCCGGCGGCCGACCCGGGTGAAGGGCCGCAGGTAGTGCTGGGACTGGCGGGTGGCCAGGTAGACGACGTTGGTGCCGTCCAGCCGGGCGAGGTGGATGGTCTCCGTGGTGTCGTCGGAGAGCCGGTCCAGCGTCGGCCGGGCCGCCGCGACCACCTCGTCGCCGTCGATGTACGACGTGCCGACCAGCAGCGCCCGCACGCCGATGCCGTACCGCGTGCCCGTCGCGTCCGTCTCCACCCAGCCCAGCTCGACCAGCGTGCGCAGCAGCATGTACAGGCTCGACTTGGGGTAGCCGACGGCCTCCTGGACCGACGCGAGGGAGTGCATGCCGGGGCGTCCGGCGAAGTACTCGAGCAGTTCCACCGTCCGCACGGCGGACTTGACCTGCGCCCCGCCCCCCGTCTCGCCAGCCGACATCGACCTTGACCCCTTCGTTCGACGGGAAATAATCTCCACCGTATTCATCATCGGAGACAGCGTTCAGTATATCGAACGAGCCCGATGCGGAGAACGCAGAGCACGTGGAGGAACCCGCGGTGGCAGCAGCACCAGTCTGGAGTGTCGACCCCCGTACCGGGAAGCAGCGCGAACAGGTCGCGGTGGAGGCCACGGCCCAGGAGGTGGACGCCGCCGTCCGCGCCGCCCACGCGGCTCGCGGGTCCCTCGCCGACCGCGCCGTCCGCGCGGCCTTCCTGCGCACCGCCGCCGACGAGCTGAAGGCGTCCGAGAGCTCCCTCGTCGAGGTGGCCGACGCCGAGACCGCGCTCGGCCCGGTCCGGCTCACCGGCGAACTCGCCCGCACCTGCTACCAGCTGCGGGCCTTCGCCGACATCGTCGACGAGGGCGAGTTCCTCGGCGTCGTCATCGACCACCCCGACGACACGGCCACCCCGCCGATCCCGGACCTGCGCCGCTACAAGGTGCCGCTGGGCGTCGTCGCCGTCTACTCGGCCTCCAACTTCCCCTTCGCCTTCTCCGTCCCCGGCGGCGACACCGCGAGCGCCCTCGCGGCCGGCTGCCCGGTCGTCGTCAAGGCCCACCCCGACCACCCGGCCCTGTCCGAGCTGGTCGCGAGCGTGCTGCGCCGCGCCGCGGCCCGGCACGGCATCCCCGAGGGCGTCCTCGGCCTGGTGCACGGCTTCGACGCCGGCGTCGAGCTGATCAAGCACCCGCTGATCGCCGCGGCCGGCTTCACCGGGTCGGTCCGCGGCGGCCGCGCCCTGTTCGACGCGGCGGCGGCACGCCCGGTCCCGATCCCCTTCCACGGCGAACTGGGCTCCCTGAACCCGGTCGTCGTCACCGAGGCGGCGGCGGCCGAGCGGGCCGAGGCCATCGGCGCCGGGCTCGCCGCATCGATGACCCTGGGCGTCGGCCAGTTCTGCGTGAAGCCCGGCCTGGTCCTGGTGCCCTCCGGCGCGGCCGGTGACGGCCTGGTCAAGACCCTCACGGACGCCGTCAGCGACACCGACGCCGGCGTGCTGCTCGACCACCGCATGCGGGACAACTTCGTCGCCGGGGTCGCCGAGCGCGCCGCCCTGCCCGACGTGGAGTCCCCGGTGACGCCGGGCGCGGGCGGCGCGCACACCGTCAGCGCCGGCTTCCTGACCGTGCCGGCCGCGCGGCTGACCGCCGAGGGCGAGCACGACCTGCTCCTGGAGGAGTGCTTCGGTCCGGTCACCGTGGTGGCCCGCTACGAGGACGAGGCCGAGGTGCGGGCCGTGCTGTCCCGCCTCCCGGGCAACCTCACGGCGACCGTGCAGTTCTCCGCCGAGGAGGCGGCCGGGCAGGGACGCGGCGCGGAGATCCTCGCGGAGCTGACGCCGCTCGCCGGGCGCGTGCTGGTCAACGGCTGGCCGACCGGGGTCGCGGTGGCGCCGGCCCAGCACCACGGCGGGCCGTACCCGGCCACGACCTCCACGTCCACCTCGGTGGGCGGCACGGCCATCGAGCGGTGGCTGCGGCCGGTCGCCTACCAGGGGACGCCCGAGGCCCTGCTGCCGCCGGAACTGCGGGACGACAACCCGCTGGGACTGCCCCGCCGTTTCAACGGCCGTCTGGAGCGGTAGCGCTCCGCGGCCACGCCCGTCCACCCGCCCCCGCCCCTGAGGACCCGCACCGGTCCGGAGAGAATCAGCAGATGGATCTCGTCATTCCCGAACTGCCCTTCCCTCTCCGGACCTACGGCCCCGACGGCGGCTGGTCCTACGAGGACGGCGTCCTCACCGGACGGGCCGGCCCCCGGCAGGACCGCTTCGTGCCGCCCACCGGCGAATCGCTGGAGCCCGCCTCCGACGCGCCCCGGCTGCTCGGAGCGCCCGAGGGCGACTTCCAGCTGATCGCCCGGGTCACGGCCGGCTTCGAGGCCGCCTTCGACGCCGGAGTCCTCTACGTCCACGTCGGCGAGCGGGCCTGGGCCAAGCTGTGCCTGGAGTACTCCCCGGACGTGCCCACCGTCTGCACGGTGGTCACCCGGGGACACTCCGACGACTGCAACTCCTTCCCCGTGGACGGGAGTTCCGTCTGGCTGCGGGTGAGCCGCACCGGGCGGGCCTTCGCCTTCCACGCCTCCCCCGACGGCGAGCGCTGGACCTTCGTCCGGCTCTTCACCCTGGGCGACGAGAAGGAGACCGGCGCCGCCCTGGCCGGCTTCCTCGTCCAGTCACCGACGGGCGAGGGCTGCACGGTGACCTACGACCACCTGGAGTTCCGCCCGGGCGCACCGGCGGACCTGCGCGACGGCAGCTGACGCAACCGCGGGCCCGGCTCCCCGAGGGCGGCCGTCACCTGCGCCTGTGCTTCGACGTGCCCGGGGGAGCGAGAGGAATGAGACGCGGCGCCCGGACGTTCACGTACGCGGCGGAGGGGAGGCCTCCGCACCCGTACGACCTGGAGAAGAGCCGGAACATGCGCGTCGAGATCTGGAGCGACATCGCCTGCCCCTGGTGTTATGTCGGAAAAGCCCGGTTCGAGAAGGCGCTGGCGGCCTTCGAGCACCGGGACGGCGTCGAGGTGGTGCACCGGTCCTTCGAGCTGGACCCCGGGCGCGCCAAGGGCGACGTCCAGCCCGTGCTGACGATGCTCACCGCCAAGTACGGCATGAGCGAGGCGCAGGCGCAGGCCGGTGAGGACAACCTCGGGGCGCAGGCCGCCGCCGAGGGCCTGGACTACCGCACCCGCGGCCGTGACCACGGCAGCACCTTCGACATGCACCGGCTGCTGCACCTGGCCAAGGAGAAGGGGTGTCAGGACGCGCTGCTGGACGCCTTCTACCGGGCCAACTTCGCCGAGGAGCGGTCCGTCTTCGCCGACGACGAGCGGCTCGTGGAGCTGGCCGCCGGCGCCGGGCTGGAGGCGGACACCGTCCGCGAAGTGCTCGCCGACCCCACCGCCTACGCCGACGGGGTCCGCGCCGACGAGCGCGAGGCCGCGCAGCTCGGGGCCACGGGCGTGCCCTTCTTCGTGCTCGACCGGGCCTACGGCGTCTCCGGCGCCCAGCCCGTCGAGGTCTTCGCCCGGGCACTCGCGCAGGCGTGGGGCGAGCGCACGCCGCTGAAGCCCGTCGACGGCGGGGACGCGGGTGCCGACGCGTGCGGCCCGGACGGCTGTGCGGTGCCGCAGGACTGAAACCCCAGGTAGCAGGGGTTTCATAAGCGGTCCTTGGAGACATCGCGCAGAGATACGTGATGGACGGGGAGGTCCCGGGGCCGCACAGTAGGTGCCATGGAGAGCTTCGAGACCCTCGTCCGTACCGAGTTCGCCCCGAGGACCACGTACCTGAACACCGCGAGCACCGGCCTGCTGCCCGCCCGTACTCTCGCCGCCATGCGGGAGGCGGCCGAGTCCGCGGCGGCCGGGCAGCCCCTCGACATGTTCGCCGACGTGGAGGCGAGCCGGTCCGCCTTCGCCCGCCTCCTCGGCGTGCCCGCCTCCCGGGTGGCCACCGGCGCGTCGGTCGCCACCTTCAGCGGGCTCATCGCCGCCTCGCTGCCCCCGGGCGCCGAAGTCCTCACCGCCGAGGCCGACTTCAGCTCCCTGGTGAACCCGCTGCACCTGCGCGGCGATCTGAAGGTGCGCAGTGTGCCGCTGGAGCGGCTCGCCGAGTCGGTGGGGCCGGACACCGCGCTCGTCGCGGTCAGTTCCGTCCAGTCGGCCGACGGACGGATCGCCGACCTCGCGGCGCTGCGGGACGCCGCCCGGGCGCACGGCGCGCGGACGCTGATCGACGCCTCCCAGTCCACCGGGTGGCTGCCGCTGGACGCCGGCGACTTCGACTACGTGACCGCAGTCGGCTACAAGTGGGTCTTCTGCCCGCGCGGCGTCGCCTTCCTCGTCGTACCGGAGGACCTGGGACGGGCGGCCGGGCTGAGGCCGCTGTTCGCCGGCTGGGCTTCGGGCGAGCACCCCTGGGACAGCTGCTACGGCCCCGTCGAGGAACTCGCCCGCTCCGCACGGCGCTTCGACGAGAGTCCCGCCCTGTTCTCCTACACCGGCGCCCGGCACTCCCTCGCGCTGATCGAGGAGATCGGCGTGGACGCCGTGCACGCCCACGACACGTCCCTCGCCGACCGGTTCCGTACGGGGCTGGCCTCCCTGGGGCACGAGGCGGTGCCGGCGCCGGGGTCGGCGATCGTGTCGGTGCCCGGACTCGGCCACCGTCAGGAGGAGTTGAGCCGGGCCGGCGTCCAGGTCTCCGACCGCGCGGGCAATCTGCGGGCCGCGTTCCACCTGTACAACACGGCGGCGGACGTCGACCGGCTGCTGGACGTACTGGCGGGCTGAGACGCCCGGGACGCGACAGCGTACGGGCAGGGACCTCCCGTCCCACGCGAGAAGGCCCCTGCCCGAGTCCTGGACTCTTCGACCGCGGCTCACCGCACCGGCGTGAAGTCCCTCGCCCCGATGCTGTGTTCCTCCGGGGGGCGACCCCCGGACCCCCGGCCGGATCGGTTCACCGCACCGGCGTGAAGTCCCTCGCCCCGATGAACTCCGGACGCCGGACCGGTGCCGCGAAGGGCTCGACCGCCGTGTTCTCCACGCTGTTGAACACGATGAACACGTTGCTGCGCGGGAACGGCGTGATGTTGTCGCCCGAACCGTGCATGCAGTTGCAGTCGAACCAGGTCGCCGAGCCGGCCTTGCCGGTGAAGAGCCTGATGCCGTACTCCGACGCCATCTTCGTCAGCGCCTCGTCGGACGGCGTCCCCGCGTCCTGCATCTGCAGGGACTTCTTGTAGTTGTCCTTCGGCGTGGCCCCCGCGCACCCGAGGAACGTCTTGTGCGACCCCGGCATGATCATCAGACCGCCGTTGGTGTCGTAGTTCTCGGTGAGCGCGATCGAGACCGAGATGGTGCGCATGTTCGGCAGGCCGTCCTCGGCGTGCCAGGTCTCGAAGTCGGAGTGCCAGTAGAAGCCGCTGGCCCCGAAGCCCGGCTTGACGTTGATCCGCGACTGGTGGACGTAGACGTCCGAGCCGAGGATCTGCCGGGCCCGGCCGACGACCCGCTCGTCGCGCACCAGGTCCGCGAACACCTCGCTGATCCTGTGCACCTCGAAGACGGACCGGATCTCCTGGGACTTCGGCTCGACGATCGAGCGTTCGTCCGCGCGGACGGCCGGGTCGCTGATCAGCCGCTCCAGCTCACGGCGGTAGACCTCGACCTCGTCCGGCCCGATGAGCTGGTCGACGGTGAGGAAGCCGTCGCGGTCCAGTGCCTCCAGGTCGGCGGCCGAGACCGGGCCGGGCGTGTCCGGGGAGCCCCAGACGACCGGGTCCCGCCGAGGGGTCGCCACCTCGGTGGCGCCGCGGGTGGGGTAGAGATCGGTGACGTTCGCGGGCGTGTTCGTGGTGGTCACGGTGGACTCACACCTCCTCGGTGAGCAGCGGGTAGACGCCGTTCTCGTCGTGGTCCTCCCGTCCGGTCACGGGCGGGTTGAAGACACAGATGCAGTGGAAGTCCTCCTTGACCTTGAGCGTGTGCCGCTCGTGGCCGTCCAGGAGGTACATCGTGCCCGGCGTGATGCGGTACGTCTTCCCGGTCTCGCGGTCGGTCAGCTCGGCGTCGCCCTTGGTGCAGACGACGGCCTCGATGTGGTTCGCGTACCACATGGAGGTCTCCGTACCCGCGTACAGGATCGTCTCGTGCAGGGAGAAGCCGACCTTCTCCTTGGCGAGGACGATGCGCTTGCTCTCCCAGGTGCCGGACGCGGACTTCACGTGCCGGTCGGTGCCTTCGATCTCCTTGAACGAACGGACGATCACAGTGGTGCGATGCCTCCTAGGTGAAGGGTGTGCAGGGGTCCCCGGGACCCCGGCCGCGCGGGCCGGGGACCCCGGAAGCACGGGGGGTGGTGTCAGACGGTCTCGCGCACGGCGCGGGCGAGGGTCTCCATGCCCTCGTCCAGCTCGTCGGGCGTGACGGTGAGCGCCGGCAGCAGCTTGACGACCTCGCTCTCGGGGCCGGACGTCTCGATGAGCAGCCCGAGCTCGAAGGCGCGCGCGGCGACGCGGCCCGCACGGTCCTTGTCGTGGAACTCCAGGCCCCAGACCAGGCCGCGGCCGCGGTACTCCTTGACGTCGGCGAGGTTCTCCTCGGTGATGGCGATCAGGTGCTGCTCGACCTGCTCGCCGCGGGTGCGGGTCTGCTTCTCCATCGCCGACCCGTCGGCCCAGTACGCCTCCAGCGCGGCGGTCGCCGTGACGAAGGCCGGGTTGTTGCCGCGGAAGGTGCCGTTGTGCTCGCCCGGCTCCCACACGTCCAGCTCGGGCTTGAACAGGCACAGCGACATGGGCAGGCCGTAGCCGCTGATCGACTTGGAGACGGTGACGATGTCCGGCGTGATGCCCGCCTCCTCGAAGGAGAAGAACGCGCCGGTACGGCCGCAGCCCATCTGGATGTCGTCGGCGATGAGCAGCATGTCCTGCCGCGCGCACAGGTCGGCCAGGGCGCGCAGCCACTCGGGCCGGGCCACGTTGATGCCGCCCTCGCCCTGCACGGTCTCGACGATCACGGCGGCCGGCTTGTTGAGGCCGGAGCCCTGGTCCTCCAGGAGCCGCTCGAACCAGAGGAAGTCCTCGACGGTGCCGTCGAAGTAGTTGTCGAAGGGCATGGGCGTGCCGTGCACCAGCGGGATGCCGGCGCCGGCCCGCTTGAAGGCGTTGCCGGTCACCGCGAGCGAGCCCAGCGACATGCCGTGGAAGGCGTTGGTGAAGGACACGATCGACTCGCGTCCCTTCACCTTCCGCGCCAGCTTCAGCGCGGCCTCCACGGCGTTGGTGCCCGTCGGGCCCGGGAACATGACCTTGTACGGCAGGTCGCGCGGCCGCAGGACGATGTTCTGGAACGTCTCCAGGAAGCGGCGCTTGGCGGTGGTCGACATGTCGAGCCCGTGGGTGACGCCGTCCCGCTCCAGGTAGTCGATCAGCGCCCGTTTCAGCACGGGGTTGTTGTGCCCGTAGTTGAGCGAGCCCGCTCCGGCGAAGAAGTCGAGGTACTCGTGGCCGTCCTCGTCGTACATGCGGCTGCCGTGCGCGCGGTCGAAGACGGTGGGCCAGCCGCGGCAGTAACTGCGCACCTCGGACTCGACGGTCTCGAAGACGCTGAGGTCGGGCTGGGTGATGGTCACGGCAAATCGCTCCTCGTGGGGTGAGGGTGGGAGAGGGAGGGCGTGCGGATCCGGGGGACCGGGGCGGTCCCGCCGGGAAGTCTCAGGGGGGCGGACGTCCGGGGCGCCGGGGCGTCCGGGGGTGTGCCGTCCGGGGCGCCGGGCCGTCCGGGAGGCCGGGGCCGTCCGGAGGACCGGCTGGTCAGCGGCCGGCGGCGGTCAGCGGGCCTATGCGGTACAGGACCTCCGGCTCGTGCGGTCCGTCGGGGAAGTCGCCCGTCCCGAACAGCACTTCGCGCTCCAGTCCGGCGCCGTGGCGTTCGGCGAACGAGATGAACAGCCGCTGGGAGGCGGTGTTGTCGGGCGAGATCGTGGTCTCCAGGGTGGTCGTTCCGTGCTCCGCGACGGTCCGGGCGGCCAGCTCGTCCAGGAGGGAGGCGGCGAGCCCGCGCCCGCGGTGGGCGTGGTCCACCGCCACCTGCCAGACGAACAGGGTGTCCGGGCGGTCCGGCCGTACGTAACCGGTGACGAAGCCGACCGGCTCACCGTGCTCGTCGCGGGCGACGGCCGACGTGGCGGCGAAGTCCCGGCACCACAGCAGATAGCTGTAGGACGAGTTCAGGTCGAGGACCTTCGAATCCCTCGCTATCCGCCACAGGGCGGCCCCGTCGGCCACTTTCGGACGGTCGATCTGCAGGTCTGCTTGCGCGGCAGTCATGCAAATTGAACTTACCCAGCGGAATTGAAAAATGCATCGCCGGCCGGGGTTACGGATGGGCGTGCCGTGTGTTATCACGCGGGCGCGTGCCGCCGCGCGAGAGGGTGGCGTATTGCACCTGTTTGTCCGAAAGAAAAACCGCAAAACGGGCAGCATGTGTAACGGGTCACAATCATGTAACCCGCACGGAGCGTGCCCGTATTGCGGTGGTCTGGGTTCGCGGAATCTTTGTGTTTAGGGTCGGGGAAAGCGGGAAGAAGAAGACGGGAAGCTGTCCTCGAAGTAATTCAAGAATTCCCCTCGTGAGTTTCCCGAAATTGCTCCTGAATTCACGCCTCCGAAAGGCCGGACTCCGCCGCCCGCCGCCAGGCTTCCCCGGCGGCCCGCCGCGCGGCCTCGAGGTCGGTCCTCCGCCCCGCGTCCGCCAGCGCCGCGCCCAGTGCCGACAGGCAGTCCCGCACCGCTTCGGGCGTCGCGTCCGGTCCGTAGTGGTTGACGCGGATCATCTCCTCGGCCAGCGCGCCGCCGCCCGCGGCCAGCGGCAGCGACGGGCCGGACTCCAGCGCCCGGGCCACCAGCTTCGAGGCGTCCAGGTCCGAGGGGACCCGCAGCGTCGTCGCCACCGGCGCCGCCTCGCGGGCCTCGTGCACGTACGGCTCCAGCCCGCCGCCCAGCGCGAGCGCCCCGGCCCGGGTGGCCGCCGCGGCCGACGCGTGCCGCGCCATCACCGTCTCCAGGCCCTCCGCCTCGATGCGCTCGACGCACGCCTCCAGCGCCAGCATCTCCAGCTGCGCCGGCGCGTGCAGCAGCGCCTTGCGCCCGCCGTCGATCCAGCGCTCCTTCCAGTCCAGCAGCGACAGGTACGACCGGCGAGGCGCCCCGGGGTTCGCGGCCATCCGCGCCCACGCCCGCTCGCTCACCGACACCGCCGACACCCCGGCCGGGCCGCCCATCGCCTTCTGCGCGCCGATCACGCACAGGTCCACGCCCCACGCGTCCGGCAGCACCGGCTCGGCACCCACCGACGCCACCGCGTCCAGGTAGAACAGCGCGCCCTGCTCCCGCACCACCTCGCCGATCTCCGCGACCGGGTTGGTGTTCCCGGTCGCCGCCTCCGCGTGCACCAGGGACACGAAGTCGATCTCCGGGTGCTCGGCGAAGGCCTGGCGGACCAGGTCGGCCGTCACGGCGGTGTGGAACGGCACGGTCAGGTCGTGCACCGTCGCGCCGCAGTCCCGCAGCCAGTTCCCGAACGTCTGCCCGTACGGGCCGGTGACGACGTTCAGCGCGACGGTGTCCGGACCGGCGCATCCGCGGATCGCGCCCTCCAGCGGCAGCAGCGCCTCGCCCTGCGTGATCACGACGTCCTGCCGCGTGCCGAGCAGGCGCGCGACCCGGTCCTCGATCGCGGCGAAACGGGCGGCGCTCAACGGGGCGAGGTCCAGGAAGGGGTGGGTCACGGCGGTGCTCTCTTCACTCACGGTCAGGTGTACGACGCGTACGGAGTCGAGAGTAACCGCGGCCCTTGCCGCCACTCGCGGCGGAGGGCTTCCGTCGCGACACCGTCACGCCCGGAACTGTGGCTTCCGCCACAGCCGGGCGGGCGCCGGGCTGATGGACTCGGGCCGTGCTCGCTCTCCTTCTGCTCGTCCTCGTCGCGGTGGCGGCGGCCGTCCTCCTCGGCCGTGGCTCCGGCACGTACCCCCGCGCGGCGGCCTCGGGGGCCGTCGCCCCCGTGCCGCGCAGACCGGGCGCGCCCTTCCGCGTCGTCGCCGGCACCGCCGGCGGGGCCGCCGCCCTGCTGTACCTCTGGGGCCTGCTGTGCGTGGGGCTCGCGGTCATGGAGGCGGAGGACGGCGGGACGGGTTCCGCGCCGCTGCGGCCCTGCCGTACCGGCGCGCCCCCGGAACCGGCCGGGCGGATCGTCGACTACTCCGTCTCCTACCTGCCCCTCGGCTTCCGCTGCGAGACCGCCGACGGCGACGGTTATGACTCCGCCGACGTCCCCGGCTACGTCGACCCCGGCGTCGCCGTCCTCGCCCTGACCGCCGTCGCGAGCGCCGTCGCGGCCGGGTACGCGACCGAGCTGCGCGCCCGCGCGGCAGTGCGGGACGGTGGCCGGTGACCGGGCCTTCGGACAGCCCACGGGTCCGGTCTAAGGTGCCGGGCATGAGCGATCACGCGGTGCTGCACGTGAAGGGGCGGGTGCTCGTCGGACCGGAGGACGTCCGCGACGAGCTGTGGGTGATCGGCGGCCGGATCTCCTACGACCGTCCCGCCGGGGCCGGAGACGTCCGCACCGTCGAGGGCTGGGCGCTGCCCGGCCTGGTCGACGCGCACTGCCACGTCGGCCTCGACCGGCACGGCGCCGTCCCCCCGGACGTCGCCGAGAAGCAGGCGCTGACCGACCGGGACGCCGGCACCCTGCTGATCCGCGACGCCGGCTCGGCCGCCGACACCCGCTGGATCGACGACCGCGAGGACCTCCCGAAGATCATCCGCGCGGGCCGGCACATCGCCCGCACCCGCCGCTACATCCGCAACTACGCCTGGGAGGTCGAACCCGACGACCTCGTCGCGTACGTCGCCCAGGAGGCCCGGCGCGGTGACGGCTGGGTGAAGCTGGTCGGCGACTGGATCGACCGCGACCTCGGCGACCTGTCCGCCTGCTGGCCGCGCGGCGCCGTGGAGGCCGCCATCGCCGAGGCCCACCGCCTCGGCGCCCGCGTCACCGCGCACTGCTTCGCCGAGGACTCGCTGCGCGACCTGGTCGAGGCCGGCATCGACTGCGTCGAGCACGCCACGGGCCTCACCGACGACACGATCCCGCTCTTCGCCGAGCGGGGCGTCGCCATCGTGCCCACCCTCGTCAACATCGCCACCTTCCCCGCGCTCGCCGACGGCGGCGAGGCCAAGTTCCCCCGCTGGTCGGCCCACATGCGCCGGCTCCACGCCCGCCGCTACGACACCGTCCGCAACGCCCACGACGCCGGGATCCCGGTCTTCGTCGGCACCGACGCGGGCGGTGCCCTGCCTCACGGCCTGGCGGGCGCGGAGGTCGCCGAACTGGTCACCGCCGGCATCCCGCCCGTCGAGGCCCTCGCCGCGACGACCTGGGCCGCCCGGCGCTGGCTCGGCAGGCCCGGCCTCGACGAGGGCGCGCCGGCCGACCTGGTGGTGTACGACGAGGACCCGCGCGCGGACGTGCGCGTGCTCGGCGCTCCGCGCCGGGTGGTGCTGAACGGGCGGGTCGTCGGGTAGTCGGCACGGGTGACGCCGGGGAACAGAGGTGCCCCAAGAATCGAAAAGATTCACGCAAACCCCACGAAGGGGTGAAGTGACCCCGGATCGCTGACGGCCGGGCGCGGCCGGGGACATCCTTTCCGGGTCCCGAGCTTGTCGCTCATGCGTGCCCCGCACGCATGTCTCACTGGGGGTCCCACCACCTTGAACGGCAACACCTTCCGCATGCCCGCACGCCGCCTCGTCACCGTCGCGGCGGCCACGGCCCTGGCCGCAGGTCCCGCGGTCCTGGCCGGCGCGGGCACCGCCCACGCGACCGGCGACCACGGCCGCGCGAGCGCCACCGTCCTGCGCACCGGCCTCGACGTCTCCCTGCTCAAGAAGACCGTGCACGTCCCGCTCGCGGTCACCCTCAACGAGGTGCAGGCCCCCGGCAGCGCCCGGAAGACCGCGCTGACCGCCCGTCTGGACGGCGTCGAGGGCGGCAGGCCCTTCAGCGTGCTGCGCGCCGACGTGGCCGACGCCGAGGCGACGACGAGCGCGCACCGGGCGGAGGGCCGCACCGAACTGGCCCGGGCCAGGGTCCACGTCCCCGGGCTGCCGCTGCTGTCGCTCATCGAGGTCGGCCAGGTCACCTCCACGGCGACCTGCGAGGCGGGGAAGAAGCCCGTCGCCTCCTCGAACCTGCTGGGCGCGGTCACCGTCCTCGGTAAGAAGGTCACGCTGACCACCGGCGGGCCGACGGCCGTGAAGGTGCCCGGTGTCGGCGAGGTCCGGCTCGACCTGTCGAAGACGGAGACCACCACGCGTACGGCCGCCGCCACCGCCCTCGAACTCACCGTGCACGTCGACCCGCTCGACCTGGGCGTGGCCGCGGTCGACGGCACCGTGACCCTGGCGAGCGCCACCTGTGAGGCACCGGTGGCACCGCCGGCCGAGGCCGCGCAGCCCCCGGCGAAGGCGGAGGAGACCCCCGCCGAGCAGGCCGCGGACGTGAAACCCCAGGGCGCCCGCGCCGGGGCCGGCCTGGCCGAGACCGGCGGCGGCTCGACCACCCCGTACCTCGCGGCCGGCGCCGCGGCCTTCGTCCTCGCGGGAGGCGGCGCCCTGGTCCTGGCCCGCCGCAGGCGCGGCTGACCGACGAGCGGCCCGGCCCCGGTCTCGGGCCCCGGTCCCGGGATGGCCGGTCGCCAGGCACCGCCTGAGGCGGGTCCCCGCGCCGCCGGAGCGGGGACCCGCCTCAGGCGGGCGGTGCCGCCAGCGCCCGCTCCAGCGCCGCGAGGAACCCGTCCGTCGTGGCCCGGTCCCGGACCGCGAGGCGCAGCCACTCCTCGCCCAGTCCCGGGAACGTGTCCCCGCGCCGCACCGCGTACCCGAGGCCGCGCAGCCGGTGCCGTACGGCGGCGGCGTCCGGCAGCCGGACGAGGACGAACGGGCCCTCGGCGGGCCCGGCCACCCGGAGCCCGGCGGACGCGAACCGGCCCAGCCCGGCGACGAGACGGTCCCGGTCCGCGGCGATGCGGCGGGCGGCGTGTGCCGCCTCCGCCAGCGCGCGCGGCGCCACGCACGCCTCGGCCGCCGCCAGCGCGGGTGTCGACACGGGCCACAGCGGCTGGGCGCGCTCCAGGCCCGCGATCGTCTCCGGGGCCGCCAGGACGTACCCGATGCGCAGCCCCGCCAGCCCCCACGTCTTGGTGAGACTGCGCAGCACGACCAGACCGGGCACGTCCGTCCGCCCGGCCAGCGCCTCCCGCTCACCCGGCACCGCGTCCATGAACGCCTCGTCCACCACCAGCGTCCGCCCCGGACGGGCGAGCCGGGCGATCACGTCCGCCGGATGCAGCACCGACGTCGGGTTGGTCGGATTGCCGATCACCACCAGGTCGGCGTCCTCGGGGACGGCCGCCGGATCCAGCCGGAAACCGTCCGCCTCCCGCAGCAGCACCCGGCCGACCGTGTGCCCCGCGTCCCGCAGCGCCGCCTCCGGCTCCGTGAACTGCGGGTGCACCACCACCGGCCGGCCCACCTTCAGCGCCCGCGCCAGCAGCACGAACGCCTCCGCCGCGCCCGCCGTCAGCAGCACCCGCTCCACCGGCAGCCCGTGCCGCGCCGCCACCGCCGCCCGCGCGGCCCGCCCGTCCGGGTAGGCCGCGAGGGAACCGAGCGAGCCGGCGATGTGCTCGCGCAGCCACGCCGGGGGCGTGTCCGAGCGGACGTTCACCGCCAGGTCCACCAGCGCCGACCCGTCGTCGCGCACCTCGGCGTCGCCGTGGTGCCGCAGATCGTGGCCCCCGGGACCGGGCCCGGCCTCAGTGCGCATGCGAGTGCGCGTGTCCGTGCCCGTGGGAGTGCCCGTGGTGGTGATGGCCGTCGTCGTCGGGGTGGAAGTGCGGCTGCTGCGGCAGCCCCACCTTGTCCTCGAACCCCGGCAGCGCGATCCGGTACACGCAGGAGTCGCAGTTCATCCGCAGATCGCCCTTCACCGCCTCCTCGTACCGCTCCCACACCAGGTCCAGCAGCTCCGGCTCGGGGCCGATGACGTCCGCCGACCGCACCTCGGTCTCCGGGTGCGCCGCCGCCCACTCCTCGGTCTGCTGCCGGACCCGGTCCGGGAGGATGCCGGTGAACAGGAAGTACGGCAGCACCACGACCCGCCGCGCCCCCAGCCGCGCGCACCGGTCCAGGCCGCCCGGCACGTCCGGCTTCGCCAGCGACACGAACGCCGTCTCCACACCGGCCCACCCGCGGCCCTCCCACAGCAGCCGCGCAGCCTTGAACACCTCGGCGTTGGCGTCCGGGTCCGTCGAACCGCGCCCCACCAGCAGCACGGTCACCTCGGCCGGGTCCCAGGACGGGTCGACGGCCTGAGCCAGACGCCGTTCCAGCACCCGCAGCAGCGAGGGGTGCGGGCCCAGCGGACGCCCGTACGTGTACGAGATGCCGGGGTGGCGCTCCTTCTCGCGGGACAGCGCCGCCGGGATGTCACCCTTGGCGTGCCCGGCCGACACCAGCATCAGCGGCACCGCCGCGAACCGGCGTACGCCGCGCTCCACCAGCTCGGCGACCGCCTCGCCCAGCGGCGGCGGGGACAGCTCGATGAAACCGCCCGCGACGGGCAGGTCGGGGTGGCGGCGGCCCAGCTCGCGCACGAAGTCGCGGAACGCCTCGGCACCGGCGTCGTCCCGGGTGCCGTGGCCGGCGATGAGCAGGGCGGGCGGGGTGGTCACAGGGTCTCCTCGGCGGAAATCGGGTGGTACAGCAGGGCGTTGAGCGCGGCGGACGCGACCGCCGACCCGCCCTTCTCGGACACGTTGCTCACGGCGGGCAGCCCGCTCTCGCGCAGCGCCGCCTTGGACTCGACCGCGCCGACGAAGCCGACGGGCAGCCCGATGACGAGCGCGGGGGAGGCGTCCAGGGTCAGCAGCTCCTCCAGCGCGGTCGGCGCGTTGCCGATCACCCACAGGGCGCCGGGACCGACCTGCTCGTACGCCAGCCGCATGCCGTGCGCCGAGCGGGTCAGCCCCGGCCCGGCGACGGCGTCCTTCAGCCGGCAGACGGTCTCGCGCCGGGTGATGCCCGCGCCGACCATCTCGACGTCCACGACGACGGGCGCCCCGGCGTGCAGCGCCGCGTGCGCCGCCTCCAGCTCGCCCTCGTCCATGACGAGATCGGTCGCGTACTCCAGGTCGGCGGCGGAGTGGACGACCCGCTCCACCACCGCCCGCGTCAGCGGCGGGAAGTGCGAGGTGTCCAGCCGGGCACGCAGCCGCCGGTAGGACTCCTCCTCGATGGGATGGACGACACGGTTCACCGGGAGGCCTCCTGCCAGCGGTAGCCGCGCGGGGTGACCATGCGCCCCGCGATCTCGCGGGTCGCCGTGTTGCCCACCGTCACCACGGTCATCATGTCGACCGTCGCCGGGTCGAGAGCCGCGAGCGTGGTCAGCCGGCTCGACTCGTCGGCCCGCGACGCGTTGCGCACGACCCCCACCGGCGTCGCCGGCTCCCGGTGCCCGGCGAGGATCGCCAGCGCCTTGGGCAGCTGCCAGTCCCGGCCCCGGCTGCGCGGGTTGTAGAACGTCACGACGAGGTCCGCCTCGGCCGCCGCCCGCACCCGCCGCTCGATGACCTCCCACGGCGTGTGCAGGTCGGACAGGCTGATCGACACGTGGTCGTGGCCCAGCGGCGCGCCCAGGATCGCCCCGGCCGCCAGTGCCGCCGTCACACCCGGCACCCCGACCACGTCGATGTCGTCGGACGCCTCCGCCAGCGCGGGCGAGGCCATCGCGTACACCCCGGCGTCCCCGCTGCCGATCAGCGCCACCGCGTGCCCGCGACGAGCCTCCTCGACCGCGGTCCGGGCCCGCTCCTCCTCGGCGCCGAGCCCCGATTCCAGGATCCGCGTGCCGGGCCGCAGCAGGTCGCGGATCTGGTCGACGTACTGGTCGAGCCCGACCAGCACCGACGCCCGCCGCAACTCCGCCTGCGCGCGCGGCGTCACCAGGTCCCGGGCGCCCGGCCCGAGTCCGACCACCGCGAGCCGCCCGCGCCCCGGCCGCCGTACGACCGCACAGGTCGCCATCGCCGGCGTCGCCGCCGACTTCCGCTTGGGAACGAGGAGTTCGCCACCGCGCACCAGCGCCGCCGCCTCCGCCACCGACGGGGTGCCGACGGCCGCGAGCGGGGCGTCGGAGGGGTTGGGCACCTCGACGCCCGCCAGCTCGCCGGCGGCGTACGTCACCAGGGGAACGCCGAGGCGCTCGGCGGCGCCCACGATGCCGGGCTCCCCGGCCTTGGCGTCCACGGTGGCCAGCTCGGCGACCGACGCCGCCGACAGCCCGGCGTCCCGCAGCGCCGCCTCCACCAGCCCGTACACCTCGTCGACCGGCGCCCCCTTCGAGGCGCCCACCCCGACGACCAGGGACGGCGGACGCAGCACGGCCTCCCGCTCGGCCGGCTCCACCAGCCGGTCGGTCACCCGGACCGCGTACGCCCCGTCCCCGGCGACCGGCAGCGGCGGCAGCGGCCAGGACACCTCCACCCGCAGCGCCACCGGCTCACCGTCCAGCAGGGCCCGCGAGACCCCGGCGACATCGCCCTCCACGGGCAGCCCGAGCGTGTCCAGACCGGCCAGGCCCACGGCGTCCGTCGCCGTCGTCACCACCGGCTCGGCGCCCAGCACCTCGCCGACCGCGCGGGCGAGTTCGTTGGCGCCGCCGCCGTGACCGCCGACCAGCGACACGGCGAACCGCCCGCCCTCGTCGACGCAGACCACACCCGGGTCGGTGCGCTTGTCGTCCAGCAGCGGCGCCACCAGCCGGACCACGGCCCCGGTCGCCAGGAAGCACACGAGCTGCTCGCACTCGGCGAACGCGGTCCGCACGGCGTCCGCCACGGGACCCCCGTACACGCGCGTGCGGTCCGGCCACGCCGCGGCCAGCCGGTCCCGCGCCGCAGCTCCCGCCGCGGTGGCGGAAATGAGGCCGATCAAGGGGAAACTCCTTCGGTACGGCTGTGCGGCCTGACGCCCCACAGCAGGAACACGGGATTGGTGGCCGCCAGCCGGGTCACGTCACCCGGCAGCGGCGCCAGCCGGGACGACTGCAGCAGCACCCCGTCACACTCCAGCCCGGCGGCGGCCAGCGCCTCCCGGGCCGCCGGCACCCGGTCCAGGGCCGCCATCGCGACGACCACGGCCCGCCGGGCCCGCCGCGCGCACGCCGAGACGATCGCGGGCAGTTCACGCCCGCCGCCCCCGACGAACACGGCGTCCGGATCGTCCAGTGCGGAGAGCACCGCGGGCGCCGCCCCGTGCACCACCCGCACGTCCACACCGTGCGCGGCGGCGTTGGCGCGCACCCGCGCCACCCCGTCCGGCGTCTTCTCCACGGCGGTGACGGCCGCGCCGAGCCGCGCGCACTCCACGGCCACGGACCCCGAGCCCGCCCCGACGTCCCACACCAGGTCACCGGGCCGCGGCCCGAGCCGGGCCAGCGCCAGCGCCCGCACCTCGAACTTGGTGATCATCGAGTCGCGGTGGGAGAACTCCGTCTCGTCCAGCGCCCACCCGCCGGGCTTGGCGAGCGGCCCCGCGACCGCCCGTACGGGGCCCAGCGCCCGCGCCTCGTCCAGGCACAGCACCACGCTCACCGCCGTCCCCCAGTCCCGGCCGGCTGCCTCGGCGGGCGTCACCCGCTCCACGCGCTCCTCGCCGGAGCCCAGCGCGGAGGCCACGACCAGGACCCGGGCGTCGCCCCGCAGCGCGGCACCCAGCTCCGCCGGCCCGGCACCGGGCCCGGTCAGCACGGCGACCTTCGGGTGCGCCCGGCACAGGTTCACCGCCGTCCGCAGATCCCGCCCGTGCGCGGACGCCACCACGGCGTCGTCCCACGGCAGTCCCACCCGCGCGAACGCGGCGGCCACCGACGACACCCCGGGCCGCACGTCCAGCCGCTCCGGCCCGAACCGCTCGGCCAGTACCCGCACGATCCCGAAGAACCCCGGGTCACCGGAGGCCAGCACGGTCACCGGCCGCCCCTTCGCGACGTACTGCGCGACCGTGTCCAGGGCGGGCGCCAGCGCCCCGAGCACCACCCGCTCGGCCCCCTCCGGCAGCCGCACGGCGTCCAGGTGCCGCCGCCCGCCGACGACCAGCTCCGCCCCCGCGACGACGTCCCCGGCGGGCGCCGCGCCGGCGGCCCCCGTCCCCACGACGGTGATCACGTGCGCGCACCCCGCGCCCGCAGCTCACGCCGCGCCTCGGGATCGGCCTTCCGGTACCCGTGGAAGTGCCCCGGGTGGTACAGGTGCGACCGCGTGCCGTGCGCGTCCAGGGCCGGACCGACCAGGAACAGGGTGTGCTTCCAGAGCTTGTGCTCCTTGACCGTCTCCTCCAGCGTGCCGACGGTGCACTTCACGATCAGCTCCTCCGGCCAGGTGGCCTGGTACGCCACGACCACCGGCGTGTCCGTCGGATAGCCGCCCTCCAGCAGCTCCCGCACCAGCTGCCCGCTGCGCGCCGCCGACAGGAACACCGCCATGGTCGTCCCGTGCTTCGCGAACTCGCGGACCTCCTCCCCGGGCGGCATCGGCGTCTTCCCGCCGCCGAGCCGGGTGAGCACCACGGACTGCGCCACCTCAGGGATCGTCAGCTCCCGCTGCGCCAGCGCGGCCACGGCGGAGAACGCGGAGACACCCGGCACGACCTCGGTCGCGATACCGATCTCCGCGCACCGGTCCAGCTGCTCCTGCGTGCCGCCCCACAGCGCCGGATCGCCGGAGTGGATCCGGGCCACCCGCAGCCCCTCCACCGACGCCCGCCGGTAGACGGCCACGACGTCCTCCAGCGACATCGTCGCCGAGTCCAGGATCTCCGCGCCCTCCCGCGCGTGCTGCAGCACCTCCGCCTGCACCAGGCTCGCCGCCCAGATCACGACGTCGGCCTCGGCGATGGCGCGCGCCGCGCGGAACGTCAGCAGATCGGCGGCGCCCGGACCGGCACCGACGAAGGTCACCTTGCCGGTGCGGACAGCGGCATCACGGGCCACGGAATCCATGGGACGGGGTCCTTTCCTACGCATACTTACTGCCGTTGCTGCTGTCGTGCGCACGAATCCGCGCTCCGATCCGATAGCAAGGGCCCATGGCGGTCTTCGTCGCGCTCGGCGCGTTCCTGATGACGCTGGCCGGCGGCTGGACGGCACAGCGTGTGACCGACCGGCGCCACCTGGTTCTGGGGCTGGCCGGCGGTCTGATGCTCGGTGTGGTCGGCCTCGACCTGCTGCCGGAAGCCCTGGAGGCGGCCGGCGACGAGGTGTTCGGCGTGCCCGAGGCGCTGCTGCTCTTCGTCGCCGGCTTCCTCCTCGCCCACCTGGTGGAACGCCTGCTGGCCGCCCGCCGCGCCGCGCACGGCGCCGAGGAGCACGGACACCGCTCGCCCCAGGTGGGCCTGACGGCCGCCGCCGCGATGGTCGGGCACAGCGCGATGGACGGCGTGGCGATCGGCGCGGCCTTCCAGGTCGGCGGCGGCATGGGCGCGGCCGTCGCGATGGCCGTGATCGCCCACGACTTCGCCGACGGCTTCAACACCTACACGCTCACCAGCCTGTACGGGAACGCCCGCCGCCGCGCGATCGCGATGCTGGTCGCCGACGCCGTCGCCCCGGTGGCCGGCGCCGCCTCCACCCTCCTGTTCACCATCCCGGAGGGCGCGCTCGGCGCGTATCTCGGCCTCTTCGGCGGCGTACTGCTCTACCTCGCCGCCGCCGAGATCCTTCCCGAGGCCCACCACGAGCACCCGGCCCGCTCCACACTGCTGTGCACGGTCGCGGGCGTGGCGTTCATCTGGCTGGTGGTGGGCGTGGCGGAGTGAGCCGCCGCCCCTCGCGGAACTCACAGCTTCCCGCCCCGCCCGCCCTCGCGCCGGGCGGGCGCGATGAGCGTCGAGAGATACGGCAGCGGCCCGCCGTCCAGCTCCGCCGCCGCCCGCACCGACTCCTCCGGCAGCCCCAGCGCCGACCCCCACACGGCGTCCTCCAGCCGCCCGGTCTCCCGCAGCGCCTCGGCCACCTCGGCGGCCTGCCGGCCGAACTTGTAGGCGACGACCGTGCCGGGCCCGTTCAACGCGTCCTTGAGCACGGCGGCCCCCGCCGTCACCGGCACCAGCGTCAACGGCTCCGTACCCTCCGTCAGCACCGCGCCCGACCGCGCCGCGAGATCCTGCATGGCGGTGATCCCCGGCACGGTCTCCACGACGGTGCCCGGCACCAGCTCGCCCACGGTCTGCGCGAGATAGGTGAACGTCGAGTACACGTTGGGATCACCGATGGTCGCGAAGGCGACGCCGCCGTGCTCCCGCAGCAGCCCGGCAACCCGCTCCCCGGCCGCGTCCCACGCCGCCTCCCGGCGCGCCCGGTCGGTCCGCTCGTTCAGCGCGAACACCACCCGCACGACCTTCTCGGCCGGCACATAGTGCAGCACGGTCGCCTCGGCCCGCCCCCGCTCCCCGGTGTCCATCACGGGTACGACGACCACGTCGGCGGCCCGCAGCGCGTTGACCCCCTTGACGGTCACCAGCTCCGGGTCCCCGGGCCCCACTCCGACCCCGACCAGCCTGCTGCTCATGACGTCCGGCACCTCTCCACGAACCGACGGGCGACACCGGGCTCGGACGCCCAGTGCGTGTGCAGATAGCTCGCGTGCACACCGCGCTCCACAAAACCCTCGACGCGCCGATCCGGCGCCCGCACCCCCCACGCCGGCGCCGCACCGGCCCCCGGCTCCACCACGGTCCGGTGGAACTCGTGCCCCCGCATCCGCGTCCCCGCCGCGGCCAGCGCGCTGTCGGTCACGGCGACGGCGTCCCGGTAACCCAGCGTCAGCCGCTCCGACATCCGCGCCGACGCGTCCAGCACCCCGCACATCGGCAACCCGTCCAGCTCCCGGCACAGATACAGCAGCCCCGCACACTCGGCGGCCACGGGAGCACCGCTCAGCGCCAGCTCGGCGACGGCCTTGCGCAACGCCTCGTTGGCCGACAGCTCGGCCGCGTACACCTCGGGGAACCCGCCCCCGACGACCAGCCCGGCGGTCCCCTCGGGCAACTCCTCGTCCCGCAGCGGATCGAACGTGACGACCTCCGCCCCGGCGGCGGCGAGCAGCTCGGCGTGCTCGGCGTAGGAGAACGTGAACGCGGCACCTCCGGCGACGGCGACGCGCTTCAGCCTGTCCGGCGTTCGAGGACGAGGCCGTCCAGGCCGAAAGCGGGGGCGGGGGGCTGGGGGCGCAGCCCCCAGGGAAGGGAAGGGAAGGGGCGGCGGGGGCGAGGAAACCAAGGCCTCACCCGCGTCCCAAGCCGCACACTCCAACGCCCCCGCACTACGCGCCAGCCCGACCAACGCCTCCAGATCACACCCGTCGGAGACCTGCGCGGCCATCGCCGCAACGGCATCCACCGCCGCAGCCCGCCGCTCGGCGACCGGCACCAACCCCAGATGCCGAGACGGCGTATCGACCCGCGGCGCCCGCCGCAACACCCCCAGCACCGGCACCCCGACGGAGTCCAACGCCTCCCGCAGCAGCGCCTCGTGCCGGTCCGACCCCACCTTGTTGAGGATCACGCCCCCGACCCGCACCTCCGGATCCCAGGACACGAACCCGTGCACCAGCGCCGCCACCGACCGCGACTGCGACGACGCGTCCACTACCAGCACCACCGGCGCCCGCAGCAGCTTCGCCACCTGCGCGGTGGACGCCAGCTCACCCTCGCCCGCCGCCCCGTCGTACAGCCCCATCACGCCTTCGACCACGGCGATGTCGCACCCGCGCGCCCCGTGCAGGAACAGCGGAGCCACCAGCTCCGCCCCGCACAGGTACGCGTCGAGGTTCCGCCCCACCCGCCCCGTGGCGAGCGCGTGGTACCCGGGATCGATGTAGTCGGGCCCGACCTTGTGCGGCGACACGGCGAGCCCCCGTCCGGCGAGCGCGGCCATCAGCCCCGTGGCGACGGTGGTCTTGCCGCTGCCCGAGGAGGGCGCGGCGATGACCAGCCGGGGAACGGCGGAGGACGAAGGCGAGGTCACCACTCGATGCCCCTCTGCCCCTTCTGCCCCGCGTCCATCGGGTGCTTGACCTTCGACATGTCGGTCACCAGGTCGGCGAACTCCACCAACTTCTCCGGCGCGTTCCGCCCGGTGATCACGACATGCTGGGTCCCCGGCCGCTCCCGCAGCACGGACACGACCTCATCGGTGTCCACCCACCCCCAGTGCATCGGATAGGCGAACTCGTCCAGCACGTACAGCCTGTACGTCTCGGCGGCCAGGTCCCGCTTGACCTGCTCCCAGCCCTCCCGGGCCTTCTCCTCGTTGTCCATCTGCTGATCGCGCTGCACCCACGACCAGCCCTCACCCATCTTGTGCCAGTCGACGGACCCGCCCTCACCGGAGGCGCCCAGCACCCGCAGCGCGTTCTCCTCGCCGACCTTCCACTTCGCCGACTTGACGAACTGGAACACCCCGATCGGCCACCCCTGGTTCCACGCCCTGAGCGCCAGCCCGAAAGCGGCGGTCGACTTGCCCTTCCCGATGCCCGTGTGCACGACGACCAGCGGACGGTTGCGCCGCTGTCGCGTCGTCAGTCCGTCGTCCGGTACGACACTCGGCTGCCCCTTCGGCACTACGCGGCCCTCCTCGTCCCCTGCACGTCCCTCACCAGCCCGGCGATCGCATCCGCCCGCAGCCCGTCCAACGTCACCGCCGTACCGCCCAGCTCACCGGCGAGCTGCCCGGCCAGCCCCAGCCGCACCGGCCCCGACTCGCAGTCCACGACCACGGACGCGGTCCCGTCCGCCGCGAACAACCGCGCCGCACGCCCCGCCAGCGCCACCGGCTCCGGACCACCCGTGGCCCGCCCGTCCGTCACGACGACCAGCAGCGGCCGGCGGACCGGATCCCGCAGCCGCTCCACCCGCAGCACCTCGTGCGCCTTCAGCAGCCCGGCCGCCAGCGGCGTGCGCCCGCCCGTCGGCAGCGACTCCAGCCGGACCGCCGCCGCGTCCACCGACGACGTCGGCGGCAGCGCCACCTCGGCCGCCGCACCCCGGAAGGTCACCAGCCCCACCTTGTCCCGCCGCTGGTACGCGTCGAGCAGCAGCGACAGCACGGCACCCTTCACGGCGCTCATCCGCTGCCGCGCCGCCATCGACCCGGAGGCGTCCACGACGAAGAGCACGAGATTGCCCTCACGTCCCTCACGCACCGCCTGCCGCAGATCGTCCCGGCGCACCACCAGCCCCGGACCGCTGCGTCCCCGCGCCCGCTGGTGCGGAGCGGCGACCTGCACGGTCGCGGCGAGGTGCAGCTTGGTCAGCGCCCCCTGGGGCCGCCGGGACCCGATGGTCCGCCCGTGCTCGGCCCGCGCCCGCGAACGCCGCCCGGCGGCGCCCTCGCCCAGCCCCGGCACGCTCAGCACCCTGGTCCGGAACGGCTCGGCGGCCCGCACGGGCTGCTGCTCGCCGGCGCCGGATCCGGACGGCTGCGGCTCCCCGCCCTCCCCGGCCTCGGACCGGGCGGCGGTCTCGCCGTCGCCCTGCGGCGCGTCATCAGGCTCGGGCTGCCCGCCGGGACCGCCGCCGGGGCCCGGGTCGGGATCGTCGTCGCCCCCGTCCCCGTCCCCGTCCTGCCCGCCGAATTCCTCCAGCGTCTCGTCGAGCTTGTCCTCGTCGAGGCCGGGCGCGTCGAACGGCGCACGACGTCGGCGGTGCGGCAACGCCAGCAACGCCGCCTGCCGCACATCCTCCGCCAGCACATCCGTCCGGCCCGCCCACGCCGCCAGTGCCGTCGCCGTCCGCGCCATCACGATGTCGGCGCGCATGCCGTCCACCTCGAAGGCGGCACAGGTCGCCGCGATCTGCCGGAGCGCCCCGTCCCCGAGCCGCACCGACGGCAGCAGCTCCCGCGCCGCCACGATCCGCGCCCGTACGGCGGCCTCCTCGTCGGCCCAGCGCGCGGCGAAACCGGCCGGGTCGTCGTCGTACGCCAGCCGGCGCCGTACGACCTCCACCCGCTGGTCGGGCTCGCGCGAGGCGGCGACCTCGACGGTGAGGCCGAAGCGGTCGAGCAACTGCGGCCTCAGTTCCCCTTCTTCCGGATTCATGGTCCCGACGAGCAGGAACTTCGAGGCGTGCCGCACCGACACACCCTCGCGCTCGACGTAGGAGGCACCCATCGCGGCGGCGTCCAGCAGGAGGTCCACGAGATGGTCGTGGAGGAGGTTGACCTCGTCGACGTAGAGGATCCCGCGGTGCGCGTCGGCCAACAGCCCCGGCTCGAACGCCTTCACGCCCTCGGAGAGCGCCCGCTCGATGTCGAGGGCGCCGACGAGTCGGTCCTCGGAGGCACCGACGGGCAGCTCGACCATCCGCGCGGGCCGCGCCTCGGACGCCCCGGTCCCGTGTGGCCCGTCCGGGCAGGCGGGGTCGGGGGATACGGGATCACAGGAGAAGCGGCACCCGGCGACGACGTCCACCTCCGGCATCAGCGCCGACAGCGCACGCACGGCGGTGCTCTTCGCGGTCCCCTTCTCACCGCGCACAAGGACGCCACCGACGGCTGGGCTCACGGCGTTGAGGAGCAGCGCCAGACGCAGGTCGTCCTGTCCGACGACTGCGGTGAACGGAAAGGGACTGCTCACGCGGTGATCACTCCTTCGGGTGGCTCAGTCGAGAAACGCGCGCGACTCACATGTCGATCAGCGACGGTGGATGCCTGCTCTCCGCCGATGCGGGGATGGTCCGTCCCGTTTCTCCGGGGACAAGACGTACTCGGGATGCTCCCCGCCGACGCGGGGATTCGGGAGATCATTCGTCTCCCTCCAGATCGCCCTCAAGTTCGAGGTAGGTCGTCCGGAGCCGGTCCAGGGTCTCCTGGTCCGGCTCTGCCCACAGCCCGCGGTCTGCGGCTTCCAGCAGGCGTTCCGTGATGCCGCGCAGCGCCCACGGGTTGGACTGCTTCATGAAGGCGCGGTTTTCTGAAGAGAACACGTACTCGGCGGCCAGCTTTTCGTACATCCAGTCATCGACCACGCCCGCCGTGGCGTCGTAGCCGAAGAGGTAGTCGACGGTTGCCGCCATCTCAAAAGCACCCTTGTAGCCGTGCCTTCTCATGGCGCTCATCCAGCGCGGATTGACCACCCGGGCGCGGAAAACGCGGTGGGTTTCCTCACCCAGGGTCCTTGTTCTCACCTGGTCCGGCACAGCCGAGTCCCCGACGTACGCCTCCGGACTCGCCCCCGTCAGGTGCCGCACCATGGCGACCATCCCGCCGTGGTACTGGAAGTAGTCGTCGGCGTCGACGAGGTCGTGTTCGCGGGTGTCGACATTTTTCGCCGCCACCGCGATCCGCCGGAACGCCGTCTCCATGTCGCCGCGCGCCGCACGCCCGTCCAGCCCGCGCCCGTAGGCGTAGCCGCCCCACACCGCGTACACCTCGGCGAGGTCCGCGTCGCTGCGCCAGTTCCGCGCGTCGATCAGCGGCAGCAGACCCGCCCCGTACGCGCCCGGCTTGGAACCGAAGATGCGTGCCGTGGCCCGCCGCCGGTCGCCGTGCTCGGCGGTGTCCTCGTCGGCGTGCGCCTTCACGAAGTTCTGCGAGACCGGCTCGTCCAGCTCCGCCACCGCCCGCACCGCGTCGTCGATCAGCCCCACCACGTGCGGGAACGCGTCCCGGAAGAACCCGGAGATCCGCACCGTGACGTCGACGCGCGGCCGCCCCAGCTCCTCCAGCGGCACCACCTCGAAGCCGGTCACCCGCCGCGACGCGTCGTCCCACACCGGACGGCAGCCCAGCAGCGCCAGGATCTCGGCGATGTCGTCGCCCTGGGTGCGCATCGCGGACGTGCCCCACACCGTCAGCCCGACGGACTTCGGGTACTCGCCCGTGTCCTGCAGATACCGCTGCACCAGCGAGTCCGCCAGCGACTGCCCCACCTCCCAGCTCAGCCGGGACGGGATCGCCTTGGGGTCGACGGAGTAGAAGTTCCGCCCGGTCGGCAGGACGTTGACCAGACCACGGGTCGGCGAACCGGACGGACCGGCCGGGACGTAACCGCCGTCCAGGGCGCGCAGGATGTGCCCGATCTCGTCCGTCGTCCGGGCCAGCCGCGGCACCACCTCCGTGCAGGCGAACTCCAGCACGGCCACCGCGTCGGGCAGTTCCGCGCCGAGCACCTCCCGCACCAGGCCCGGTACCGCGGCGGTGTCCCAGTCCCGCGCCTCCAGGCCCTCCGCGAACCGCCGGCACAACTGCTCCAGCAGGTCGATCGCGTCGGCGGCCGACCGCGCCGGACCGTCCACCAGGTCCGTCAGCTCCACCGGCACCTTCACCGGGGCGCCCGGCTCGGCCAGCAACTCCTTCTCCACGAGCCCGAAATGAGCCGCCAGCGCCGCCCGCAGACCCGGCAGCGCGTTCGCCCGACCGCCCCACACCTGCGAGGCGCGCAGCACCGCCAGCACCAGGTTCACGCGCGGCTCGCCGACCGGGCCGCCGCCCAGGATGTGCAGGCCGTCACGGATCTGCACGTCCTTGATCTCGCACAGATAGCCGTCGATGTGCATGACGAACTCGTCGAACGCGTCGTCGTCCGGCTGGTCGTCCACGTGCAGGTCGTGGTGGAGCTCGGCCGCCTTGACCAGCGTCCAGATCTGCGCCCGGACCGCCGGCGCCTTCTGCGGGTCCAGGTCGGAGACGAGCGCGTACTCGTCGAGCAGCTGCTCCAGCTTGGCCAGGTCGCCGTACGTGTCGGCCCGCGCCATCGGCGGGACGAGGTGATCGACGACCGTGGCGTGCCCGCGCCGCTTGGCCTGGGTGCCCTCGCCGGGATCGTTGACGATGAACGGGTAGATCAGCGGCAGATCGCCGAGGACCGCGTCCGGGGCGCACCCGGCGCTCAGCCCGAGGCCCTTGCCCGGCAGCCACTCCATCGTGCCGTGCTTGCCCATGTGCACGATCGCGTCGGCGCCGAAGCTGTTCTCCAGCCACCGGTAGGCCGCCAGGTAGTGGTGGGACGGCGGCATGTCGGGGTCGTGGTAGATCGCGATCGGGTTCTCGCCGAAGCCGCGCGGCGGCTGGATCATGACCACGACGTTCCCGAACTGGAGCGACGCCAGCACGATGTCGTCCCCGTCCACGTACAGCGAGCCCGGCGGCTCACCCCACGCCTCCCGCATGGCTCCCTTGAGGTCCGGGTCGAGCTTCTCGAACCACGCCCGGTAGTCCGCCAGCGGCACCCGCGCGGGCGCCGCCGCCAGCTGGTCCTCCGTCAGCCACTCCACGTCGTGACCGCCGGCCTCGATGAGCCGGTGGATCAGCTCGTCGCCCCCGGACGGGTACTCGGTGAGCGAGTACCCCGCGTCCCTGAGCGCGTCCAGCACCCGCACCGCCGACGCCGGGGTGTCGAGCCCCACCGCGTTGCCGACCCGGGAGTGCTTGGTCGGGTACGCCGTGAAGACCAGCGCCAGCTTCTTCTCGGCGTTCGGCTTGTGCCTGAGCGCCGCGTGCCGTACGGCGATCCCGGCGACCCGCGAGGCCCGCTCGGGGTCGGCGACGTACACCGGCACCTCGTCCGGCCCCTGCTCCTTAAAGGAGAACGGCACGGTGATCAGCCGCCCGTCGAACTCCGGGATGGCGACCTGCATCGCCGCGTCCATCGGGGAGAGCGCGGCGTCCGACTCCTCCCAGGCGGCGCGCGACGAGGTGAGGCACAGCCCCTGCAGCACCGGCACGTTCAGGTCGGCCAGCGCGCCGATGTCCCAGGCCTCCTCGTCGCCGCCCGCCGACGCCTGCGAGGCGTGCGTGCCGCCCGCCGCGAGGACGGTGGCGACCAGGGCGTCGGCCCGGCCCAGCAGCCCGTACAGCCCGGCGTCCGCGCCGCGCAGCGAACCGCAGTACACGGGCAGCGCGTTGGCGCCGTGCGCCTCGATCGCGTCGCACAGGGTGTCGACGAAGGCGGTGTTGCCGCTGAGCTGGTGGGCGCGGTAGAAGAGCACGCCGACCGTCGGACGGCCCGCCACGGCGTCCCGCTCGCCGTGGACGCCGTACTCCGGCATCTTCCGCGGCTCGTCGAAACCCTCGCCGGTCAGCAGCACGGTGTCCGACAGGAACCGGGCGAGCTGGGCGAGGTTGTCCGGCCCGCCCTCGACCAGGTAGCGCAGCGCCTCCGCCACCACCCCGGCGGGCACCGAGGACTCGGCCATCAGCTCGGCGTCCGGCACGGACTCGCCGCCGAGCAGCACGGTCGGGATGCCGGTGGCCTTCAGCGCGGCGAGCCCGTCCTCCCAGGCCCGCTTGCCGCCCAGCAGCCGTACGACGGCGACGTCCGCGCCCTCGACGAGCCCCGGCAGTTCCTCGTGTACGTCGACCCGGGTCGGGTTGCCGATCCGGTAGGCGGCGTCCGACGCGCGGGCCGCCAGCAGGTCCGTGTCGGCGGTCGACAACAACAGCACAGTGCTCATGCGGGCGCTCCCGGTGGAATGAAGGGCAGTCCTTGTGGCGCGCCGGACTCGATGAGCCGCCACAGCGCGTCCGTGTCCGCGTGGTGTTCGATCAGGTCGCCGAGCCGGTCGAGCTGCTCCTCGCGCAGCGCGGCGAACGAGGTGTCGGGGGCCGGCACGAAGCGGCGGCCCGCGGCGGCGGCCACCTCGCGCAGGAACGCCCGCCGGAAGCCGTCCGACTCCAGCGAGCCGTGCCAGTGCGTGCCCCAGGTCCGGCCGACCCGGCAGCCGTCCAGGAAGGGGGTGCCTCCGGTCACTTCGGCGACCCCGTGGTGGATCTCGTACCCCTCGACCCGCTCGCCGAGGGCCTCGCCGACGGGCCGGGTGAGGGTCTTCTCGCGGGCGAACCGCACCCGCACGGGCAGCAGTCCGAGCCCGTCGACGTGCCCGGCGCGGGACTCGACGTCGTCCTCGATGTGCTCGCCGAGCAGCTGGAAGCCGCCGCAGATGCCGAGCACCGGCCGGCCCTCGGCGGCCCGGCGCATGAGGGCGTCCGCGAGCCCCCGCTCCCGCAGCCACCGAAGCGCCCGGACCGTCCCGCGCGTCCCCGGCACGATCACCAGGTCCGCGTCGGCCAGCTCCTCCGGCCGGTCCACGAACCGCACCACGACGCCCGGTTCGGCGGCGAGCGCGTCCACGTCCGTGAAGTTGGACATCAGCGGCACCGCGCACACCGCGACCCGCAGCACGTCCTCGCCGACCGGCGGCGCCACGACCGACTCCCGCACGGTCCCGCGCAGCGAGACGCGCAGCCCGTCCTCCTCGTCGATGCCGAGCCCGTGCCGGAAGGGCAGTACGCCGTACGTCTGCCGCCCGGTGAGCCCGTGGAGCATCTCCAGCCCCGGCTCCAGCAGCGACACGTCGCCGCGGAACTTGTTGACGAGGAACCCGGCGACCAGCGCCTGGTCCTCGGGCGCCAGCAGCGCCACCGTCCCGAAGAACGAGGCGAAGACCCCGCCCCGGTCGATGTCGCCCACCACCAGCACGGGCAGCCCGGCGCCCCGGGCGATCCCCATGTTCACGATGTCGGTCCGGCGCAGGTTGATCTCGGCCGGACTGCCCGCCCCCTCGCAGATCACCGCGTCGTACGTGCTCCGCAGTTCGGCCAGGCAGTCCAGCACGGTGCCGAGCAGCCGCTGCTGACGTCCGCCGTGGTAGCCGCGGGCGCTCATCTCCCCGACCGGCTTGCCGAGCAGCACCACCTGGCTGCTGCTCTCGCCGCCCGGCTTGAGCAGCACCGGATTCATCAGCGCGGTCGGCTCCACGCGGCACGCCTGCGCCTGCATGGCCTGCGCCCGCCCGATCTCGGCGCCCTCGCGGGTGACGAACGAGTTGAGCGACATGTTCTGCGCCTTGAACGGCGCCACCTTCACGCCCTGCCGTACCAGCCAGCGGCAGATCCCGGCGGTGACGACGCTCTTGCCGGCGTCGGAGGTGGTACCGGCGACGAGAAGACCACCACTCATGACATACGTCCCTTCCTGCTGCCCCCGCTGCCCCCGCTGCCCCCGCGGACGAGCAGCCGCGCGCCCGCGCACACGCCCAGCGCCAGCCAGCCCACGCGCCGGGACAGCCGTACGGCCCGCTCGATGTCGCCGCAGCCGGCCCGGACGGCGCGTCCCGCCGCCCCGTTGAGCACCGGCCGGTGCTCGACCCGTCCTCCGTAGGAGAGCGTCCCGCCCAGCCGCACGCCCAGGGCGCCCGCGAAGGAGGCCTCCACGGGACCGGCGTTGGGGCTCGGATGCCGTGCGGCGTCGGCCCGCCAGGCCCGTACGGCGCCCCGCGGATCCCCGCCGGCCACGGTGGCCAGGACGGCGGTCAGCCGGGCGCCCGGCCGGCCCGCGAGGTCGTCGAGCCGGGCCGAGGCCCAGCCGTACCGCCGGTACCGCGGGGATCTGTGGCCGACCATCGCGTCCAGCGTGTTCACGGCCCGGAAGCCGAGCAGCCCCGGCACTCCGGCCACGGCACCCCACACCAGGGCGCCCACGACCGCGTCGGAGGTGTTCTCCGCGACGGACTCCACGACGGCCCGGGCGATCCCGTCGGCGTCCAGCGCCTGCGGGTCCCGCCCGCACAGGTGCGGCAGCCGGGCCCGCGCCGCCTCGACGTCCCCGGCGTCCAGCGCCCGCCCGATCGCGCGGGCCTCCCGGGCCAGCGAGGTGCCGCCGACGACCGCCCAGGTGGCGGCGGCGGTCAGCGCGACGGAGGCGGCGGGGGAGCGGCGTACGGCGCGGGCGGCCACGGCACCGGCGGCGACGGCGCCACCGGCGCACACGGCGGTGTGCAGCGCGCCCCAGCCCCGGTGGTCGTGCCACAGCACCCGTTCCACGGCACCGGCGGCACGGCCGAACGCGGCGACCGGGTGTCCGCGGCGCGGGTCGCCGAGGAGGAGGTCACCGAGAAGGCCGGCGGCGGCGCCGTACGCGAAGACGCGTTCGGCGCGCACGGCTCAGCCGGCCGTGGAGGCCGTGGGAAGGGACGACGGAAGAGGTGCGTCGCTGATGAGCCTGGAACGGCAGCCGCGCATGGCGATATGTCCTCACTCAGGGTGTCCACGCCCTGGTTCGACGAGATCGGCGGTGAGAGTTCCTGGCTCCCGGGGCCGTACTCGCGTACCGCCCCGGTGACAGTGGCGGGACCGCGCCGGACTCGCACCGGCTTCCTCTCCTGCCGCCGTAATGGCTCCGGCAGTCCACCACGGTCCGCGAACACCCGTCAACTCGCCGTTGACCTGCAGCGGGGGAGTGTGCGAAGGCCCACACGCGGACGGCGTGCGCCGGCACGGGAAAAGCGCGGGGCGCGGGACGGTGGAGTCCGTCCCGCGCCCCGCGCGGTGTGCGCCCTGCCGGTCAGGCGACGATCAGATAGATCCCGTACGCCACCGCCGCCGCGCAGGCCGCGAAGCAGGCGTAGGCGCCGGTGACGGCGAGTGCGGCGGAGCCGCCCCGGGCGGCGGCCTGCTCCTGGCGGGAGAGGCCGACGATGCCGAGGGTGAACAGGGCCACCAGAGCCACGGTGACCACGAGACTGACGCCGAAGACGGAGCCGAGGGCTGCCCAGTCGATTGTCATGGAGGTTGGCTTCCTTCGTACCCGGGACGCGGGCTCAGACGGTGGTGGCGGCCGACGGGGCCTTGGAGTCGGTGGCCTGGGCCGGGATCGAGACCGGGAGGTCGTCGGTCACGGTGCCCGCGGGCGGCGGGACGACGGCGGCCATCGCCGTGGTCACCACACCGGCCGGCTCGGTCTCCGGCTCCTCGTCGACGGCGTTGACGTTGGTGTGGTCGACGACCTCGCGCCGGGAGACCAGCCAGATCGCGAAGCTGGAGGCGACCAGGAAGACCGCCACGAGCGCCGTGCCCCAGTCGCCGAAGCCGCACACCCACTCGGCGAGCGCGGCGACCAGCGCCGCCGCCGGCAGGGTCAGGCCCCAGGCGACGAACATCCGGGTGGCCGTCGACCAGCGCACCACGCCGCCCTTGCGGCCCAGGCCCGCGCCCATCACGGCACCGGAGACCGAGTGCGTGGTGGACAGGGAGAAACCGAGGTGGGAGGAGGCCAGGATGACCGTCGCGGCACTGGTCTGGGCGGCGAAGCCCTGCTGCGGCTGCAGGTCGGTCAGGCCCTTGCCCATGGTGCGGATGATGCGCCAGCCGCCGAGGTAGGTGCCGAGCGCGATGGCCACACCCGCGGACAGGATGACCCACACCGGCGGGTCCGAGTCGGGGGCGAGGGAGCCGCCGGCGACCAGGGCGAGGGTGATGATGCCCATCGTCTTCTGGGCGTCGTTGGTGCCGTGGGCGAGCGAGACCAGGCCGGCCGAGGCGATCTGCCCGGCGCGGTAGCCCTTGGCCGCGGCCTTCCCGTCGGCCTTGCGGCCGAGCGTGTACGTCAGCCGGGCGGCGAGCAGCGCGGCGACGCCCGCCACGATCGGGGCGGCGATCGCCGGCAGCAGCACCTTGGTGACGAGCACGTCGCCGTGGACCGCGCCGACGCCCGCCGAGGCGATCGCGGCACCGATCAGACCGCCCATCAGGGCGTGCGAGGAGCTGGACGGGAGTCCGACCAGCCAGGTCAGCAGGTTCCAGAGGATCGCGCCGACCAACGCGGCGAAGATGACCTCGGGACGGATGCCGGTCTCGTCGACGAGACCCTTGGAGATCGTGTTGGCGACCTCCACGGAGAGGAAGGCGCCCACAAGGTTCAGCACGGCGGACATGGCCACCGCCACCTTGGGCTTGAGCGCACCGGTCGAAATGGTCGTCGCCATCGCGTTCGCGGTGTCGTGGAAACCGTTCGTGAAATCGAACGCGAGTGCGGTTATCACCACAATCGCGAGGATCAGCGAGAAGCTTTCCATTTACCCAGGCAATCGTTCGAGGTCATTGGAGCTTTGAACGTAGGCAACCAGGGTGAACGGAAGATGAACTGGGCCGGGCGTTGCGGTGACCGGAAACGGCGCCGTGACCTCCGCGAACGCTGGCTCAGCGTGCCCGCGCCGGCGCTCTCCGGAGACGTGCCTGGCAGGATCGCCGCGAGGCCGCCGGACGGCGGCGCGGCGAGGGGCGTGCGGACGCCCGGCGGGAGGCGTGGACTGTGACGGAATCGAAGCCCGGACGGGTGCGCGAGGAGGAGGCCGAGGCGTGGGAGGCGCTCGTCGCGACGGCCCGGCGGACGGTGAGCGACGGACTGGTGGTCGGCACCTCCGGCAACGTCTCGGTGCGCGTCGGCGACACCGTCCTGGTCACCCCCTCGGGCGTGCCCTACGACCGGCTGGGCCCCGGCGACGTGACCGGCGTCGGCCTGGACGGCCGGCAGGTGCTCGGCACCCTGGTCCCCACCAGCGAGCTGCCCATGCACCTCGCCGTGTACCGCAGCGCCCCCGAGGCCCGCGCCGTCGTCCACACCCACGCCGTGCACGCCACGGCGGTCTCGCTGCTCGTCCCCGAGCTCCCGCCGGTCCACTACATGACCGCCGCGCTCGGCGGCCCCGTCCGGGTCGCCCCCTACGCCCCCTACGGCACCGAAGAACTCGCCCGCCACGTGCTGGCCGCCCTCACCGACCGCACCGGCTGCCTCCTGCGCAACCACGGCACGGTCACCCACGGCACCACCCTCGACCAGGCCTACGACCGCACCGCGCAACTGGAGTGGATGTGCCGCCTGTGGCTGACCGCCGCCTCCGTCCCGGGCCACACCCCGTCCCTGCTCACCCCGGCCCAGCTCGACGAGGTCACCGACCGCCTGCGCGACTACGGCCGGCCGGCCTGAGGGGACACCACCGGCCGACGACGGGACCCCGGGCTTACGGGGCGGATCCGGGGGTACCGGCTGTGCAGTCGAGCTGACCCCTGGCCCCGGGCCCGGGCGGACGTCGTCACCCCGTGCCTGCCGTCCGCTGGCCGCCCACGGACTCCACCGGGAGACTGGCCCCATGCGCACTGTCACAGCAACGGCCGCCGCCGTCACCGCAGCCCTGGCGGCCGGCGCAGCGAGCGTCGCCGCCGGCCGCCTGGCCGGCGACGCCGCGCTCAGGACGTCCCCCGGACGGCCCCTGCCCACCGAGCCCCGGCTCACCGTGCACGCCACGGCCCCCGGCCGGATCACCCTCACCCGCGACCTGGCCGCGCTGCGCCCCGGCCGCTACGGCCTCGCCGGCGACGCCTCCCACGCGGTGGTCGGCCCGGTCCTCTCCACCGCCGCGCACGGCGCCGACACCGTCGTACGCTGCCTCGAAGGCGTCACCCACGGCACGTTCGCCGCCGGCGACCGCGCCTGGTTCACCCCGAACCTGTACGTCGGCGACCCGGGCACCGCCCTGGGCCTGGACTTCACCGACGTCCGGATCCCCGGCGAGTACGGCCCGCTGCCCGCCTGGTTCCTGCCCGGCGCCCGCCCCACCTGGGTCATCGCCGTGCACGGCCTGGGCGCCACACGGGAGCACGCCCTCAACATCATCGCGCCCCTGCACGAGCGGCACGTCCCCGTGCTGGCCGTCACCTACCGCGGCGACGCCGGCGCCCCGCCCTCGCCCGACGGCCTGCACCACTTCGGCGAGACCGAGTGGCGCGACGTGGACGCGGCCGTCCGCTACGCCCTCGACCACGGCGCCCGCCAGGTCGTCCTGCTCGGCTGGTCCACCGGCGCCACCATGGCCCTGCGCACCGCCGCGCGCTCCGCCGCCCGCGACCGCATCGCGGGGCTCGTCCTGGACTCGCCGGTGCTCAGCTGGGAGACCACCCTGCGCGCCCTGGCCGCCGCCCGGCGCACACCGGGCGCGCTCCTGCCGCTCGCCGTCCGCGCCGCGCAGGGCCGCGCCGGACTCCCGGCCGACCGGGCCCCCGACCCGGCCCGCGAGCCCCTCACGGTGCCGGCCCTCGTCTTCCACGGCCCGGGCGACACGGTCGCCCCCTGGGGACTCACCCGCCGCCTCGCCGACGCCTACCCGCTGCTGGTCTCCCTGCACACCGTCGCGGACGCCCCGCACGGCGCCATGTGGAACGCCGACCCCGACACCTACGAAGAGACCGTGCGCCGCTTCCTCACCCCCCTGGTGTGACCCCCTGGTACGGCCCCGCCGTCGCCTCCGCCGCATCCGCCCCGCCCGGCGCCGCTCCGGTTCCGCTCACCCCTTGCCGCCCCCCTTGTCACCGGCCGTTCTCCCCGCCCGGACCGCGTGCCGAGGGGGCTCTTCTCCCCTCCCCGTCGCCGCCCGGGGCATTCCGTTTGGGTTTTCGGACCGTCAACCGGAAGACTGCACCCGTGACGTCCCGTATTCCGCGCGACTCCAGGCTCCGACTCGTCCGCCCGCGACCCCTGGCCGCCGCCCCCAGAACGATGAACCAGCGGCGACCGCGCCGCACCGCACCCCGCCCCCCGGAGGGCACACCGGCCCGGTCGGAACTGGCGCGGATGGCGCGCTCCCGCCTGGCCGACGCCGCCCGCATCGCCCGCTGGGCCGACTCCGCCCTCGGCCCCGGCCGCAGCAGCGCGACCGCCGACGCGAAGGCCACCCTCTCCGACGCGACCGCCGGACACGCGGCCCGCGAACTGGGCCTGACCGTGGAGAAGGTCCGCGCCGACTGGGACACCGCCCGTCTCGCCGGACTGGTCGAGGTCCACGGCGGCACCGCCCGCCCCGGCTGGCGCCTGCGCGCCTGGAACCGCGACGACAGCGCCGTGCTCCGCGGCTGGGTGGCCCTCTTCGACGCGTGGTCGCTCGCCCACCCCGAGCCCGCCGGGCAGGAGCCCGCCGCCGTCGCCGAGGTCGTCTCCGCGATGCCCCAGGTCCTCTCCTTCCTCCAGCTGTCCGCCGGCCCGGTCCCCGTGGAACAGCTGCTGGACCTGCTGGAGCAGCGCGTCACCGAACTGCGCACCGAGCGCTGCGAGGTCCCCTACGGCCCCCGGCTCGAACCGGGCACCCCCGACACCCCGCAGCCCCCGCCGGCCACGGACGCCACCGGCGGCGCCCCGCTCGCCCCCCTCCTCGACTGGGCGCTGCACGCCCTGGCCTCCGTCGGCGCCCTCACCTGCGGCGACGGCCACGCCACGCTCACCCCGCTGGGCAGCTGGGCGGTCTGGGTCAAACTGGAGCAGATCTGCGTGGCCGCGCAGAGCCCCGCCGGCAACATCGAGCAGTCGGCCGAGGACATGCTCCGCGGCTGCGCCCGGCTCCGCCCGAACGCGGCCCGCGCCGAGTACCGCGCCTGGCTCGCCGCCCGCCCCGTCGGCAGCGCCGTCACCGAGCTCCTCGCCGCCGCCCGCGGCGAGGACGCCCTGCTGCGCGGCCTCGCCTTCGAGGCGCTGCGCGTCGTCGGCGCCCCCGCCGAGCCCGACGTACGCGCCGTCCTCGACGAACCCACGCTGCGTCCGTACGCCCTGCTGTGGCTGGCCGAGCACGACGGTGCCGACCCCGAGGACGCGCACGAGGTCCTCACCCGCCGGGAAGCTACCTGGCTGTGGGTCGACACGGCCGCCGCCATCGCCGACCACGGCGAGGCCCCGCTGCTGGTCCGGCACCTGGAGTCCGCCGTGCAGCCCACCGTCCCGTCCCTCCTGGACGAAGTCCGCGCCGTCGGGCACCCGCGCACCGTGCAGGTCCTGGTCGCCCTGGCGGCCGCCCACCCCGACCCGGCCCTGGCCAAGGCCGTACGCCGGGCCGCCTTCCAGGTCCACACGGGAGGCAACTGACCGGACCCCGGCCCCCGACAACCACCCCGGGCCCCGGACGCCGGCCCCGGACCACGGCCGCGGACACCGGCGCCCGGGAAAAGTGGTTGCACGCCCCCGTTAGACTGGCCCCATGGCCATTCTCCTCGCGCATTAGACGGCGGGAAACGTCCTCAGCCGCCCATCCCGTCAATCACCCGCCCTGGAGTCTGTCCGTGATCTCCGCTTCCGGCATCGAGCTGCGCGCCGGTGCCCGTGTCCTCATCGAGAACGCCACCTTCCGCGTCGCCAAGGGCGACCGCATCGGCCTGGTCGGCCGCAACGGCGCCGGCAAGACCACCCTCACCAAGGTCCTCGCCGGCGAGGGCATCCCCGCCGGCGGCACCGTCACCCGCTCCGGCGAGGTCGGCTACCTCCCGCAGGACCCGCGCACCGGCGACCTCGACGTGCTCGCCCGTGACCGCATCCTCTCCGCCCGCGGCCTGGACACCCTGATCCGCAAGATGCGCGAGAACGAGCAGCGCATCGCGAACGGCCAGGGCGCCACCCGCGAGAAGGCCCTGCGGCAGTACGAGCGCCAGGAGACGGAGTTCCTCACCAAGGGCGGATACGCCGCCGAGGCCGAGGCCGCCACCATCGCCGCCGCGCTCAACCTGCCCGACCGCGTGCTCGGCCAGCCCCTGCACACGCTCTCCGGCGGCCAGCGCCGCCGCGTCGAGCTGGCCCGCATCCTCTTCTCGGACGCGGACACCCTGCTCCTCGACGAGCCCACCAACCACCTCGACGCCGACTCCATCACCTGGCTGCGGGACTACCTGAAGACCTACCGCGGCGGCTTCATCGTGATCTCCCACGACGTCGACCTGGTCGAGACGGTCGTCAACAAGGTGTTCTACCTGGACGCCAACCGCTCCCAGATCGACGTCTACAACATGGGCTGGAAGCTCTACCAGCAGCAGCGCGAGGCCGACGAGAAGCGCCGCAAGCGCGAGCGCGCCAACGCCGAGAAGAAGGCCGCCGCCCTGCACTCGCAGGCCGACAAGATGCGCGCCAAGGCCACCAAGACGGTCGCCGCGCAGAACATGGCCCGCCGCGCCGACAAACTGCTGTCCGGCCTGGAGGCCGTCCGCCGGTCCGACAAGGTCGCCAAGCTCCGCTTCCCCGAGCCCGCGCCCTGCGGCAAGACCCCGCTGATGGCCGAGGGCCTGTCCAAGTCGTACGGCTCGCTGGAGATCTTCACCGACGTCGACCTGGCCATCGACAAGGGCTCCCGCGTCGTCATCCTCGGCCTCAACGGCGCCGGCAAGACCACCCTGCTGCGCCTGCTCGGCGGCGTCGAGAAGCCCGACACGGGCAAGGTCATCGAGGGCCACGGCCTCAAGCTCGGCTACTACGCGCAGGAGCACGAGACCCTCGACCCCGACCGCACCGTCCTGGAGAACATGCGCTCCGCCGCACCCGACATGGACCTCGTCGAGGTCCGCAAGGTGCTCGGCTCGTTCCTCTTCTCCGGCGACGACGTCGACAAGCCAGCCGGAGTCCTCTCCGGCGGCGAGAAGACCCGCCTGGCACTCGCCACCCTCGTGGTCTCCTCGGCGAACGTGCTGCTGCTCGACGAGCCGACGAACAACCTCGACCCGGCCAGCCGCGAGGAGATCCTCGGCGCGCTGCGCACCTACAAGGGCGCGGTCGTCCTCGTCACCCACGACGAGGGCGCCGTCGAGGCGCTCCAGCCGGAGCGGATCATCCTGCTGCCGGACGGCGTCGAGGACCTGTGGGGCGCCGACTACGCGGACCTCGTCGCCCTGGCTTGACCGAACGGGTGATCCACGGGGCATGGATCATTCGGCCGACGAGTGATCCGCCATCTGTGTGAGATCTCCTCATCATGAGCTGTGTCCTACATCGATTTCCCGGCCGGGGCCTCCACGATGGAGGCCCCGGCCGCGTCGCCTTCCTGACCTGGAACGACGCAGGGGAAATCGCTCGGTGGACGGCGCGCGAACCTCTGGAATCACGGCTTCCGCATGTGGGGGAGCGCCGCTGTCGTCGCCTTCTCGTCTCATCGACCTTGCCGAATGGGTGGCCATGAGGCCCATGAGGGGTGATCATGAGGAGTCCAGAGCGCACTTCCCATGAGGAGGCACGGGTGGCCGAGACTCTGAAGAAGGGCAGCCGGGTGACCGGCGCCGCGCGCGACAAGCTCGCGGCAGACCTGAAGAAGAAGTACGACGCCGGTGCGAGCATCCGGGCGTTGGCCGAGGAGACCGGCCGCTCGTATGGCTTCGTGCACCGCATGCTCAGCGAGTCGGGCGTCACGCTCCGAGGGCGTGGCGGGGCGACCCGGGGCAAGAAGGCCCCATCGGCCTGATTCTCCCCGGGTGGCCCGTCGGCTCCGATGGTGGCCACCCGGCCGGCCGTCCGGCCGGCCGGGTGGTTACTGTGCAGTCACTCAGCTCTGTCGTGGTACGGCGTGACAGCTGGCGCACGGCAGGGACGACGACCGCACCCCTCGGAGGCGCCCCATGGCTTCGCCCGCCCACGACCCCGGTCCCGCACTCGACAGGGACGGCGTGCGGCTCACCGTCGACGACGCGATCGCCACGGTGACGCTGACCAACCCGGCCAAGCGCAACGCGCAGAGCCCCGCTCTGTGGCGCGCGCTCACCGAGGCCGGCCGGCTGCTGCCGGGCTCCGTCCGGATCGTCGTGCTGCGGGCCGAGGGCAAGTCGTTCTCGGCCGGGCTCGACCGGCAGGCGTTCACCCCCGAGGGCTTCGACGGCGAACCGTCGTTCCTCGACCTGGCCCGGGGCGGTGATGCCGAGCTGGACGCGACCATCGCCGAGTACCAGGAGGCGTTCACCTGGTGGCGGCGCAGCGACATCCTGTCGATCGCCGCCGTCCAGGGGCACGCCATCGGGGCCGGTTTCCAGCTGGCCCTCGCCTGCGACCTGCGGGTCGTCGCGGACGACGTGCAGTTCGCCATGCGCGAGACCAGCCTCGGCCTCGTGCCGGACCTGACGGGCACCCACCCGCTGGTGGGCCTCGTCGGGTACGCCCGCGCGCTGGAGATCTGCGCGACCGGGCGCTTCGTCACGGCCGAGGAGGCCGTGAACACCGGGCTGGCCAACCTCGCCGTGCCCGCGGACCAGCTCGACGGCGCCGTGCACGACCTGGCGTCGGCCGTCCTGGCCGCGCCGCGCGACGCGGTCGTCGAGACCAAGGCGCTGCTCCAGGGCGCGCAGGGCCGCGACTACGAGGCCCAGCGCGCCGCGGAGCGCGCCGCCCAGGCACGCCGCCTGCGCGACCTGGCCGGTATCGGCGACTGAGCCTTCACCGGAGCGTCTCCGCACCGGGCCGCCGACCGGCGCGGCCCGGCGCGGTTAGGGCCTGTCCGGTGATGCCCCGCCCGGCTGTTCAGCCGATCGCCGTCACCAGGACGGCCACGGTGGGACGGTCGGGCAGCGCCTCGGTCACCGCGGCCCGCACCCGCCGGGCCACCTCCGCGGCCGGCCGCTCCGCACCCACCGCCAGCTCCACCCGGACATGACGGCGCGGCAGCGCCGCCTCCTGCCCGGCGTCCGGCTCCGTGATGAGCACCGGACGGCCCAGCATGCCGGTCAGTTCCCGCACCCCCGGGACCGCCAGCGCGGCGCCCGCCGCCCTGCCCTCGTCCGTGTCGTCCGTGTCGTCCGGGGCGTCCACGTCATCCGGTTCCCGCCGGGCCGCCGGCCGGTCCGCGGGCCCGCGGACCGGCTCCGGTGCGGGGCCGGCAGCCGGTTCCGGTTCCGCGTCGAGCAGTTCCGTCGCCCGGAGGTCGATGTCCGTCACCGCCAGGCCGATCCGGTGCGCCGCCGCCGAGGCCAGCACGGCGCGCAGACGGCCGGCCGCGGCCGGCAGCGGCTCGGCCACCGACGCCGCGAAGTCGGCCGTCACCCGCAGCGGGCCGGGCGGCAGCCCGCTCGGCGGTGGCGGCACCACCGGTTCCCGGCTCTGTTCCACGGCGGCCGGTCCGATGCGCAGACGTTCCATGCGCACGCCCGGCACGCCCCGGGCGGCGGCCAGCAGCACCTCCCGCGCCGCGCGTTCCGCGACCCACGCACCGTCCCGGGGCCCGCCCAGCGGCAGCAGTCTGCCGAGCCCCAGTTGCTCCCGTACCGTCCGCGTCCACCGATCAGGCGTCGTCATTCCTTCAGCCTGCCGCATCCCCGGCGCGCGCCGACGCAACCGTGCTTACGGTGGGGGAAGAACGACGACCGAAGGGACGTGCGGCCATGAGCGACTTGACGGAGAAGGACACGCCGGACACCGGAAGGGCGCAGGGGATCCGGCGCGGCGGCGGCGACCCCGGCACCCGCGGCAGGACCACCATCGCCGACGGCGTCGTGGAGAAGATCACCGGGATGGCGGCGCGTGATGTCGCGGGCGTGCACGCCATGGGCAGCGGCATGTCGCGGACCTTCGGCGCCGTGCGGGACCGGGTGCCCGGCGGATCGAAGTCGGTGACCCGCGGGGTGAAGGCCGAGGTCGGTGAGAAGCAGACCGCGCTCGATCTGGAGATCGTCGTCGAGTACGGCGTGTCGATCAGCGACGTCGCCCGGGACGTACGGGAGAACGTGGTGGCGGCGGTGGAGCGGATGACCGGTCTCGAGGTCGTCGAGGTCAACATCGCGGTGAGCGACGTGAAGCTGCCCGACGAGGAGGACGAGGAGCCGGACGAGCCGCGGATCAGGTGACGGACACGGACCGAGGGGAGCGCACATGAGCATGGCGGTGGTCGGCCTGATCGCCGGGATGGCGCTGGGATTCGCCGGGTACTTCGGTGGATTCGCGGCCTTCCTGCTGGTGGCGGCCCTGGGTGCCGTCGGGTTCGTCGTCGGCCGGTTCCTCGAGGGGGACATGGACCTCGGTGACCTGTTCCGCGCCCGTGACGACCGGCGGCGGTGACCGGCGTGAGCGAAGGGGCCGCCGAGGTCCGTGACGTGCCCGCTTTGCCGGCGGTTCCCGCGGCCGAGCGCGGGGCCACGCGGATCGCCGACCGGGTCGTCGCCAAGATCGCCGCCCGGGCCGCCCGGGAGGCGCTCGGCGTGCCCCACCCGGACGCCGGGCGCCCGTACGCCACCGTCGTCGTCCACCACGACACCGCCCGCGTGCACGTGCACGTCGAACTGGGCTATCCCTGCGACATCGGAACCCGCTGCGGCCAGGTGCGCCACCGGGTCGTCCAGCGGGTACGGGGACTGGCGGGCATGGCGGTGCCGGAGGTCGTCGTCCAGGTGGAGCGGCTGCACCTGACGGCGGAACACGGCGCGAAAGGGGGGAGGACACGATGAGCGAGCCCCGGGACCCCGAGGGCAGCACACGGCGCCCGCCCGTCATGGAGAAGCCGGACACCCCTGTGACCGGGCCGCAGCCCCCGGCAGAGGACGGGCGCGGACCGCGCGGCCGCTTCTGGTCGGCGCGGCGCGTCCCCGCGGGCGTCGTCGCCCTGCTGCTCCTGGTCACCGCGGGCGCCTTCCTGTACGACGTCGTCGCCGTCCGCGCCGGCCGCCCGGCCCTCGGATGGCGCCGGGAACTGGCCCGGCAGCTCGCCGGCCGGCCCCTCGACGACATCTGGGTGAGAATCGGCGCGGGTGTCGCCGCCGCCCTCGGGCTCTGGCTGCTGGTGCTGGCCCTCACGCCCGGACTGCGCAAGGTGCTGCCGATGCGGCGCACCCACCCGGACGTACACGCGGGACTGCACCGGAACGCCGCCTCGGCGGTGCTGCGCGACCGGGCCGTGGAGGTCTCCGGCGTGCAGTCGGCGCGCGTGAGGATGCGCCGCAGGAAGGCCAAGGTGCGCGCGTACGCGCACTTCAGGGAAGTGGACGACGTACGGGCCGATCTGGACGAGGTGCTCGGCGACACGGTGCGGGGGCTGGGGCTGGCCCGGCCGCCCGCCGTGTCGGTCCGGGTGGCCCGGCCCGGACGGAAGAGGTGAGCGGCGTGCTCAGGACCGTCGACCGAGTGCTGCTCGCCCTGGTGGGCCTGGTCCTGCTCGCCGTGGGCGGCGCCGTCCTCGCGGTGGGGTTCGGCGTGTCGCCGCCCTCCTGGTGGGTGCACCAGGGACCGCACGACGTCCTGCTCGGCGAGGCCGAGCGGACCCGGTGGCGGGACGCCGGCTGGTGGTGGCCGGCCGTCATCGCCGCGCTCGCCCTCCTGCTGCTGGCCGCCCTGTGGTGGCTGGTGGCGGTGGTGCGCCGGCGCCGGCTCTCCGAGGTGCTCGTCGACACCGGCGACGGCGAGGGCGCGGTGCTGCGCGGCCGGGCCCTGGAGGGCGTCATCGCCCAGGAGGCCGAGGAGGTGGACGGAGTCGAACGGGTCGAGGTCCGGCTCACCGGGCGGCGCGACGCCCCGCGGGCCCGCCTCCGGCTGCTGCTGGCCCCGCACGTCGACCCGGGCACCGCGCTGGCCGACGTCACCGCCCACGCCCTCGCGCACGCCCGCGACTCCGCGTCCCTCCCCGCACTCCCGGCAAAGGTGCGGCTCCGGGGCGTCAGACACCACGCCGAACGGGTCACCTGACCCGCCCCGGCCGCGGCACGCGAGGATCAGAAGCCGTGCCGTACCCCGCCGTCGACCGGGAGCATCACGCCCGTCAGGTAGGACGCGGCGGGGGACAGCAGGAACGCCGCCGCACGGCCGAACTCCTCCGGCGCGCCGTAACGGCGCAGCGGGATGCGGGACTCGGCCGCGGCCCTCGTCGCCTCCGGGTCGGCCGACATGGCGTCCAGCTCGCGCACCCGGTCGGTGTCGATGCGGCCCGGCAGCAGGCCGACGACGCGGATGCCGCGCGGGCCGAGCTCGTCGGCGAGGGACTTGGCGAAGCCCGCGAGTCCCGGCCGCAGGCCGTTGGAGATGGTCAGGCCCGGGATCGGCTCGTGCACGGAACCCGACAGCACGAAGCCGACGACCCCGCCCTCCTCCAGCGCGGCGGCCGCCGTACGGGCCAGCCGCACCGCGCCCAGGAACACCGACTCGAAAGCGGCCCGCCACTGCTCGTCGGTGTTGTCGGCGACGAACCCGGGCGGCGGGCCGCCCACGCTGATCAGGACGCCGTCGAGGCGTCCGAAACGCTCCCGCGCGGTGGCGACCAGCCGGGCGGCGGCCTCGGGGTCGGCGTTGTCGGCGGCCACGCCCACGACGTCCGGGCCGAGCGCCGCCGCCGCTTCGGCGACGCTCTTCTCGTCCCGCCCCGTGACGACCACCTTCGCGCCGTCGGCGGCCAGTTCGCGCGCGGCGGCGTTGCCGAGGCCCCGGGTGGCCCCGGTGACGACGTACACCCGGTCCTTCAGTCCAAGATCCATGGCCCTATCCTGCCCCCTCCTCCCCGAACAGGGCGAGGGCGGTGCCCACCAGGCCGATGTGGCTGAACGCCTGCGGGAAGTTCCCGAGCTGGCGGCCGGACACCGGGTCGTACTCCTCGGCCAGCAGCCCCACGTCGTTGGCGAGCCCCACCAGCCGTTCGAACAGCTGCCGGGCCTCCTTGGTGCGGCCGGTCGCGTGCAGGGCGTCCGCGTACCAGAACGAGCACACCAGGAACGTGCCCTCGCCGCCCGGCAGTCCGTCCACGGGCGGGCCCTCGGTGCTGTAGCGGCGCACCAGGCCGTCCCGGGTCAGTTCCGCGCCGATCGCGTCGACGGTGCCGACGACGCGGGGATCGTCCGCGGGCAGGAAACCCACCCGCGGGACGAGGAGCAGCGCGGCGTCCAGCTCGGCCGAGCCGTAGGACTGGGTGAAGGTGTTGCGTCCGGGGTCGTAGCCCTTCTCGCACACCTCCCGGTGCACCTCCTCGCGCAGCGCGCGCCAGCCGTCCAGGTCGCCGCCCAGCTCGGGGTGGTCCTCCAGGGTGCGCACCGCCCGGTCGGCGGCCACCCAGGTCATCACCTTCGAGTGCACGAACTGGCGGCGCCCGCCGCGCACCTCCCACAGCCCCTCGTCCGGCTGCCGCCACGCCGTGGCCAGGAAGTTCATCAGCGCGCGCTGGAGCTCCCACATCTGCGGCTGCGGGTGCATGCCGGCCAGCCGGGCCAGCGACAGGGTGTCCATGACCTCGCCGTACACGTCCAGCTGGAGCTGGTTGACGGCGTCGTTGCCGACGCGCACCGGCGTGGAGCCGGCGAAGCCGGACAGCCAGGGCAGCTCGGACTCGGGCAGCCGCCGCTCGCCCGCCAGGCCGTACATGATCTGCAGATCGGCCGGGTTGCCCGCGACCGCGCGCAGCAGCCAGTCGCGCCAGGCCTCGGCCTCCTCCCGGTACCCGGCCGCCAGCAGGGCGCCCAGGGTGAGCGTGGAGTCGCGCAGCCAGCAGAAGCGGTAGTCCCAGTTGCGGACGCCGCCCGGTTCCTCGGGCAGCGAGGTGGTGGGGGCGGCCACGATGCCGCCGGTGGGGCTGTAGGTGAGCGCCTTCAGCGTGATCAGGGAGCGGACCACGGCGTCCCGGTACGGACCGTCGTAGCTGCAGTGCGCGGCCCAGGCCCGCCAGTCCTCGACGCTGTGCTCCAGCGACACGTACGGGTCGATCAGCGGCGGGCGCGGCTCGTGCGAGGGGTGCCAGGTGAGGACGAACGCGACCTTCTCGCCCTCGGCGACCGTGAACTCCGCGTGCGTGCCGAAGTCCCGCCCCCAGCTGCGCACCTCCGGTTCGCTGCGCAGCCACGCCGAGTCCGGGCCCGCGACGGCCACCCGGTGGCCGTCGGCCCGGCGCACCCACGGCACGACGGAGCCGTAGTCGAAGCGCAGCCGCAGCGCGCTGTGCACGGTCACCTCGCCGCGCAGGCCCTCCACGATCCGCACCAGGTCGGGGGCGCGGTCGCGCTGGGGCATGAAGTCGGTGACCCGGACGGCGCCGTCGTCCGTCTCCCACTCGGTGTCCAGGACGAGGGTGTCGGGGCGGTAGGCGCGCCGGGTGCAGCGTCCGGCACCGACGGGGGCGATGCGCCAGTGGCCGTTGTCCTCGTCGCCGAGCAGCCTGGCGAAGCAGGCGGCGGAGTCGAAGCGGGGCAGACACAGCCAGTCCACGGAGCCGTCCGCGGAGACCAGGGCCGCGGTCTGCTGGTCGCCGATGAGCGCGTAGTCCTCGATACGGGGGTGCACGGGTTTCCGTCTTCCCGGTCCGCGACGGGGCAATCGGGGCCGTGCGCCGCCGCGCGTCCTACACGGGCGCGGGCTCGGTCTTCGCCGGCTCCGTGCCCTCGGCGGCCTCGGACGCCTCCCGGTCCCGCTTCTCGCGGCGGACCAGGAACCACCAGCCGACCGGTACGGCCGCCGCGAACAGCCACCACTGGACCGCGTACGCGAAGTTCAGCGCGGCGTCCTCGTCGCCGGGCCTGCCGATCAGCTCCGGGGTGCCGCCCTGGGGCTTCGGGGTGGCCAGGGCGACGTAGCCGCCGAGCACCGGGGCGTCCAGGCGCGCGGCCTCCTGCTCGCTGTCGATGAGCATGATCTGCCGGTCCGGCAGGCCCTCGAGGTCCTTGATGCCGCTCGCGGCGGTCGTCTCGTCGGGCATCATGCGCCCGGTGAGGGTGATCTCCCCCCGGGGCGGTGCGGGGACCTCGGGGAACGCGGTCTGGCTGGGGCCGTCCGCGGGGATCCAGCCCCGGTTGACGAGCAGGACCTTGCCGTCGTCGAGGACGAACGGGGTCAGCACGTGGTAGCCGATCTTGTCCTGGGCGTTCGTGCGCCGCCGGACGACGACCTCGCGGTCCGTGTCAAAACGGCCCTTCGCGGTCACCGTGCGGTACCGCTCGCGCGAGGTGATCTTCTTGCCGGGGGCGGTCAGCGACTCCACGGGCACCGGCTCGGCGTCGAGCGCCCTCGCGACCAGGTCGTTGCGGGCGGTGCGCTCCTCGTAGCGGTGCATCTGCCAGAAGCCCAGCCGGATCATCGTGGGGATGAGCAGCACGGCGACCAGCGTGAGGATCACCCACTGGCGGGACAACAGGAAGCGGTACACGCATCGACGGTACCTTGCCGGAACACGGCCCCCGCCGGAGGGTCCGGACGAGGACCGCGGCCCCGGGCCGGCGGGGAGCGGGTCCCGCGCCGGCGCGGCGGTGCGGAGCCGGCGACGGTCCCGTACGGCGGGCGCCTCCGGCTCAGACCTTGTCGACGATGCCCGCCCTCCCCTCGGCGCGGGCGCAGTGGGCGCCGCAGTACCAGTGGCCCTCGGCCTCGACGCCCTGGCCGATGATCTGCACCCGGCAGTGCTCGCAGATGGGGGCCATCCGGTGGATCGCGCAGGAGAAGCAGTCGAAGACGTGCACCGCTCCCTGGGCGTGGACCTCGAAGGTCATTCCGTAGTTGTTGCCGCAGACTTCGCATGTCGCCATGGGCCACAGGGTGAGCCGTCGCACGCGGCGCGGGCGAGCGGGAACCGGGCGAGTCGCCCGGCTGTCACCCGTCCGTACGGCCCGCGCGGGGCTCAGCCGTCCGCCGGCTCCACGTCCCGCAGCAGCTGCCCGAAGGCCGCCTCGTCCACCACCGGCGTCCCGAACTGCCGGGCCTTGACGACCTTCGACGTGCCCGAGTCCGGGTCGTTGGTGACCAGCAGGCTGGTCAGCCGGGACAGGCTGGTGGCGACGTGCAGACCGGCCTCGGTCGCCCGGTCCTCCAGCAGGTCCCGCTCGATCGACGTGTCGCCCGAGAAGGCGACCCGCATGCCCTGCTTGAGCGGTTTGCCCTCTTCGTACCGGCCCGGGTTGGGATAGGGGCACGCGGGCCTCCTGCGGGCGGGGCGCCAGCCGCCCGGCCGGTGGCCGCCGGAGCTTGCCGGCCGGCCGCTCGGCGGCGCCGGCCGGTCCGCCCACTCCGTCAGCGGCCGGCACTCGTGCAGCGGCAGCCGCACACCGCCCGCCGCCGCGGCACGCAGGCTCGGCCGGAACGCCTCCGCCAGCACCCGCGCGTCGTCCAGCGCGTGGTGCGCCCGCTGCTGGACCACGCCGAAGTGCGCGGCGAGCGACTCCAGCTTGTGGTTGGGCAGCGGCAGCCCCAGCTCCTTGGAGAGCGCGATGGTGCACAGCCGCTGACGCACCGGCGCGACCCGGCCGGCGCGCGCGTACTCGCGGGCGATCATCTGCCAGTCGAAGACGGCGTTGTGCGCGACGAGCACCCGCCCGTCGAGCCGGGCCGCGAACTCGTCGGCGACCTCCCGGAACAGGGGCGCCCCCGCGAGCACCTCGCTCGTCAGCCCGTGTATCCACACCGGGCCCGGGTCCCGCTCCGGATCGACCAGCGTGTACCAGTGGTCCTCGACCTCGCCGCGCGCGTCCAGCCGGTAGACGGCCGCGGAGATGATGCGGTCGTCGCGGGCCAGGCCGGTGGTCTCCACGTCGACGACCGCGTACCCCTGCGGATACGCGGCCGGCCACGCGGGGGCGGGCGACGCTGCGGTCGTGCGGTCTTCGAGCATGGTCAATGAGGATACGGGCCGGGACCGACAGTCCCGTCCCGCAGGTGCCCCGTCCCGCCCCGGCGGACCGCCCGCGCACCGGGCCCCGCCGGCCGGAACGGGGCCGCCCGGACCCCCGCTCACCAGCGGATCGGCACCGGGACCGCCGTCAGCAGCCCCGACACCGCGACCACCAGGCCCAGCGCGAACACCTCGGCACGCGCGGGGGAGCAGGCGGTCAGCGGGTCGGCCGCGCGGCCCAGCCGGACGCGGGCCCACAGGGCGAGGGCGGCGACGGCCGCCACCAGGATCACCTTGGCGAGCAGCACCCTTCCGTACGCCGTGCCCGTGAGCTGGTCCAGGATCGTGCCTGCCGGCATCCGGCGCAGCGAGCTGCACACGCCCGTCGCCGTGACGCCGGCGAGCAGGACGGCCGCCACGCGCGCGTAGAGCCCCAGCAGGGGCCCGCTCGCCTCGGCGCCCCGCCACAGGCGCAGGACGCGCAGCGCGTACAGCAGTCCGCCGACCCACAGCGAGGCGCACGTCAGGTGGACGAGGGTGAGGGCGGAGCCGATCAGCGGGCTGTACTCGGTGGTGGGGTGGGCGCGCAGCGCCTCCGCGACGATCACGGCGGCCAGCGGCCAGATCTGGGTGCCGGGCCGGCCGGAGACGGCGCACAGGCCGGCCGCCAGGAACCCGTTGACCTCGAGGAGGGCGAGCTTGCCGTCGCGGGTCTCGTAGAGGCCGCCGACGTCGATCGCGGCGATGCTGTCCGGCACCAGGTTGCCGGTGGCCACCACCGAGGCCAGCCCCAGGGCGGCGACGAACGCGACGGCGTTGGCGTAGGGGGACCAGCTCCGGGGCCGGCCGGGGGGAGCGCCGGGCAGGGAGCGTGCCAGGCGGTCGACGAACAGTTCGCCGAGCGGGACGCTCAGCGCCGCGAACAGCACCGTGCGCAGCAGGGCGATGCCCCCGGTGCCGGGTGCCTCGGCCTCCCCGGTGCCGTGCAGGGCGGGGGACGGGCCGAGGGCGGGTATCAGTGCGGCCAGCGCCACCAGCACCAGTACGGCCACGGCCCGGCCGGTACCGGAGGGCCGCGCGTGCCGTCCGGTACCGGCGGACCGGGACGAGGGATTTATCAGGGTCACCCCGAGATCTTCACCAGGTCTCCCAGAACGGGGCAAGTTCGCGAAAAGAACTGACAGGCCGTCACTCCGTCCGGGGGCCGTTTCCGGCCGCCCGGAGGCACGGCGGGGCACGGCGGGGCACGGCGGGGGCGTCGGCGGGACGCGGGCGGGTCACCGCCAGGCCGCGGGGTCCGCGCCCCAGGGTCCCGGCGGGCGTGCCCAGTCGGCCGGGCCGCCGGCGAAGGACACGGGCGGCAGGGCGTACCGCAGCCGCCCGAGCGGGCTGTCCCGCTCGGCGAGCCACGGCCCGGGCCCGGTGTACTCCGCGGTCCCGGCGCCCCGCGTCCGGTCCGGGGTGTCCGGGGGGACCTCGTCCATGAGCCAGGCGGCGGTCCGGGCCAGGGACAGCCGGAGGAACCGGCTGCCGCCGTCGCGGGACTGCTCGGTCAGGGCCCGCAGCACACCGGCCGCCAGCAGATACCCCGTGCCGTGGTCGAGGGCCTGTGCGGGCAGGACACCCGGCCGCCGTCCACCGCCCTCGGCACCCTCGCCGTACTCGGAGCTCTCGGCGACGGCGATGCCGGAGGCCGCCTGCACCAGACTGTCGAAGCCGCGCCGCCGCGCCCACGGCCCGTGCGCGCCCCAGGCCGACAGCTGGGCGACGACCAGCCCGGGCCGGCGCTCTGCCAGGGCCCGGGGAGAGAGCCCGAACCGGTCCAGGGCGTCCGGCCGGTACCCCGTGACGACGACGTCCGCCCCGGCCAGCAACTCGTCGAACGCCGCCCGGCCGGACGCGAGGTCCAGCGTCGCCGACCGCTTCCCGAAGCCCGTGTCAGCGTGCTGGTCCGGCAGTTCGGGCAGGGCCGGAGGGTCCAGGCGCAGGACGTCCGCGCCGAGCAGCGCGAGGGTGCGGGTGGCGACCGGGCCCGCGACGACCCGGGTCAGGTCCAGGACCCGGATCCCGGCCGCGGGCAGCAGGACGGGGCCGCCGAGGGGCGTGAACTCCCGGGCGGGCGCGCGGCCCAGCCGTCCCCGTTCCACCAGGGGCCGGGACCGGACGGCCGCGCCCTGCACGCTCGTCGCCCACTCCCGCGGCGTGCGCGACGCCACCGCGAGACCCCCGGCCGCGTACACGGCCTCCTCCGCCTCGGCCGCGGACCACCGCGCGAGCGCCGCCCCGACCGCGTCCACGTCACCGGGCACGCCCAGCGCGGCCAGCAGCCGTTCCCGGTGGTGCGGGTAGTTGGCGTGCGTCCGCAGCCGGCCGTCGCCCGTTTGCCACCACCGGGACAGCGGGGCGAAGTTCACCGGCTCGCGGCCGTCTACCCGCAGGTGCCGTTCGCTGGTGAAGGCCGTGGCGACGGCACCGTCGTCGATCCGCACCGCGGGCGGCCGGGCGAGCCCGGCGCGCAGTCCCGCCAGCTCAGCCGCGGCCAGGGCGCAGGCGCCGACGCAGGCCCGCGCCGCCTCGCGCACCGGGAGCCGCGCCCGGAGCGCTCCGGGGCGGAGCACCACGGACGTCCCGGAGAGCGCCGCCGGGGCACCGCCCAGCGAGGACCACACGTGCTCGATGCCTTCCATGGGCAGTACTGTGCCGGACCGGCCGGGACCGGTCTGCGGGAGGGTCCGGCGGCCGGTCCGCGGACGCCGGGCCCTCCTCACGCGCGGGTGCCGGTCAGCGGGTGACCGCGTCCAGCGCGTCGGCCATGCCCCGGCCGTAGAAGCCGTTGCGGTTCTTCGGCCCCTCGCAGACCGCGTCCGCCTTGCCGTCGCCGTTGATGTCGTACGGCTCGGTGCACGCCGTGGCGTCGGCCCCGGCGTACAGCAGCGCTTTGACCAACGCCGGGGAGGCGTACGGGTGCGTCGACTTGATCAGCGCGGCGACGCCCGCGACGTGCGGCGACGCCATCGACGTACCGGCCATGTAGCCCCACTTGCCGCCGGGCAGGGGGCCCAGGATCAGGCCGCTGGTCGCGGGCGGCGCCGGCTTCTGGTAGGCGGTCGAGTCGCCGCCGGGCGCGGCGATGTCGACGACGCCCAGGCCGTGGTTGGAGAAGGACGACTTCAGGCCCTTCGCGCCGGTCGCCGCGACGGTGACGACGCCCGGGAGCTGGGTCGGGATGTCGTAGCACTCGGACGGGTCGATCACCCGGTCGCCGGGGGTGGTGTCGTTGGGGGAGTCCGGGTCGAGGATCTCGTCGGCTGCCAGGTCGTAGTTCTCGTTGCCGGCCGCGGCGACGTTGACCGCGCCCTTCCTCTCCGCGTACCGCGCGGCCCGGGAGACGGCCTCGACGAGCGCCTTCTGGTCCGGGTCGTTCTTGCAGTTGAAGTACCAAGGGTCGGTGTAATAGCTGTTGTTGGTCACGTCGACGCCGTGCTCGGCCGCCCACATGAAGCCGCAGACCACGGCCTCGGTGTAGAAGAAGCCGTCCGGGGTGGACACCTTGATGCCCGCGACCTTCACGCCGGGCGCCACGCCCGTCATGCCGACGCCGTTCTTGGCGGCGGCTATCTCCCCGGCGACGTGGGTGCCGTGCGGGCTCTCCTTCGCGCCCGGCCGCCAGGCGCCGTCGGTGGTGTCCGGTCTGCCCGTCACGCAGTTGACCGACGCGCGCCGGTCGAAGTTCGGCGCGATGTCCGGGTGGGTGTCGTCGACGCCGGTGTCGATCACGGCGACGGTCACCTTGCTGCTGCCCAGCGACTTCTCGTGCGCCTTGTCCGCCTTGACGGCCGGCAGGTCCCACTGCAGGGGCTCCAGCGGATCCTGCCCCTCCGCGGCCTCGACGGCGGCGGCCTCCTGCGCGCCGAGCACCTTCGGCGTGCCCACGTCCGTCGTTGCCGCCGACGGCAGCGGTGCCGTGCGGGTGGCACCGGCCGACTGCACGCCGCGCACCTTGCGCACGGTCTTCGCGAAGTCGGGGTCGGCCGAGTGCACGACGACGACGCCGATCCGGTCGTACGACGTCACGATCGTGCCACCGGCCTTGGATATCGCGCGCTTCACGTGCGCCGAAGGGCCGTGCCCGGGCTGGACGTTGACGACGTAACTGAGCGAGGCGGCGCCGGCGGCCGGGGCGGCCGGCGCGGTCTCGGCGGCGGAGGCCTGGAGGCTGGGCAGGAAGGCGAGGGCCGTGGCCAGGGCCGTGCCGGCCGGGATCACGGCGGCGCGGCGGCGACGGGAGTGGGGCACTGTCATGTGTGAGGTCTCCTGTTCGTGGGAGGAGGGGGAGGGGCGAGCGGCGCGGGTCACTTCACCGCGCTCGGCGCGTCCCCGGTCCCCGCGGCCGCCGGCGCGGCGGGAGCGAGCCGCCGTCTGGAACACGGACGAGACAGATGTGCCAAAGGAGTCAGATGAGTCATGGGGTCTCCACTTCATCCGGAAACGAGACCGGCCCGAGACACAGGTGGTGTCCGGGCAGGTACATGACGCAGTGGTGCAGGGCGAAGCTATCCCCCGCGGTCACCGGCCAGCAATGGCCCCTCACGGGTGACTTGGGAAAGTGCCACGCGGGTTGAACCGGGCCCGACGGGGCGCCGTGTCGTTGGGCAGGGAGCCCGTGCCGATCAGGCTCCCGCGAGAACACCGAGGTCCAAGCCGTCATGTCCGTCCCACGAGGAGACTTTGTGGCCACCGACGCACCGCCCCCCTCGAAAGAGGAACGCCCGCTTCCCTCCGCCGAGGAGTTCTCCGAAGTGCAGCGGAGCGCGGAATTCGCCGAACTGCGCCGCTCCTTCCGCTCCTTCGCCTTTCCGCTGACGATCGCCTTCGTCGCCTGGTACCTGCTGTACGTGCTGCTGTCGAACTACGCCGGCGGCTTCATGGGCACCAAGCTCTTCGGCAACATCAACGTCGCCTTCGTCTTCGGCATCGCCCAGTTCGTCACCACATTCCTCATCGCCTGGTGGTACTCGCGGCACGCCGCCGCGAAGCTCGACCCCAAGGCCGAGGCCATCAAGTCCCGGATGGAGGGCGGCGCATGAGCCCCGCACAGTCCGTTCTCGCCACCCAGCTGGCCGCCAACGAAGCCAGCGAGCACCGGCCGCTGATCATCACGCTGTTCGCCCTCTTCGTCCTCGCGACGCTCGGCATCACCGTCTGGGCGGGCCGCCAGACCAAGGACGCCGCCGACTTCTACGCGGGCGGCCGCCAGTTCAGCGCCTTCCAGAACGGCCTCGCCGTCTCCGGCGACTACATGTCGGCCGCGTCCTTCCTCGGCATCGCCGGCGCCATCGCCCTCTTCGGCTACGACGGCTTCCTGTACTCCATCGGCTTCCTGGTCGCCTGGCTGGTCGCCCTGCTCCTGGTCGCCGAGCCGCTCAGGAACTCCGGCCGCTACACGATGGGCGACGTCCTCGCCTACCGCATGCGCCAGCGCCCCGTGCGCACCGCCGCCGGCACCTCCACCATCATCGTGTCGATCTTCTACCTGCTGGCCCAGATGGCGGGCGCCGGCGTCCTCGTCTCGCTGCTGCTCGGCATCACCTCCGACGCCGGCAAGATCCTCATCGTCGCCCTCGTCGGCGTCCTGATGATCGTGTACGTCTCGATCGGCGGCATGAAGGGCACCACCTGGGTCCAGATGGTCAAGGCGGTCCTGCTGATCGGCGGCACCCTCCTGATCACCTTCCTGGTGCTGCTGAAGTTCGACTTCAACATCTCCGACCTGCTCGGCAAGGCCGCCGAGAACAGCGGCAAGGGCGCGGCCTTCCTGGAGCCCGGCCTCCAGTACGGCGCGAACGGCACCACCAAGCTCGACTTCATCTCCCTGGGCATCGCCCTGGTGCTCGGCACCGCCGGCCTGCCGCACATCCTGATCCGCTTCTACACGGTGCCCAACGCCAAGGCCGCCCGTAAGTCCGTGAACTGGGCGATCGGCATCATCGGTGCCTTCTACCTGATGACCATCGCGCTCGGCTTCGGCGCCGCCGCGCTCATCGGCCAGAAGGAGATCATCGCCTCCAACCCGTCCGGCAACACGGCGGCGCCCCTGCTCGCCCTGCACGTCGGCGGCGTCGACTCGGCGTGGGGCGCGATCCTGCTCGCCACGATCTCGGCGGTGGCCTTCGCGACGATCCTCGCCGTCGTCGCCGGCCTCACCCTCGCCTCGTCCTCGTCCTTCGCGCACGACATCTACGCCAACGTGATCCGCAAGGGGCAGGCCACCGAGAAGGAGGAGATGCGGGCGGCCCGCTGGGCGACCGTCTTCATCGGCGTCGTCTCCATCGCGCTCGGCGCCCTCGCCCGCGACCTGAACGTGGCCGGCCTGGTCGCCCTGGCCTTCGCGGTCGCCGCCTCGGCCAACCTGCCGACCATCCTCTACAGCCTGTTCTGGAAGCGGTTCACCACCCAGGGCGCCCTGTGGTCGATCTACGGCGGTCTGATCGTCGCCGTCGGCCTGGTGCTGTTCTCGCCCGTGGTCTCCGGCGACCCGAAGGCGATGTTCCCGGACGTCGACTTCGCCTGGTTCCCGCTGAAGAACCCCGGCATCATCTCCATCCCGTTCGGCTTCCTCATGGGCTGGCTCGGCACGGTCCTGTCCAGGGAGAAGCCCGACGAGGCCAAGTACGCGGAGCTCGAGGTCCGGTCCCTGACCGGCACGGGCGCCCACTGACCCCACCCCGCACACGGCCCCGTCGTAGCTCCCTACGACGGGGCCGCGCCGTGCCTCGTAGGGATCGGGCCGCTGTCGATGTCGGTCCCGTCACGTAGGCTCGCAGGAGTCGGGGGAGCAAAGCGCTCCGCCGGTCCGCGTCTCCACGTCGAGGGAGGGGGCCCGCGTGCTCATCGACACCTACGGCCGAGTGGCCACCGACCTGAGGGTCTCGCTCACCGACCGCTGCAACCTGCGCTGCACCTACTGCATGCCCGAGGAGGGCCTGCAGTGGCTGGCCAAGCCCGACCTGCTCACGGACGACGAGATCGTCCGCCTCATAGGCATCGCGGTCGCCTCCCTCGGCATCGAGGAGGTCCGCTTCACCGGCGGGGAGCCGCTGCTGCGCCCCGGCCTCGTCGGCATCGTCGAGCGCGTCGCCGCCCTCGAACCGCGCCCCCGGATGTCCCTCACCACCAACGGCATCGGCCTCGGGCGCACGGCGAGCGCACTGAAGGCCGCGGGCCTGGACCGGGTCAACGTCTCCCTGGACACCCTGCGCCCGGACGTCTTCAAGACCCTCACCCGCCGCGACCGGCACAAGCACGTCCTGGAAGGCCTGCGGGCCGCCCGCGAGGCCGGTCTGACCCCGGTGAAGGTGAACGCGGTCCTGATGCCGGGTCTCAACGACGACGAGGCCCCCGACCTGCTGGCCTGGGCCGTCGAGCACGACTACGAGCTGCGCTTCATCGAGCAGATGCCCCTGGACGCCCAGCACGGCTGGAAGCGCGAGGGCATGATCACCGCCGGTGACATCCTGGCCTCCCTGCGCACCCGCTTCGAGCTGACCGCCGAGGGTTCCGAGGAGCGCGGCTCGGCCCCCGCCGAGCGCTGGCTCGTGGACGGCGGACCGCACCGTGTCGGCGTCATCGCCTCCGTCACCCGCCCGTTCTGCTCCGCCTGCGACCGCACCCGGCTGACCGCCGACGGCCAGGTGCGCACCTGCCTGTTCGCCACCGAGGAGACCGACCTGCGCGCCGCCCTGCGCTCGGGCGCACCCGACGAGGAGATCGCCCGCATCTGGCGGCAGGCCATGTGGGGCAAGAAGGCCGGCGCGGGCCTGGACGACCCGTCGTTCGTCCAGCCGGACCGGCCGATGTCGGCGATCGGAGGTTAGGGACCGGCCCCGGCCGGGGCCGGCTCGTGACCGATGCGGCTAGGCGTTCCGGGCCGGTTCCCACTCCGCCAGCGGGACCACGTCCTTCAGGAACCCCCGCACCCCGAGGAACTGCGACAGGTGTTCCCGGTGCGCCTCGCAGGCGAGCCACGTCTTGCGGCGCTCCGGCGTGTGGATCTTCGGGTTGTTCCACGCCAGCACCCACACGGCGGCCTCGCGGCAGCCCTTGGCGGAGCAGATCGGGGTCGACTCGTCACTCACAGGTTCGTCTCACAACTAACGGAAAAAGGCGACGCCGAGCAGCCACGGGGGGAGCTGCCCGGCGTCGGTCCGTCGCTCCGACGGGGGATGCGGAGCGCGTACGAAGTATGTCACGGGCCACCCGCCGCCCGGCACCGGAACCGCATGATTGATCTGAGCTTTTCTTGAGCCTGGCGCGGAATCGACGTCCGCCCCAGCCGGGCCCCGGGGCATGGCCGGCCGCCCCCGTCCCCGTCACGGCCGGCCGCGCGACTCGCCGGCCGCGCCCGGTGCCGCCTGCGAGGCGACGCCTTCCGGGTCGGGTTCCGCCGGGCCCTCGTCCGCCCGCGGCCCGGTGATCATCGGGGGAGGCGTCACCGTCACGAACGTCGACGGCAACGACGGCGCGTTCTCCCGGCCGGCGTTGGCGATCACGACCGCGATGTAGGGCAGGACCGCCCCGAGCACCAGCGCCACGATCGCGACGTGCCGTTCCACGTTCCACAGGCAGGCGGCGAGGATGACCGAAACCGTACGGACGGACATCGAGATGATGTAGCGGCGCTGCCGCCCGCGCACGTCCTCCTGGAGACCCGTACGGGCCCCGGTGATCCTGAAGACCTCGGTGTTCCGACCGCCGCCCTGCTTCCGCATCACGTTCCACCAACCGCCCGCATCGGTCTCTCCCCGCCCCTGTCCCGTCCGCGGCCGCTCGGGGAGCCCGGTCCCGGACACCTCCACGTTACGCCGCGGCCACGCCCGTCACGAGACCGGGTCGCCCCCGGTCCGCGCGCCCGGCATGCGCCGTACCGCGCGGGCGGGTCCCCCGTTCGGCCGTATCCGGCATGCGCCGTTCGCAGTAGGCCCGAACACTGGCGGTAATGCTCACGTAGAGCCGTATGAGGGAGGCAGCCATGGGCTGGTTGTGGGCGATCATCGTCGGATTCGTGCTCGGAATACTCGCCAAGGCGATCATTCCGGGAAAGCAGCACAGCCCCCTGTGGCTGACCACCATCTTCGGCATCATCGGCGCCATCGCCGGCAACGCGATCGCACGCGCGGTCGGGGTCGAGGCGACCCGTGGCATCGACTGGTGGCGACACGTGTTCCAGCTGGTGGCCGCGATCATCGTCGTCGGTCTCGGTGACGCCGCGTACACGGCCGTGCGGGGCAACAGGCGGCGCGAACGCGCCTGACGCCCGGGAACGAAGGGGCGGCCCCCGGCCACCGCGAGGCACCGGGAGCCGCCCCTCGTCCGTGCGCTCAGGCGCCGGTGACCTCCACCGCGGCCAGGTTCTTCTTGCCGCGGCGCAGCACCAGCCAGCGCCCGTGCAGCAGGTCCTCCCGGGCGGGGACCGCGTCCTCGGCGGCGACCTTGACGTTGTTCACGTAGGCACCGCCCTCCTTGACCGTGCGGCGCGCGGCGGACTTGCTGGCCACCAGGCCGACCTCGGCGAACAGGTCCACGACCGGACCGAGCTCGGAGACCTTGACGTGCGGCACCTCGGAGAGGGCCGCGGCCAGCGTCCGCCCGTCCAGCCCGGCCAGGTCGCCCTGGCCGAAGAGGGCCTTGGACGCGTCGATCACGGCGGCCGTCTGGTCGGCGCCGTGCACCAGCGTCGTCAGCTCCTCGGCCAGCGCGCGCTGCGCGGCGCGGGCCTGCGGACGCTCCTCGGTCTGCCGCTCCAGCTCCTCCAGCTCCTCACGGGAGCGGAAGGACAGGATGCGCATGTAGCGCGAGATGTCCCGGTCGTCCACGTTCAGCCAGAACTGGTAGAACGCGTACGGCGTCGTCATCTCCGGGTCGAGCCAGACGGCGCCGCCCTCGGTCTTGCCGAACTTGGTGCCGTCCGCCTTGGTCATCAGCGGCGTCGCGTAGGCGTGGACGGTGGCGTCCGGCTCCAGGCGGTGCAGCAGGTCGAGGCCGGCCGTCAGGTTGCCCCACTGGTCACTGCCGCCCTGCTGCATCGTGCAGCCGTAGCGCCGGTACAGCTGGAGGAAGTCCATCGCCTGCAGCAGCTGGTAGCTGAACTCCGTGTAGCTGATGCCCTCGGAGGACTCCAGACGCCGGGCGACGGAGTCCTTGGTCAGCATCTTGTTGACCCGGAAGTGCTTGCCGATGTCCCGCAGGAACTCGATCGCCGACAGGTTCTGCGTCCAGTCGAGGTTGTTGACCATCACGGCCGCGTTCTCGCCCTCGAAGGACAGGAACGGCTCGATCTGGCCGCGCAGCCGCTCGACCCAGCCCGCGACCGTCTCCGGCGAGTTCAGCGTGCGCTCCGCGGTCGGACGCGGGTCGCCGATCTGGCCGGTGGCGCCGCCGACCAGCGCCAGCGGCCGGTGACCGGCCTGCTGGAGCCGGCGCACGGTGAGCACCTGCACCAGATGCCCCACGTGCAGGGACGGCGCGGTCGGGTCGAAGCCGCAATAGAACGTGACGGGACCGTCCGCGAGCGCCTTGCGCAAAGCGTCCTCGTCGGTGGACTGGGCGAACAGCCCGCGCCACTTCAGCTCGTCGACGATGTCCGTCACGGTTCTCGTGTCTCCTACATGGTCATGATCTTCGGGCAGTCGGGTGACAGCCGACTACGAGGTTATACGCCCTGGCTGACCGAGCTCATATGGAAGTCCGGCACCCTCAGGGCGGGCATCGCGGCCCTGGTGAACCAGTCGCCCCACTCCCTGGGCAGCGTCTTCTCCGTCCGCCCCGCCTCCGTGGCCCGGCCCAGCAGGCTCACCGGCGACTCGTTGAACCGGAAGTTGTTCACCTCGCCGACCACCTCGCCGTCCTCGACCAGGTACACGCCGTCCCGGGTCAGGCCGGTCAGCAGCAGCGTCGCCGGATCCACCTCGCGGATGTACCACAGGCAGGTAAGCAGCAGCCCTCGCCCGGTATCGGCGACCATCTCCTCCAGGGAACGGCCGGTGCCGCCCTCCAGGACGAGGCTGTCGATCGCCGGCGCCACCGGCAGCCCGGTCAGGGAGGCACTGTGCCGGGTGGTGGTCAGCCGGTTCAGCTCGCCCGCGCGGATCCAGTCCGTCGCCGCCACCGGCAGCCCGTTGTCGAACACCGACCGGTCGCCGCCCGAGGAGTGCGCGATCACGAACGGCGCGCTCTCCAGCCCCGGCTCGTGCGGATCGCTGCGCAGGGTCAGCGGCAGCTCGCCGAGCCGCTCCCCGACGCGCGTGCCGCCGCCCGCCTTCGAGAACACCGTGCGCCCCTCGGCCGCGTCCCGCCCCGAGGCCGACCACAGCAGGTAGATCAGCAGGTCCGCGACCGCCGTCGGCGGCAGCAGCGTCTCGTACCGGCCGGCGGGCAGCTCGACGCGCCGCTCGGCCCAGCCCAGCCGTACGGCCAGCTCGGCGTCGAGCGCCGCCGGGTCGACGTCCTTGAAGTCCCGCGTGGAACGCCCCGCCCACGCCGACCGGGTGCGGTCCGGGGACTTGGCGTTCAGCTCCAGCGTCCCGGTGGGCTGGTCGTGCCGCAGCCGCAGTCCCGTGGACGTCCCCACGTACGTCGACGTCAGCTCGTGGCGGGCGAAGCCGTACAGCTCCCGGCCGCCCGCCCGCGCGCGGGCGAACGCCTCGCCGAGGGCCGGCGCGAAGTCGGCGAAGACGGCCGACGACGTCTCGGCGGGCGCGTCGGTGAAGTCGGGGGAGGCGGGCACGCCCGTGACCAGCGGCTGCGCGTCCTCGGCGGGTCCGGCGCCGCGCGCGGCGGCCTCCGCGGCCCGCACCAGCGGCTCCAGCTCGTCCACGGTCACCGCCGAGCGCGACACCACCCCGGACGCCGTGCCCTCCCGCCCGTCGACGGTCGCGACGACGGTGAGCGTGCGCCCGCGCGTGACGCCGTTGGTGGTGAGCGCGTTGCCCGCCCAGCGCAGGTTGGCGGTGGACTCCTCGTCGGCGATGACGACACAGCCGTCCGCCCGGGACAGCTCCAGCGCCCGCTCGACGATCTCGTGCGGCCTGCTCGTGCGCGCGCTCATCGACCCGCCTCCTGCGTCGTGTTGAGGATGTTGACTCCCTTGAAGAGGGCCGACGGGCAGCCGTGGGAGACGGCCGCGATCTGCCCCGGCTGGGCCTTGCCACAGTTGAAGGCGCCGCCCAGGACGTACGTCTGCGGACCGCCGACGGCCGCCATGGACCCCCAGAAGTCGGTGGTCGTCGCCTGGTAGGCCACGTCCTTCAGCTGTCCGGCGAGCCGCCCGTTCTCGATCCGGAAGAACCGCTGCCCGGTGAACTGGAAGTTGTAACGCTGCATGTCGATGGACCACGACCGGTCCCCGACGACGTAGATCCCGCGCTCCACGCCCCCGATCAGATCCTCCGTCGACAGCCCGCCCGGGTCCGGCCGCAGCGACACGTTGGCCATCCGCTGCACCGGCACATGGGCGGGGGAGTCGGCGTAGGCGCACCCGTTGGACCGCTCGAAGCCGGTGAGCCTCGCGATGCGCCGGTCCAGCTGGTAGCCGACCAGCGTGCCGTCCTTCACCAGGTCCCAGGACTGGGCCTCGACGCCCTCGTCGTCGTACCCGATGGTCGCCAGCCCGTGCTCGGCGGTGCGGTCGCCGGTGACGTTCATCAGCTCGGAGCCGTAGCGGAGCCTGCCGAGCTGGTCGAAGGTGGCGAAGGAGGTGCCGGCGTAGGCGGCCTCGTAGCCGAGGGCGCGGTCCAGCTCGGTGGCGTGCCCGATGGACTCGTGGATGGTCAGCCACAGGTTGGACGGGTCGACGACCAGGTCGTACAGGCCCGGCTCCACGCTCGGCGCCCGCATCTTCTCGGCCAGCAACTCCGGGATCTCGGCCAGTTCGGCGTCCCAGTCCCAGCCGGTGCCGGTCAGGTACTCCCAGCCGCGCCCGACGGGCGGCGCCAGGGTGCGCATCGAGTCGAACTCGCCGCTGGAGTCGTCCACCGACACCGCCGTGAGCACCGGGTGCAGCCGCACCCGCTGCTGCGTCGTCACGGTGCCCGCGGTGTCGGCGTAGAACTTGTTCTCGTGGACGGTGAGCAGCGAGGCGTCCACGTGATCGACCCCGTCGGCCGCCAGCAGCCGCGCGCTGAAGTCGGCCAGCAGGGCCGTCTTCTCCTCGCCGGGCACGGTGAAGGGATCGATCCCGTACGACGAGACCCACGTCCGGTCGGCGTGCACCGGTTCGTCGGCCAGTTCGACCCGCTCGTCGGACCCGGCGGCCTTGATGACCTGCGCGGACAGCTTCGCCATCGCCACCGCCTGCGAGGCGACCTTCGCGGCGGCGTCCATCGTCAGGTCCACGCCGGACGCGAACCCCCACGTCCCGCCGTGCACCACGCGCACCGCGTACCCGAGGTCGGTGGTGTCCGACGACCCGGCGGGCCGGGCGTCCCTCAGCCGCAGGGAGGCGCTGCGCACCCGCTCCAGCCGGAAGTCCGCGTGCTCCGCACCGAGCGCACGCGCACGCGCGAGCGCGGCGTCGGCGAGGGCGCGCAGGGGGAGTGCCGTGAAGGACTGATCGATGTCGTGGGGCACGGGAGAAGATCCCTTCGGGCGCTTGCCGGTGGTGACCATGGGAGGCAGTGAACCATGAGCCCGTCCTCGGGTTCTCCCGGAATAGCTGGAGCACCCGCTCCTCCCTCAGGAACCGCGCCGTCCTCCGGGCGCAGGTCCACCGGTCCTCGTCACCCCGGCCGGGGCCCTCTGCAGCACCCGATGCCGCCGTCGAGAAGCGGACATCACGTACGGCGTGGACTCATCTGCCCGGAGCGGAACCCACCACGAGCGCCGTGAACGCCGCCCAGGCGGTCGGCGCGACTACGAGGGGGCGGATGCCCGTGTCCTTGGCACTCGTAGGTGTAAAGGGAGATCGCTTCATCCTCGATCTTGGCGATGTACGCGGCGGAGTACCCTACCCGCCCCCGAGCTCCTCCCGTGTCAGCCCCGATGCTTCCCGCAGCGCCTTCAGTACCGCCCCGAACGTCCTGAGACTGTCGGAGAGTTCCGCTTCCGTTATGGGTGTCGTCCCTGTCGGCTGCAGGGAACGGCCCGAAACGCTGGGCGCATGCCAGCGCCACAGGCCCAAGAGGCCTTAACCGTAAGCGTGTTCATCCAGCGGTTCTCCGTCACACGCCGCGGCGCGCGTCTCGCCCGCAGACTCGCCACGCACCGGCTCGACCTGTGGGACCTGCCCTACGGCAGCCCGGCCTCGGAGACCGTCACCCTCGTCGTCGCCGAACTCGCTGCCAACGCGGTCCTCCACGACCGCGTCCCAGGGCGCGACTTCGAGCTGCGACTCACGTACGACCGGGCCAGGGGACTCGTCCGCGTCGAGGTGTCCGACACCCATCCGGGGCGCCCGGAGGTTCCCGGGCCGGCAGTACCGCCCTCTGCGGACGCCGGCAGCGGGAGGGGGCTGTTCCTCGTGGAGACCGTCGCCGCCCGCCGGGGCGTGGCCGGACGAACGGGACCGGGCAAAACAGTGTGGGCCGAGTGCGCGGTCCACGTATCGGGTCACTTCTGCCCCGTTCGGGCGAATGGCCCCGACGGCATCCCGGTCACTCCCGACACTCCGGTCGGCGTGGACTGAGCTCGGGCGTACCCGTAACCTCCTCGAGCTCTGCGTCTTGCCCGCTCCCGCCCCGCAACCGGTGCGCGGCGCTTAGCGGGGCCACCTGTGTAGGTAGAATTGGGACGGTGTAGGCACAATGCCTCCGCCGTAGGAAGGGAGCTCGAGTGAGCACCATTTCCGTCCGTGAGTTCTCGTACAACCCCAGCGCGGTCTTCGCCCGCGTCGAGAAGGGTGAGTCCATCCAGGTCACCCGGCACGGCAATGTGATCGCCATACTGTCGCCGGCCGGTGGGCCCATGGAGCGGTACGCGCACCTGGTGGCACAGGGGAAGATCAAGCTGAAGCCGGTCACCGCCGCGGACCGGCACGGCATGCCGTACTACGAGGTCCCGGAGGACGTCGACCCCCTGGCGCTGCTGCTGGCCGAGCGCGAGGAAGACGACCGTTGATCTACATGGACACGTCGGCGCTGGTCACGTGGATGACCCGCCGCAACCACTGGTCCGAGCTGGACGCCTTCCTCCAGCAGCGCATCACGGAGCCGCTCGCCACCAGCACCCTCGGCTTCGTGGAGACCGTACGGACCCTGGACCTGATGGGGCACTTCCCGAAGGCGATGGAGGATCTGGACGCCCGGATCACCGAGATCCTGCTCACCCGGGAGGTGCGTGACGGGGCGGCCCTGCTCGTCGGGCGTCTGAGGACGCTGGACGCGATCCATGTGGCCAGTGCGCTGTCACTGAGGGACGACCTGACGGCCTTGGTGACGTACGACCGCAGGATGCTCGATACAGCCCGCGCCGAGGGGCTGTCCGCCCACGCCCCTGGAATGGCGGACTGACACTCCGGGCGGCGGGTGCACTGACTGTAGGGACCCGACAGTGACGCCCGCATGTCACTGTCGGTGCCCGATCGCTCCGGGGAGCGGGTGGACCGATAGGTTTTCGGGGAAGGCGCCTGCTTCGCGCAGGAGCTACCAGACCGCTATCGAAAGGGTGATCCGTTGAGCCGCTCGGTTCTCGTCACCGGAGGCAACCGGGGCATCGGCCTCGCCATCGCCCGCGCCTTCGCCGACGCCGGCGACAAGGTCGCGATCACGTACCGCTCGGGTGAGCCGCCGGAGGGCTTCCTCGCCGTCAAGTGCGACATCACCGACAGCGAGCAGGTGGAGCAGGCCTACAAGGAGATCGAGGAAGCGCACGGTCCCGTGGAGGTCCTGGTCGCCAACGCCGGCGTCACCAAGGACCAGCTCCTGATGCGCATGTCCGAGGAGGACTTCACCTCCGTCCTCGACACCAACCTCACCGGCACCTTCCGGGTCGTCAAGCGCGCCAACCGCGGCATGCTGCGGGCCAAGAAGGGCCGCGTCGTGCTGATCTCGTCGGTGGTCGGGCTGCTCGGCTCCGCGGGGCAGGCCAACTACGCCGCCTCCAAGGCCGGCCTGGTCGGCTTCGCGCGTTCCCTCGCCCGGGAGCTGGGCTCGCGCAACATCACCTTCAACGTCGTCGCGCCCGGCTTCGTCGACACCGACATGACCAAGGTGCTCACCGACGAGCAGCGGTCGGGCATCGTGTCGCAGGTGCCGCTGGGCCGGTACGCGCAGCCGGAGGAGATCGCCGCGGCGGTGCGGTTCCTCGCCTCGGACGACGCCTCGTACATCACTGGAGCCGTCATCCCCGTTGACGGCGGACTGGGAATGGGTCACTGATCACCATGAGCGGAATTCTCGAGGGCAAGCGCGTCCTGATCACCGGCGTGCTGACGGAGGCATCCATCGCCTTCCACACCGCGAAGCTGGCCCAGGAGCAGGGCGCCGAGGTCATCCTCACCGCGTTCCCGCGGCCCACGCTGACCGAGCGCATCGCCAAGAAGCTGCCGAAGCCGGCCAAGGTCATCGAGCTCGACGTCACCAACGACGAGCACCTCGGGCGCCTGGCCGACGTCGTCGGCGAGGAGCTCGGCGGCCTCGACGGCGTCGTCCACTCCATCGGCTTCGCGCCGCAGGACGCGCTCGGCGGCAACTTCCTCAACACGCCGTTCGAGTCGGTCGCCACGGCCATGCACGTCTCGGCGTTCTCCCTGAAGTCGCTGACCATGGCCTGCCTGCCGCTGATGCAGAACGGCGGCGCGGTCGTCGGCCTCACCTTCGACGCCCAGTACGCCTGGCCGCAGTACGACTGGATGGGCCCGGCCAAGGCCGCCCTGGAGGCCACCAACCGCTACATGGCCCGCGACCTGGGCAAGCAGAACATCCGCTGCAACCTGGTCTCGGCGGGTCCGCTCGGCTCCATGGCCGCCAAGTCCATCCCCGGCTTCAGCGACCTGGCCGCCGTGTGGGACACCCGCTCCCCGCTGGAGTGGGACCTGAAGGACCCGGAGCCGGCCGGCCGCGGTGTCGTCGCGCTGCTGAGCGACTGGTTCCCGAAGACCACGGGTGAGATCGTCCACGTCGACGGCGGTCTGCACGCCATCGGCGCCTGACCTGACCGATCGCTCCCCGGGGCCCGCGTCCGTCACGGACGCGGGCCCCGCGCGCGTGGGGGAGTGGAACCCTGCACACGCGCGCGGGGAAGTGGGCCGCCCACGGCCGGGCAGGGCTCGCCCGGGTCACCCGTCCGGCGCAGCCGGCGGGGCGGCCGGGCGGTCCGCGGCGCACGCTGAGGACGGGTTCACCACGCGCTCCCCCTCCCCAGCACGGCCGAGGAGGTCCCCTTGTGCGTCCGCTCCACCGCCTGACCCCGACCGCCGTCGCCCTCGCCTGCGTGCTGCTCCTGCCCGGCGAAGCCCTGTCCCTCGTGCGCCCGCCCGGCCGGGACGCCGCGTCGGCCGAGCCGTTCGGCGCCGCGTGCCGCGTCCGTGTCGACGGCTCCGAGGTGACCGCCCACTGCCACAACCCGTATCCGGAGACCGACCGCGTGCGTCTGCACGTCGAGTGCGTCCGCTGGTGGGACCTCGACGGCGACGGACCGGCGGTCGAGGCCGGCCCCGCGCGGACCGTACGGCTGGACGGGCGGTGCTGGAAGGAAGTACGGGCGGCGTGGGTCAGTCACCGGCGGGCGTGACGGGGGCGACGGACGGGCCGGTCCCGCCGGCGGCCGCCCCGTCGCGGCCCGGGCGGCACAGGAACGGATAGCCCGCCGCCTCCCGCGCGGCCGTCCCCGCGTCACCGGCGCGGATCGCGTCGACCAGCCGCGCGTGGTCCATGTGCGTCTCCGGCGACAGCACGCCGCCGACGTCCTCGCGCAGCCAGTCCCGCATCACCTCGCCCAGATCCGCGTACACCGCGGTCATCACGTCGTTGTGCGAGGCCGCCACGACGGCCAGGTGGAAGGTGGCGTCCGCCGTCACGAACGCCTCCGTGTCGCCCGACTCCCACGCCTCCTCCCGGCGCACCAGCAGCGCGTCGAGCTGCTTGAGGTCCTTCTCCGTGCGCCGCTCGGCCGCGAGCCGGGCGGCCGACGACTCCAGCGTGGAACGCAGCTCGGCGACGTGCCGGGGGTCGGCGTCGGCGAAGCGGCGGTGCATCACGCCCGCCAGCTCGCTGGTCGCCACGACGTACGTGCCGGAGCCCTGGCGGATGTCCAGCAGCCCGTTGTGGGCCAGGGCGCGGACCGCCTCACGGACCGTGTTCCGGGCGACACCGAGCTGCTCGACCAGCTCGGGCTCGGTCGGGATGCGGGAGCCGACCGGCCACTCGCCCGAGGCGATCTGCTGCCGCAGCGCCGCGATGACCTGTTCGGACAGCGCCGAACGACGGGGATGGCTCAGGGGCATGGCTCACCTTCGCTCGCGGGTCCCGCGGCGCACGGCCGCAGTGGACAACCAATCATCCCATGATTCTATGATGGACCCCATGGCTAGTGAGGAAACCCGGACGCTGAACTCCACGACCACCGGCGGTCCTGCGGCAGGCGACGCCCGGGAGCCCGGGAAGGACGCGGCACCCGGACGGCCCGCCGCGCGCGCGTGGACGCCGTGGACGACCCGCCTGCTCGTCCTGGGCATCGTGCTGGCCGCGCTCAACCTGCGCCCGGCCATCACCAGCCTGGGCGCCCTCCTGGAGGAGGTCCGTGACGGGCTCGGCATGAGCGGCAGCGTGGCCGGACTGCTCACCTCCGTCCCGCCGCTCTGCTTCGCCGTCTTCGGGGTCACCGCCCCGCGGCTCGCCCGCCGCTTCGGCCCCGGCGCCATCGTGTGCGCGGGCATGGCCGCCATCACCGCGGGCCTGCTGATACGCCCGTACGCCGGTGGCACGGCCGGCTTCCTGGCCGCCAGCGCCCTCGCGCTGATGGGCATCGCGGTCAGCAACGTCCTGATGCCGGTCATCGTCAAGCGCTACTTCCCCGACCGGGTCGGTTCCATGACCGGCCTGTACTCGATGGCCCTCGCCCTCGGCACCTCGGTCGCCGCCGCGGCGACCGTGCCCCTCACCGACGCGATGGGCGGCGACTGGCAGCCCGGACTCGCGGTGTGGGCCGTGCTCGGCGCGGCGGCCGTCCTGCCGTGGATCCCGTTCGTACGGAACCGGGAGGCGCCCTCCACCCAGGACGCCTCCGCCTCCACCGCCGCCCCGGCCTCCGCCGACGCCGCGCCCGGGCCGGAGACGGCGGGCACGGACGGACAGGACGGGCGGCCCGCCCTGCGGATCACCCGCAGCCGCACCGCCTGGGCGCTCGCCGTCTTCTTCGGCCTGCAGGCCACCGCCGCCTACATCACGATGGGCTGGGCGGCGCAGATCTTCCGGGACGCGGGAGTCTCCGCCGGCACCGCCGGACTGCTGCTCGCCGTCATCATGGTGATGGGCGTGCCCCTGGCCTTCGTCATCCCGCGCGTCGCCACCCGCCTGCCCCAGCAGGGCCCCATCGTGGTGGTCCTCGGCCTGTGCGGGCTCGCCGGTTACGCCGGGCTGTACCTGGCCCCGGCCGGCGGCGCCTGGGCCTGGGCGCTGCTGCTCGGCATCTCCAACTGTGCCTTCCCGCTCGCCCTGACCATGGTCGGGATGCGGGCCAGGACGGGTGCGGGCGTCGTCCAGCTGTCCGCCTTCGCGCAGAGCACCGGCTACCTGATCTCCATCCCCGGCCCGCTCCTGGTGGGCGTGCTCTACCAGCACAGCGGCGGCTGGGGGCTGCCGATCGCGCTGATGGCCGCCCTGATGGTGCCCCAGATGATCGTGGGCGTCCTGGCGGGACGCGACCGCACCGTCGAGGAGGAGGCGGCCCGCTGACCTCCGCCCGGCAGGGTGATGCGAGACTGGCCGTATGCCAGTCCTGGACCCGAATCCCCAGCACAGCCAGAAGAAGATCCTGATCGTCTTCGGCGCGTTCTTCGCGATCTTCGTGATCATCGGCATCATCGCGACCATCGCCTCGCCGTGACCCGGTGGAGGGGGCGGGGTGGGGTTATCCCCCCTGCCCCCTAGGGGGTTGAGGTCAGGGTCGAGTGGGTGGACTTCCGGATGGGCCGGGCCCCGCGGATTCCGTAGCTTCGAGGTGCGACCGCGGCAGGCGGATCGCGGAGCACGCACCAGGGACATCCGAAGAACCGCGGAGGCACTCATGCCGGCCCCTCTCTGCACCCGGCCCCACCCGACGGCCCGGGACCGCGCCGAGGCGCGGCTGCCCTGGTGGGCGCTGGCACTGCCCGTGCTCGCCTTCGTCACGCTGCTTCTGCTGATCCTCGAGCCCTCGGAGGCCCACGCGGCCGCCGGCGAGCCGACGCTCGCACACCTCCTGGAGTGGCTGCGGCACGTCGCCGTCCGCTGACGCCGGACCGGCCCGCCCGCCGGCGGGTCCGCATGTCAACTCCCTGCGCCCCGTGGCCTGTTTCATGCGAAGCTGGATGCCATGAGCGTCGCAGAACCCCGCAGGATCATCCTCTTCCGGCATGCGAAAGCCGACTGGCCACAGGTGTCCGACCATGAGCGGCCGCTCGCCGAGCGGGGCCGGAAGGAGGCCGCAGAGGCCGGCCGCCGGCTCGCCGACACCGGCATCCCCGTGGACCAGGCCCTGTGCTCCACCGCGCTGCGCACCCGCGAGACCTGGAAGCTCGCCGTCGCGGAGTTCCCGCACCGGCCGAAAACCGTCTACGAGGAGAGGATCTACGACGCCTCGCCGGGCGAGCTGATCGCCGTGCTCAACGAGACCCCCGACGACCTGCGGAACGTACTGGTCGTCGGACACAACCCGGGCATGGAGGGGCTCACCGAGATCCTGGCCGGCGCGGCCGAGGACGATGTCCGTGAGCGGATGGGCCGGCGCGGCTTCCCGGCCGCCGCCTTCGCCGTCCTGTCCTTCACCGGCTCCTGGAAGAGCGTGGAGCCCGGCGTGGCCACGCTGGTCGACTACTGGGCGCCCACCGACTGATCCGGCGCCGGCGTGACAGGGCCCGGCACCCGTACGGTCCGGCTCCTGTCACGCCGTACGTGCCGGTCAGACCCGGCCGGTGTGCCGGGGCGGGTCCTGCGCGAGGTTCTCCTCCAGCGTGTCCGCCGCCTCGACCTCCTCGCGGGTGATCCCCAGCAGATACAGGACCGTGTCCAGGAACGGCACGTTCACCGCGGTGTGCGCGGCCTCGCGGACCACCGGCTTGGCGTTGAAGGCGACCCCGAGCCCGGCCGCGTTCAGCATGTCCAGGTCGTTGGCGCCGTCCCCGATCGCCACCGTCTGCGCCAGCGGTACGCCCGCCTCGGCGGCGAACCTGCGCAGCAGCCGGGCCTTGCCGGCCCGGTCCACGATCTCTCCCGTCACCCGGCCGGTCAGCCTGCCGTCGACGATCTCCAGCGTGTTGGCCTGGGCGAAGTCCAGCCCCAGCCGCTCCTTCAGGTCGTCGGTGACCTGCGTGAAACCGCCGGAGACGACCCCCACCTGGTAGCCGAGCCGCTTCAGGGTGCGGATCAGGGTGCGGGCGCCCGGCGTCAGCCGCACCTCGCTGCGCACCTTCTCCACCACCGAGGCGTCCAGCCCCTCCAGCAGCGCCACACGCGCGTGCAGCGACTGCTCGAAGTCCAGCTCTCCGCGCATCGCGGCCGCCGTCACCTCGGCGACCTTGTCCTCGCAGCCCGCGTGCGCGGCGAAGAGCTCGATGACCTCGTCCTGGATGAGCGTGGAGTCCACGTCCATGACGACCAGGCGCTGCGCCCTGCGGTGCAGGCCGGCCGAGACCACCGCGACGTCCACCCCGAGCGCCGCCGCCTCGGTGGCCAGCGCGGTGCGCAGCGGCTCCGTCTCGACACCGGACACCGCGAACTCGACGGCGGTCACCGGGTACTTGGCGAGCCGGAAGATACGGTCGATGTTGCTGCCGGTCCCGGTGATCCGGGCCGCTATGGCGGCCGTCGCCTCCGCGGTGAGCGGGTGGCCCAGCACGGTGACCAGGGAGCGGCCGAGGCCGCGCGGGCGGTTGTCGCCGATGCCGGAGATGATCTCCGCCTGCATCTTCATCGACTCCGCCCAGCTGTGGACGGTCGCCCGCAGATCGCCCTCCAGCCCCTGGGGCGGCTCGGTCACGAGCGCGCACAGCACGATCCGGCCACGGGTGACGACCTGCTCGATGTCGACCACGTCGACGGAGTAGGCGGCGAGGGTGTCGAACAGGCCGGCCGTGATACCCGGCCGGTCCTTGCCGAAGATCTTGACGAGAAGAGTGGGAACGTCAGAGGTCTGCGTAGCGCTCATGGTGCTCATACCGTATCCGGCACGCGGTGCCGCCCGCCTGCGAGGTCCGCCTGACGGACACGGACCGCGGCACGGAGCACCCCACGGACCGTCCCGTACGGAGTCGGTCGCGGGATCCCTGCGGCGCCATGACCGGCCACCTGTCACCAGCCCGTCCCCGCCGGTACGACGGGGACGTCATCCGCCGTCCTCCGGGCGGCGGGGCGGCGGAGGAGGCGGTGGGGGCGGAGCCTCGCCCCACCGGGAGCGGGGCCGGTCCCCGGGCCGCGGGGACGGCCGGCCGGGGCGCCGCGGCGGGGCCGGCGGGCCGGCGACCGTGGGAGCGCCGTACAGGTCGTCCTCGTCGTCGAGTGGCCGCCCCGGTGCGGGCTCTGCCGGGTCAGGCCCCGGATCGCTCCCGTCCGCCCGTCGCCCGTCCCCGCCGGGACCGTTTTCCCCCTCACCGGCGCCGGGAGGCCGCCCGCCGGCGGACGGCCACCGAACCGGTGGCCCCGGCGGACCCGGTGGCCCCGGCGGGCTTGATGGCCCCGATGGGCCGGGCAGCCCCGACGAACCCGCGCCCGCAGGACCGGCGCCCTCCGGCCGGACGCCCCCAGGCCCGGAGCCCTCGGGCCCGGTGCCCGCAGACCCGGCACCCGCCACACCGCCCGGCGCACCCCGCGTACGCAGACAGGTGTTGGTGTCCGGAGCGGGCGGCCGGAACGGCGCGGCCGTGGGCCCGTAGGGACCCGGCGGCACGTGCGGGAACGCGGCGGGCGCCGCCCCCGCACCGCCGCTCCCCGCACCGCCGTCCCCCGTGCCCCCGGGGCCGCCACCGCGCACGGCACCCGACAGCGCGGTGTCCGCCCCCGGCGCCCCGGGGAACGGCCCCGCGTCCTCCGTACGCCGGCCCGCCGCGGCACCCCGTGCCAACGGCGTCGCCCACCGCCCCGCGGCCCCGCTCGCCCGGGCGAGCAGCGCGCCGGCGGCCCCCGCACCCGCGCCCCACACGGCGCCCAGGAGCAGCGCCGCACCGAGCCGCCCGTGCAGGTCGATGCCGGCACCGAACGCGTCCACGCCGAACACCGACAGCGAGGCGCCCACGGACACCTCCGTCAGCCACGCCGACAGCGGCAGCGCCGGCGCGGTCGCGACCCCCAGCCGCAGCGCGCACCGCCCGGTGAAACCCGCCCGACGCGCGTCGGCCGGCGTCACCGGCGTCCGCACCGCGGTGAGCACACCCGCCAGCAGCATCAGCAGCGCCGCCGCCACGCCCAGCAGCCACACGCGCCCGTCCAGCTCCGCCAGCCGCCCCAGCGTGACCGGCTCGCCGGCACCGCTGCTCAGCAGATCGTCCAGCGGGTCCGGCAGGAACCGGACCAGCCCGCCCGTCGCCCGTCCGTCCCACGGCACGAACAGGCCGACCGGCACGCCGAGCCAGACCCCGTTCGGCGCGCCCAGCAGCGCGGCCCCCGCGATCCGGCCCGGACGGTCGTCGCCGGTCGCCGCGTACGCCGCCGCCGCGTACCCCGCGGCCACCGCCGTCAGCGCCACCGTGACCAGGGCGGACACGGCCGGCCGTACCGCCCGGTGCACCGCCTCCCACCCGCGCGGCAGGGGAGTGCGGCGCGAGGCCAGCAGCGCGACGGACAGGACCCCGGCGCACCAGACCAGCCCGCCCAGCAGCGTCGGCGCGGTCTCGACGCGGAACCCGACCGCGGCCCCGGCGCCGACGAGGTCCCCGACACGGCCGGGCAGCGCCCCGCCCAGGTCCCCGAGGTCCCCGAGGTCACCGAGTCCCGGAATCCCCACGCCGCCGCCCGCGCCGCCGGGAAGGTCCTCGAGCCCGAGCGCATCACCGTCGATCGTGACCACGTCCCGCCCCGCCCGGGCCAGCCCGCCCAGCATCGCCACGAACAGCGCCGTCACCGCTCCCGCACGCGCGAGGAGTTCGGCCGGCGCGACCACGGCGCCCGCCGCCCGCAGGGACCGCAGGAAGAAGAACGACAGCAGCACCGCGCCGACGAGGCTCACCCCCAGTGGCGTGATCTCGACGGCCGTGTGCGCCTCGGCGCCCTCCAGCCCGAACGCGGACACATCGCCGGACGGCGTGACCGAACCCCCGGCACCGAGCACCACGGCCGCCGCCGTCATCGGCCCGAGGGAAGCCGCCGCGTCCGCGTCCAGCAGCCGCAGCCCCAGCGCCGCCGTGCCCGCCATGCCGATCAACGCCCAGCTCACCGAGGCGACCGCGGACAGCACCACGTCCGTCCACGGCACCCTCGCGCCGTACCCTCCGTCGCCGACGCTCGTGGACGCGCCCATGGCAGACCCCCCGATCCACGGCGCGGCCGGGCTGCCGCGCATGTCCCTCTCGCGTGGATTACCACTCTCCGGGCAGGTTTCAACCCCCTCGGCGAGAACGGCCGCCGGCCCGTACCCGGTTTTCACAAGGCCCGACTTTCGGTCAGGGGGCCGGGCCTGGAATAGTTCCCCCCGATGTTCGACATCCCTAGACTCCCCGCGACGGGGGCAATTCGGGGGACGACTAGTGGGGCATGGAGTGCCGGAACTCGTACTGGAATGCAATGGACGGACCTGGACGCTCGATCCGTCCCGGTCCTACGCGCTCGGGCGTGACCCGCAGGGGGAGCTCGTCTTCGACGACGCCAGGGTCTCCTGGCGCCACGCCACCATCGGCTTCAACGGCCGCAGTTGGGTCCTGGAGGACCACGGCAGCACCAACGGCACGTTCGCGCACGGACAGCGGATCCAGCACCTGGAACTCGCACCCGGCACGGTCGTGAACCTGGGCAACGCGACCGACGGCCCGCGCCTGAGCCTCACCGCCGCGCAGGACGCCGCCGGCACGCCGCAGACACAGCCGCAGCAGCAGCCGTACGCCGCACAGGGCGCGAACGCCGGCTGGGCGCCGCAGGCGCCCGTGCAGGAACCGCAGCAGCAGGCCGCACCGCAGCAGCAGGCCCCGCAGCAGGACAGCTGGCAGCAGGGACAGCAGGCCGGCTGGCAGCAGCCGCAGGCCGCCGTACCGCAGCAGGCCGCGCCGCAGCCGCAGCAGGCCGCGGCGCCCTTCCCCCACCAGCAGGGACCCGGCGGCGCCGCGGGGGCGCCACCGGTCCACGGGGACCGCAGCCCGACCACGTTCCACCAGTTCTCCCTCGGCCGCGTCATGCGCATCGGCCGCGCCCTGGAGAACGACCTGGTCGTCTCCGACCTGCAGGTCTCCCGCCACCACGCGGAGTTCCACGCCACGCCCGACGGCCGCATGGAGATCCGCGACCTGGGCTCGCACAACGGCACCTACGTCAACGGCCAGCCGATCACCAAGGGCGGCACCCAGCTGCTCGGCCCGGCCGACATCGTGGGCGTCGGCCACTCGACGTTCCGCATCGTCGGCGACCGGCTCGAGGAGTTCGTCGACACCGGTGAGGTGTCCTTCTCCGCCCGCCACCTGACCGTCACGGTCGACGGCGGCAAGCAGATCCTCAAGGACGTCTCCTTCGGCGTCCCCGAGAAGTCGCTGATCGCCGTCATCGGCCCGTCCGGCTCCGGCAAGTCGACCCTGCTCAAGGCGCTCACCGGCTACCGGCCCGCCGACCAGGGCGAGGTCCTCTACGACAACCGGAACCTGTACAAGCAGTTCGCCGAGCTGCGTCAGCGCATCGGTCTGGTCCCGCAGGACGACATCCTGCACAAGGAGCTGACCGTCAAGAAGGCCCTCAAGTACGCGGCCAAGCTCCGCTTCCCCGCCGACACCACGGCGGCCGAGCGCGACGCCCGCATAGACGAGGTGCTGCGCGAGCTCAAGCTCGACATCCACAAGGACAAGAAGGTCACCTCCCTCTCCGGCGGCCAGCGCAAGCGCGTCTCGGTCGCCCTGGAGCTGCTGACCAAACCGTCGCTGATCTTCCTGGACGAGCCGACCAGCGGCCTCGACCCGGGCATGGACCGCGACGTCATGCAGCTGCTGCGCGGCCTCGCCGACGACGGCCGCACCGTCCTCGTCGTCACCCACTCGGTGGCCGAGCTGGCGATCTGCGACAAGCTGCTGGTGATGGCGCCGGGCGGCTCGGTGGCCTACTTCGGCCCGCCCGAGGAGGCGCTGAACTTCTTCGGCTACGACACCTGGGCCGACGTCTTCTCCGCCTTCGAGAACTACCGCGACTACGACTGGGCAGGCCGCTGGAAGGGCTCGCAGCACTACCAGATGTACGCCGCGGACATCGACGCCGTCGCGCCGCAGGCCGTACAGATGGCGCCGATGCAGGCGATGAAGCCGCCCAAGCCGCAGGGGTGGATGTCGCAGTTCGTCACCCTGGTGCGCCGCTACGTCTCGGTGATCGTCTCCGACAAGGGCTTCCTCGCCCTGATGGTGGTCCTGCCGGCCGTGCTCGGCGCGGTGAGCCTGCTCATCGACGCGGACAAGGGTCTGCTGCCCAACCCGGTCAACCCGAAGTCCGGCCGGATCGTCCCGAACGGCACCGCCACCACGGTCCTGCTGATCCTCGCGGTCGGCGCCTGCTTCGCCGGCGCCGCGAACTCCGTCCGTGAGCTGATCAAGGAACGGGTCATCTACGAGCGGGAACGCGCGACCGGCCTGTCGCGGTCCGCGTACCTGATGTCCAAGGTGTTCGTCCTGGGCATGATCACCGTCTTCCAGGGGCTGCTGGTCGGCGTGATCGGCTTCTCCAGCCGGGAGATCCCGCAGGAGGGGCTCATCCTCGGCAGCGCCACGCTGATCGAGCTCTCCCTGCCGATCATGGCGCTGGGCTTCACCTCGATGATGTTCGGCCTGATCATCTCGTCGCTGGTGAAGACCGCCGAGAAGACCATGCCGCTGCTGGTCATGTTCGCGATCATCCAGGTCGTCTTCACCGGCTGCCTCTTCGCCCTGAACGGCGCGGTCGGCGTCAACCAGTTCTCGTACCTGATGCCGTCCCGCTGGGCGGTCGCCGCGGCCGGCGCCACGCTGGACTTCAACCGGATCAGCCCGCCCGAGGAGGGCGCCGGGACGGACCCGCTGTGGGAGCACTCCGCCGCCGCCTGGGGCATGGACATGGCCGCGCTGATCGTCCTCGGCGTGATCTGCGGCTTCTTCGTGGCCCGCTTCCTGCGCCGCCACGAGCCCGAGGTCATGCGCAAGTAGCCGGCGCCCCCGGAACGCCCCGAAGGGCGGCACCCCGTCACAGGGGTGCCGCCCTTCGGCGTACGGCGGGACGCCGGCGTGAAGAGGTCCGCGCCGACCTCAGTACGCGCTGTTGACGTTGTCCATGGAGCCGTACTTGTCCGCGGCGTAGTTGCAGGCGGCGGCGATGTTGGCGACCGGGTCGTAGATGTTCCAGGACGTACCGGGCACGTGGTAGGCCTTGAACGTCGGCGGGATGACCTGGAGCAGGCCCTTCGACGGGATGCCGTTGATGGCGTTGATGTCCCAGTTGTTGATGGCCATCGGGTTGCCGGAGGACTCCCGGATGATGTTGCGGTGGATGCCGCTGTAGGAGCCCGGGATGTCGTGCTTGGCCATGATGGCCCGGGCCTCGCGGATCCAGCCGTCGAGGTTGTTCGGGTAGGACTTGGCGGAGACCTTCTTGGCCTCGGCGCGCTCGGCGGACCGGCTCGTGGACTGCTTCGTCCCGCGCTCGGCGACGGCCTTCTTCGCGGACGCCTTCTTCTCGGCGGTGGCCTTCTTCGCGGCCGCCTCCTGCTTCGCCTCGATGGCGGCGACCTTCTGGCTCGCACCGGCGAGCTGGTCGGCGACACCGGCGTGCACGTCCTTGACCTGCTGCTGGCTGCTGTACGCCACCTTGGCCGCCGGAGCGGCCTCGCTCGTGGTCGTCGTGTGCGCGCCGGCCGGGAACGCGGCGAGGGCGACGGCGGTGACGCCGAGCGTGCCGACACCGGCGAACGCGATCTTCTGGGTGCGCTTCAGCTGCTGAGCGCGCTCCAGGGAGCGGTGATAACCACGGGTGAGGATGTTCTTGGGCATGGCGGGATAGACCTCTTCGATAGCGCGGAGGTCGCTCTCGTCCGGTGGGGACAGGGGTGCATCCGGGGCACAAACGCCGCGGGGCGAAACCCACGGCGTTGAGCGACGAGAGCAATTCTTAGCGACCGCAAAATCGGGAGGCAATGGTGTGACGTACGAAGCCGGGTAGTGGATCAGGGTCCGGCAAAACGGGGCAGAGGGGACCGTCTGCCCCGGTCAAAACGGACGAGTCGCTCTCCTACTCCTCTTCGTACGTGACGTGCACCCTATGCGCGGGCTCACACCCCGACCCCGCCCGTCTTACTGCCGGTTGCTTGAGCAATGCGTTGTGTGAGGGGTTTTCCGGGGCTCTCCCACGGCAGGAGGAGATGGACGTCCCCGAACTCGTGCCACAGGTAGCGCCCGCGTACCGCCTCCTCGTACCCGCGGTCGACCGCCGCCCGTCCCGCCACCGCCTCCAGCATCAGCAGATGCGACGCCTCGGGCTCGTGCAGCCCGGTCAGCAGCCCGTCCACCACCCGCACCCCGCGTTCCGGAGTGACGACCAGACCGGTCCACCCCTCCCGGGCCCGTACGACCCCGTCGGCGTCGGCCGCCGACTCCACGGCCCGCACGGACGTCGTCCCCACGGCCACGACCCGCCCGCCTCCCGCCCGCGCGGCGTTGACCAGCCGCGCCGAGGCCTCCGGGACACGGAACCACTCCGGATACGGCGGCTCGTGCGCCTGCGCGGAAGCCACCCCCGTGTGCAGCGTCACCGGCGCGAACTGCACCCCACGGCTCACCAGCTCCGCCACCAGCCGCGCCGTGAAGGGCCGCGCGGCACTCGGCATCTCGGCACTCCCCGCCCCGTCCGCGGACGGCAGCGCGAACACGGTCTGGTACACGGACAACGGCTGGTCCCGCTCCGTGTAGGAGTAGCGGATGGGCCGGCCGTGCTCCCGCAGCACCGCGGGAACCTCCGCCCCGGTCACCCGCGCCCACCACAGCCGCTCCCCGCGGGCGCTCAGCGGCTCCTCCAGCACCAGCCGCCCGCCGCCCGGCAGCCGCACCTGCGTCCCCGCGAGCCGGCCCCCCTCCCGGGACGGGGCCTCCCCTTCCACTCGCGCACGCGCGCGCGTGGTGCCCCGCCCGTCCGGCTCCCGCAGCTCCACCGCCCACCGGCCGTCGTCCCCGCGCGTGGAGAAGTGCACCACCACGCGCGCGGCCCCCACCCGCCCGTCGACGGCCGCGGCCAGCGTGGGCGACGTGTTCACGATCAGCAGGTCCCCGGCCCGCAGCAGCCGCGGCAGCTCCGGGAAGGAGTGGTGCGACACCTCCGTGCCCCGCGACACCAGCAACCGCACGTCCTCCCGGCCCCGCCCCGGACCCCGCTGCTCGGCCGGCACCCGCGCCGACAGCTCCTCGGGCACGTTCCCCCACGCTCGGACGGGTTCACGCGGGGGGACTCCCGTCGCCGGCGTCATCGCCCTCCCTCCAGCAGCGCGGGGGCGGCGTAGCGCCCGCCGGCCGGCCGCTCGTCCAGCAGCCGCAGCAGCGCCGGGACGACGTCCGCCGGACCGGGCCGCGGCCCGTCGTCGTCCGGTACGGCCGCCGCGTACAGGTCCGTCGCCATGTCCCCGGGATCGACCGCCCACACCCGCAGCCCCGGCTCCTCGACGGCCAGCACCGCCGCCAGATGGTCCAGAGCCGCCTTGGACGCCCCGTAACCGCCCCACGTCTCGTACGCCTCGACGGCGGCGTCCGAACTGACCGTGATCACCGCGCCCGCCGCGGCCGACCGCAGCAGCGGCAGCGCCTCCTGCACCAGCCCCAGCGCGGCCACCACGTTCACCTCCAGCGCCCGGCGCAGCCCGTCCAGCGGCAGCTCCTCCAGCCGCACCAGCGGCTCGGCGCCCAGTGCGCTCGCGTTGCTGACCAGCAGGTCCACCCCGCCCAGCCGCCACGCCGCCGCCACCAGCTCCGCCCGGTGCCCGGCGTCCGCGACGTCCCCGGGCAGCGCCGTCACCCGCGTGCCGTACGAGGCCAGCGCCGCGGCCGTACCCTCGAGCACCTCCGGCGTCCTGGCGTCCAGCACCAGGTCCCAGCCCCGCTCCGCCAGCGCCTCGGCGAGCGCACGGCCCAGCCCTTTCGACGCCCCTGTGATGACCGCTACCGGCATGATCCGTCTCCTCGTCGTCGTCGCCGCCTGACCGGCGTGGCCCCAACCTAGGAACCGGGCCGCACAGGCCGCCTCGGGCACCGGCCGCAACCCCGCGGGGCCCTTCGCCCTAGTCCGCACGGGCCGGACGCCGGTCCTGGGTCCGCCGCCCTAGGTCCAGCGCCCCAGGTCCCGGGCGTCACCGGACCGATCCGCGCCCTCACAGCCCGCCGGTACCGTGAGGACATGAGTCACGGCCCCCGGTCCGGCCTCGCCGCGGTGAGTTCCGCGCTGCTGGCCATGAGCAGGCACCTCGAGGTGCGCGACGTCCTCAAGACGATCGTCGCCTCGGCCCGCGAGCTGCTCGACGCCCAGTACGCGGCCCTCGGCGTCCCCGACGACCACGGCGGCTTCGCCCAGTTCGTGGTCGACGGCGTCAGCGACGAGCAGTGGAAGGCCATCGGCCCCCTGCCCCGCCAGCACGGCATCCTCGCCGCGATGCTGCACGAGGCCCGCCCCCAGCGCCTCGCCGACGTCCGCAAGGACCCCCGCTTCGAGGGCTGGCCCTCCGCCCACCCCGATCTCGCCGACTTCCTGGGCCTGCCGATCCGCGACGGCGACGAGGTCATCGGCGCGCTCTTCCTCGCCAACAAGAACTGCGCGAAGCCCGAGGGCGGCTGCGGCTTCACCGAGGACGACGAGGAACTGCTCGGCATCCTCGCCCAGCACGCCGCGATCGCCCTCACCAACGCCCGCCTGTACGAGCGCAGCCGCGAGCTGACCATCGCCGAGGAGCGCTCCCGCCTCGCCCACGAACTGCACGACGCCGTCAGCCAGAAGCTGTTCTCGCTGCGCCTGACCGCCCAGGCCGCCGCCGCCCTGGTCGACCGCGACCCCGCGCGCGCCAAGGGCGAGCTGCAGCAGGTCGCCGCGCTCGCCGCGGAGGCCGCCGACGAGCTGCGCGCCGCCGTCGTGGAGCTGCGCCCCGCCGGCCTGGACGAGGACGGCCTCGTCGCCACCCTCCGCACCCAGATCCAGGTCCTCGACCGCGCCCACAGCGCGCACGTGACCTTCACCGGCCACGGCGTGAAGGCGCTGCCCGCCGCCCAGGAGGAGGCAGTGCTGCGCGTCGCCCAGGAGGCCCTGCACAACGCGCTGCGCCACTCCGGGGCGGAACAGGTCGACGTGAGGCTGGTCCGGCGCGGCTCCGGGGCGGCGCTGCGGGTCACCGACGACGGCCGCGGCTTCGACCCGCGCACGGTGCGCCGCGCGGGACGCCACCTGGGCCTGGTCTCCATGCGGGACCGGGCGAACGGAGTGGGCGGCAGACTGACCGTGGAGTCGGCGCCCGGCAAGGGCACCACGATCGAGATGGAGGTTCCCGGTGGCTGACGCGATCAAGGTGCTGCTCGTCGACGACCACCAGGTGGTCCGCCGGGGACTGCGCACCTTCCTGGAGGTGCAGGACGACATCGAGGTGGTCGGCGAGGCCGCCGACGGCGCCGAGGGTGTCGAACGGGCCGAGGAGCTCGGACCCGACGTGATCCTCATGGACGTCAAGATGCCGGGCATGGACGGCGTGGACGCGCTGCGCCGGCTCCGCGAGCTGGACAACCCCGCGCGCGTGCTGATCGTCACCAGCTTCACCGAGCAGCGCACGGTCGTCCCGGCCCTGCGGGCGGGCGCGGCGGGCTACGTGTACAAGGACGTCGACCCCGACGCGCTGGCCGGTGCCATCCGCTCCGTCCACGCCGGGCACATCCTGCTGCAGCCCGAGATCGCGGGCGCCCTGCTGTCCCAGGAGGAGAGCGGTACCGGCCAGGGCCGCGCGGGGTCCCTCACGGAACGGGAGCGCGAGGTGCTGGGCCTGATAGCGGACGGCCGCTCCAACCGGGAGATCGCCAGGGCGCTGGTCCTGTCCGAGAAGACGGTGAAGACCCACGTGTCGAACATCCTGATGAAACTCGACCTCGCCGACCGTACCCAGGCCGCCCTGTGGGCCGTACGGCACGGCCTCGCGGACTGAGGCGTACGCCACGACGGCACGGAGGGTTCCCCTCCGGTGCGAGATTCATACCGTCGTGGGAATGTCCCCCGAACGGCGCATCCTTCGCCGGGCCCGGCCGTTCTCCAGTGCGTGCCGCGGCGAGTGCCGCGGAGTTCATCAGGAGGGGTTTCGCAAGTGAAGAACCTGAAGAAGGCAGCGGCCGTGACGATGGTGGCCGGCGGGCTGATCGCCGCCGGTGCGGGCGTGGCCTCCGCCACCGACGGCGGTGCCGCCGCCCACGGCAAGGCCGTCGGCTCCCCGGGCGTCGTCTCCGGCAACCTGGTCCAGGTGCCGGTCCACATCCCGGTGAACGCCGTCGGCAACAGCGTCAACGTCGTCGGCCTGCTGAACCCGGCCTTCGGCAACCTGGGCGTCAACCACTGACCCACCCCGGCCTCCCGGCCCCACCCGGGAGGCCGACCGCGTTCCCCCGCCCCCCAAGGGCCGTCACCACCCCCGCGCCTCCACAACGGAGTTGTACGCCGCGACCTGCGCCCGCCGAGCCGTCCGCTCCACCGGCCGCAGCGCCTCCCCCCGCGCCGCCATCTCCGCCGCGCTCACCGCACCCCCGTGCCCGTTCTCGTACGCCAGCGCCGCCAACGCCCCCACTCGCTGAGCCAGCTCCAGCACCCGCACCGCCCGCGGCGGATACCCCGGCGCCAGCACCTCCCGCCCGGCCTCCGCCCGCGCCCGGTACGCCGCGACCGCGGCCTCCGCCACCGGCCCCGACCCGGCCACGTCCAGCCGCGTCAGCACTTCCGTCGCGTCCCGCAGCGCCTCCGCCAGCTCCCGCTCCGCCTCCCCGAGCGAGGGCACGTCCGCCGGCGGAGCCTCCCGCACCGGCAGGCAGTGCCAGACCACCTCGACATGCACGTCACCCGGGGGCCCGGCCTCGTACACCTCCGGCACCAGCCCCAGCGCGGCGCCCTGACAGACCACCGCCTCCTCGGCCTCCAGCGCCCGCGCGTTGAACTCCGGCGGCCCGCTCAGCCCCAGCGGGTGCCCCGGCACGGGCAGCGCCACCCGCAGCCCGGTCGTCCCGAGCGCCCGCAACCGCCCCAGCGCCAGCGTGAGACCGACCGGCACGCCTTCACCCGGCAGCCCCTCCACCCGGTGCACCGCGTCGTCGCCCACGATCGCGACCGCGGCGTCGTCCGGCGAGACCATTCCGGCAATAAGGGCATTTCCCCAGGCGGTGAGGCGCCCAGCGCGTGGTTCCGAGAGCATGCCCCCACCCTAAGGACCGGACCGATGGAACAGCGAAGCCGACCGGTGGCGTAGATTTCCTGGAGGGGCCTGCGCCCACCGGCGCGGCGGCCCGAGCCACAGGCGTACGCGACAGCCGAGACCGGCCACACTGCAAGGGGAGACACTGCGCTCATGAGCGATGTTCTGGAGCTTCAGGACGTATCCGTGGTCCGCGAGGGCCGGGCTCTGGTGGACCAGGTCTCCTGGTCGGTCAAGGAGGGTGAGCGCTGGGTCATCCTCGGCCCCAACGGAGCCGGCAAGACCACCCTCCTCAACGTCGCGTCCAGCTACCTCTACCCCAGCACGGGCACCGCCACCATCCTCGGCGAGACTCTCGGCAGGCCCGGCACCGACGTCTTCGAACTGCGCCCGCGCATCGGCATGGCCGGCATCGCCATGGCCGACAAGCTGCCCAAGCGCCAGACCGTCCTGCAGACCGTGCTCACCGCCGCCTACGGCATGACCGCGGGCTGGCAGGAGGAGTACGAGGACGTCGACGAGCAGCGCGCCCGTGCCTTCCTCGACCGCCTCGGCATGTCCGAGTACCTGGACCGCAGGTTCGGCACCCTCTCCGAGGGCGAGCGCAAGCGCACCCTGATCGCCCGCGCCCTGATGACCGACCCCGAGCTGCTCCTCCTGGACGAGCCGGCCGCCGGCCTCGACCTCGGCGGCCGCGAGGACCTCGTCCGCCGCCTCGGCCGCCTCGCCCGCGACCCCATCGCCCCCTCGATGATCATGGTCACGCACCACGTCGAGGAGATCGCGCCCGGCTTCACCCACGTCCTGATGATCCGTCAGGGAAAGGTCCTCGCCGCCGGCCCCATCGAACTGGAACTGACCTCCCGCAACCTCTCCCTCTGCTTCGGCCTGCCGCTCGTCGTCGAGCGGGTCGGCGACCGCTGGACCGCGCAGGGGCTCCCCCTGTCCTGACCCGCTGTCCCGAGCCGCCCCCTGTGCGCCCTGTCCCCGGCACGTGTCCCGGACCTACCATGACCGCGTGAACGACATCGACGCATGGGTGTGGTGGCTCGTCGCCGCGGCGGCTCTCGGAATCCCGCTCGTCGTGACCGCGATGCCGGAGTTCGGGATGCTCGCCGTCGGCGCGGTCGCCGCTGCCGTCGCCTCCGGTCTCGGGGCCGGCCTCGTCGTCCAGGTCCTCGTCTTCGTCGCCGTCTCGGTCGCCCTCATCGCGGTCGTACGGCCCATCGCCGCCCGGCACCGCGCCGGGCACCCCCGACTAGCCACCGGCGTGGACGCCTTGAAGGGCAGACAGGCCGTCGTGCTGGAGCGGGTCGACGGCAACGGCGGCCGGATCAAACTCGCCGGCGAGGTCTGGTCGGCTCGCGCACTCGACACCGGCCGGTCCTACGACGTGGGGGAGGAAGTGGACGTCGTGGACATCGAGGGGGCCACGGCGATCGTCATGTGACCCGACCGCCGCAAGTGGCTCGAACACACCCCGAGAAGCGCGACGGTCTGTCAGACTCGACCAGCAAGATCTTCAACAGCCGTAGGATCGGCAGTCATCAGGGTCATCAGGACCGACAGGGTCATGGATGCCGCCACAGGCGCCCAGGCGGAGAAGGGTACGCGGAGCCACGATGCAACCGGTCATCATCGTTCTGATCATCCTGGTGGTGTTGGTCTTCATCGCCCTGATCAAGACCATCCAGGTCATCCCCCAGGCCAGCGCCGCCATCGTCGAGCGCTTCGGCCGCTACACGCGGACGCTGAACGCGGGACTCAACATCGTCGTCCCCTTCATCGACACCATCCGCAACCGCATCGACCTGCGTGAACAGGTCGTCCCCTTCCCGCCCCAGCCGGTCATCACCCAGGACAACCTGGTCGTCAACATCGACACCGTCATCTACTACCAGGTGACCGACGCCCGCGCCGCGACCTACGAGGTCGCCAGCTACATCCAGGCCATCGAGCAGCTCACCGTCACCACCCTGCGCAACATCATCGGCGGCATGGACCTGGAGCGGACCCTGACCTCCCGCGAGGAGATCAACGCGGCCCTGCGCGGCGTCCTCGACGAGGCCACCGGCAGGTGGGGCATCCGCGTCAACCGCGTGGAGCTCAAGGCCATCGAACCGCCCACCTCCATCCAGGACTCGATGGAGAAGCAGATGCGCGCCGACCGCGACAAGCGCGCCGCGATCCTCCAGGCCGAAGGTGTCCGGCAGTCCGAGATCCTGCGCGCCGAGGGCGAGAAGCAGTCCCAGATCCTGCGTGCCGAGGGTGAGGCCAAGGCCGCCGCCCTGCGCGCCGAGGGCGAGGCCCAGGCCGTCCGCACGGTCTTCGAGGCGATCCACGCCGGCGACCCGGACCAGAAGCTGCTCTCCTACCAGTACCTCCAGATGCTCCCGAAGATCGCCGAGGGTGACGCCAACAAGCTCTGGATCGTCCCCAGCGAGATCGGCGACGCCCTCAAGGGCCTGTCCGGCGCCATGGGCAACTTCGGCGGCCTGGGCGGAGGTTCGGGCAGCGGAGGCAACTCCACGAGCAGCACGGTCCCGGCCCAGGAACGCCGCGAGAAGCCGTCGATCGACTAGCCGGTACCTGTCGGCGCCGGACAACACCCGCGCCCCGGAGGGGCGCTGGGTGTATCGATGTGCGGCTCCGCCGCGTGGACGCGGCAAGCCACGACGAACCTGCGGTCAGCGACGCACCTCAGCCTCCGCGGCCTCTACGACGCGTCCTCACGCCGCGTCCAGCACCAACCACTCCGGCAGCGCCTCGAAGTCGTCCCGGGCCAGCGCCAGCAGCATCGCATCGGCGGGAGTCGGCTCGAACGGCTCCCGCAGCAGCGGCATCCCCGCCTGCTCGGGCGTCCGGTTCGCCTTGCGGTGATTGTCCTGCGCACACGACGCCACCGTGTTCAGCCACGTGTCCTGCCCGCCGTGCGACCTCGGCACCACGTGGTCCACGGTCGTCGCCCGGCCGCCGCAGTAGGCGCACCGGTGCCGGTCCCGCACCAGCACACCCCGCCTCGACCACGGCGCACGTCTTCGGAAGGGCACCCGCACGTACTGGCAGAGCCTGATCACCCGGGGCGCCGGTATGTCCAGCGCGGCTCCGCGCATGCGCAGTCCGGGGTGGGCCTGCTCGACGACGGCCTTGTCCTGGAGCACGAGAACGACGGCTCGGTTCAACGTCACCGTCGACAGCGGCTCGAAGCTCGCGTTCAGCACCAGCGTGTCCCGCATACCAGCCCACCTCCCATGTGCACCGGCCCACCCCCTGGCGGGCTGGGATCAACTCTGGCCGGGCACGCCGGGATGGACAACGCAATATCCGCCGCTCACCACGGGGGCCGCCCCGTATCCCCTTCAGGCCCCCTGGCAACAAAAATGCCCGCCCCTGATCACTTCCAAGACCAGAGGCGGGCAAACGTTCCCTGAACGCTCGGTTGCTCAGCCGCCGGCGGGTACCTCGTACTCACCGATGAGCTGGGCGCGCGCGATCGTGTGGAACCGCAGGTTGAAGCCCACGACGGCGGGCGTCGCGTCGGCGTCCGGGCCGAGCTTCTCCTGATCCACGGCGTACACCGTGAACACGTACCGGTGCGGCCCGTCCCCCGCCGGCGGCGCGGCGCCGCCGAACTCCTTGTCGCCGTAGTCGTTGCGGACCTGTACGGCACCCTTCGGCAGGCCCTCGAACGCGCCGCTGCCCGCGCCCGCCGGCAGCTCGGTCACCGACGCCGGGATGTCGAACACCACCCAGTGCCAGAACCCGCTGCCCGTCGGGGCGTCCGGGTCGTAGCACGTCACGGCGAAGCTCTTCGTCCCGGCGGGGAAGCCCTCCCACCGCAGGTGCGGGGACGTGTTGCCGCCCGCCTGGACCTGAGCGTCCTTGAGCGTCGCCCCGTCCTGGACATCGTCACTCGTGACGGTGAAAGCCGGCACGGGCGGGTGGAAGTCATGGGGGAGCGGACGCCGCTTGAGCTCGGTCACCTCGGTACCTCCTGATCGTCTGGTGCAGAGATGACCGAGCCTAGAACCACTAGAACCAGTTCCGCTTGCTGCCGACCTCCGACAGCCACTGGTTGAGGTAGGCCGCCCAGTCGGTGCCCTGGTAGTCGTTCAGCCCCACCTTGAAGGAACGGAAGGTGTCGCTGCCCTCGCTGAACAGTCCGGGCTTCTTGTCCATCTCCAGGACGACGTCCATGCCCTGCTCGTCGGCCACGAAGCTCAGCTCGACCTGGTTCAGGCCGCGGTACTGCTGCGGCGGGAAGAACTCGATCTCCTGGTAGAACGGCAGCTTCTGCCGCGTGCCCCGGATGTGACCGCGCTCCATGTCGGCGTTCTTGAAGCGGAAGCCCAGCTGGATGAACGCGTCCAGGATCGCCTTCTGCGCCGGCAGCGGGTGCACGTTGATCGGGTCCAGGTCACCGGAGTCCACGGCGCGCGCGATCTCCAGCTCGGTCGTGACCCCGATGTCCATCCCGCGCAGCGCCTGGCCGTCGATCATCGTGATCGGCGTCTCCCAGGGGATCTCCAGCCCGAACGGCACCGCGTGCACGGCGCCGGCCTTGAGCTCGAAGGCACCGCCGAGCCGCACCTTCGTGAACTCGATGTCCTGCTTGTACTCCTGGTCGCCGTTCTCCACCTCGACCTTGGCCTGCAGCCCGACCGACAGCCCCTCGATCTGCTGATCGACGGAGCCCCCCTGGATCCGCACCTCGCCCTGGACGACACCCCCAGGGACGACGTTGACCTCGCTCAGCACGGTCTCGACCGAAGCCCCGCCGGCCCCCAGGCTCGCGAGCAGCTTCTTGAACGCCATGTCTCTCCCTCTCCAGGTTTTACGAGTGAACCCTTGATCCCTACAAACGCGATCCGGCCGCGACCGGTTCCGCGCCCCCACCCTGACAAGCCCGAGGCAGGCTGACCACCCTCTGAGCCCGTCCCACCTGCGTTACGCTCGGACGGCATGATCGCGACCCCCGACCGTACGCCGCTGCCCCGGACATTCTTCGACCGCCCCGTTCTCGAGGTGGCACCGGACCTCCTGGGCCGCATCCTCCTGCGGAACACCCCCGAGGGCTCGATCGCCGTCCGCCTGACAGAGGTCGAGGCGTACGACGGCCAGAACGACCCTGGCTCCCACGCCTACCGGGGCCGCACCCCCCGCAACGACGTGATGTTCGGTCCTCCCGGACATGTGTACGTCTACTTCACGTACGGCATGTGGTTCTGCATGAACCTCGTCTGCGGTCCCGAGGGCATGGCGAGCGCCGTTCTGCTCCGCGCCGGCGAGATCGTCGAGGGCGCCGAGCTGGCCCGCCCCCGACGGCTCTCGGCCCGCAACGACAAGGAGCTCGCCAAGGGCCCGGCCCGCCTGGCGACCGCCCTCGGCGTGGACCGCGAGCTGAACGGCACGGACGCGTGCACCGCCGAGGACACCCCGCTGCGCATCCTGGCCGGCACCCCCGTACCGCGCGGCCAGGTACGCAACGGCCCACGCACCGGCGTGGCCGGAGAGGGCGGCGTCCATCCCTGGCGCTACTGGGTGGCGGACGACCCCACGGTCAGCCCCTACCGGGCCCACGTGCCCCGGCGCCGTCGCAGTTGACTCTCCCCTCGCCGACGCGTAACGTAGTCCCAGCCGCTTGACCCGGGTATGGCAATCGCCTGCAACCGGAAGCGGCCAACCCACTACCTACCACTTCCCCTCAGCGGGGCGAATTCGGTATGTCCGCATGCCTGAATTCGACTCGCGAGGCTCGATTATGAGTCGACAGGGAAATCGGCTAACGTAGTGAATGTCGAAAGGCCGACGGGCAACAGCCCGAAAGCCGACGACAAAATCCCTCCGACGGGAATCAGGGCCTGAAAGGATCTGATAGAGTCGGAACCGCCGGAAAGGGAAACGCGGAAGCGGGAACCTGGAAAGCACCGAGGAAATCGGATCGGAAAAGGATCTGAT
>NZ_JBIAHR010000022.1:0-33939 GCF_042870695.1 Streptomyces sp. NPDC006384
GGTCGAGGAAGACTTCGACGCTGCCGCCGGGGCTGTCGGCGGGCAGGTCCAGGAAGGTCGCGGCCGGCGGCCCCGCAGCGGGTCTCACCAGGGGGGCTCATCGGCCGGCTCTTGCCGATGTCAGCGACGAGCGTCAGTCCGCCTTTTCCGGTCGCATCACGGAAAGGGGGTGATAGACGTGCAGGATCCTGGTCAGCAACCGGTCCAGAAGGCGGATCGGCCGAAGTCAAGGCGTCGCCGCTGGGTGCTCTTGCGGCGCCAACTCAAGGCTGTGGCCTTGGTGGCGTAGTTCGTTCTGGTCGCCGTACGGTGTGCGTACGTGATCAAGTCATGGCTGTCCTGACCAGGGTGTGACGGTGGGGGCCCGCCAAGCGGGCCCCACCTTGCATCCATGTCTCGCCCGGACGGGACATGCTGTTGCTTGGAGGCTGCACAGGTCCCGTCCTCGATATGGACGACATTTGAGAGCCTATCATTCGCATTTCGCGACCCTGCTGTTCTTTCGTAGCTGGATGGCACTCTGCTGCCGATCGACCGCATCGCCGCGGACCATCCCTTCTGCTCCGGCAAGCACAAGAAGCACGGGATGAACGTGCAGGTCCTGGCCGATCCCTCCGGCCGGCTGCTGTGGGCCTCACCTGCCCTGCCCGGTGCCGTGCACGATGTCCGGGCCGCCTGTGAGCACGGCATCATCGCCGCTCTCGCGGACGCCCAGGTCACCTGCTGGGCAGACAAGGGCTACCGAGGCGCCGGGAGCACGGTCCGCGTCCCGTACCGGGGCCGGCGGGAGACGCTGTCCGCGGGCCAGAAGGCCGTCAACCGGTCCCACGCGAAGGTCCGGGCCCTCATCGAACAGGCCGTCGCCCCCTCAAGTCCTGGCGGCTCCTCCGCAAACTGCGGTGCTCGACCACACGCATCACGCGCCTCGTCCGAGCTGTCCTCTGCCTGCATCTGACCAGCTCAGACTGAGGATGGAAAACGCTCAGTGTCGGACCGCACGAAAGACTTCAGTAGTGCACGATTCATTTCAGTACACGGTTCAGTACCGCAGCGAAGATTTCAGTGCTGCGGCCTCTGAGGCGAGGCTGGCAACCATCCGGCCGTGCTCGATTGTCCTTCGGATATGCCACACCCCAGCCCCGGACCATCCCCCACTCCGCCTGGCTGGCCGCACTGTGGCCACGGCGCCACCGCGGAGGATCCCGTCGGCTGCCGCGGCATCCACGTCCCCAGCCACACCGCACGCCTCGCTCACCTGGCCGGCCTGACCCTCGGCACCGACATCGACCACAGCGCTACCCCCTTCACCGAACCCCTCCTCAACGCTCTCCGCGACCCCGCCTCGGACTCACCCGGTTCGAGGCGGCAACCTTCCAGGGCGACGCCAGGTTCGAACACACGATTCTCGAGCGGGCGGCCAGTCTCGGTCTGTTGGTGTGCGCCGGGCGGGTGCAGTTGTCCGGGGCGGTGTTCGGCGGCCCGGTGACCCTCCCGTTAGCCGCGCACAGCCTGGAGTGCCGGTCGGCGGACCCGCTGGTCGTCAGCGCCGTTTGTCAACAAACGTGCTGACTTGCCAACTAGCTTGCGTTGTCACAGCCGGTTCGGCGGGGCCGGGGAGTTGCGCGTCCTCGGACTCTGTCCACAGGTTCATCTTTCTACGTTCGCCGCTGATCGCCCTTCCGTGTGCGTGCGGGAGCGGGTGAAGAGCCGAACGTGGAAGGGGATGTGGGCCGTGGCGCAGACCAAGTTCGACAAGCAGCTCGAAGACGGCCTGGAGCAGGGGGCCATAGCTTTCGGTCGGTTCGTCAGCGGGGCTCCGCTGGACGGTGAGCCGAGACCGCCGGGCGGTCTGCCGCGGTGGGGGATTGCCCTGTTGAGGCTGGTGTTCTTGGCCTGGGCGGGCTGGGCGGCGTGGATGTGGTGGTGGATCGAGGACCACGACCGCGTGATCCGGGTGTCCGTCGTGGCTGCGGCCGTGGCCGTGCCGGTGGTGGTGATCGCCGCGATCCGCGGGCGCGGCCGTCGCCGGCACATGCGGTCCCTGGTCGTCCCGATGTCGATGGCCTTGAAGGACCTGCTCTCCGGGTGGGACGACCATCAGCGGCTGCGCGCCCTCACCATCCCGATCGACCGCTCCTTCGTCGCGGTGCGTCTCCCCGACGGCTGGCACGATCCGGGCGGCTTCAAGGACCAGATGCGTGAGCTGGTCCAGGACCGGATGGGCGGGCTGTGGGCGGGGGAGTGGAACCTCAAGGACCATCCGTTCAACGTCGTGTTCACCCCGCAGAAGCCGAAGCCCAAGCTGGAGCCGCCGGAGAAGGTCGACTTCTTCAGCGACGTTGTGCAGGAGGCGATCGCCGCGTGCGAGCCGGGGCAGCTCGTGCTCGGCATCGACGAGCGACAACGTCCGGTAATCAAGGAAATGACCGGCGAAACCGCGATGTGGGCCCTTTCGGTCGGTTCGGGTGGAGGTAAGTCTTCGTTCCTCCAGATGATCATTACGCAGCTCGTGCGGCAGCGCGCGACGGTCATCGGTATCGACGTGAAGATGGCGTCCATCAACTGCTTCGAGGGTGTGGAAGGCGTGCACCTCTATACCGACCCAGGAAACATCGGGGACATGCGGTCCGCGATTTCCTGGGCGGCCCGCGAGGTGGAGGCCCGGAACTACGTGAAGAAGACCAATCCGCGAAAGAACTTCGACCGGCTCACCCTCATCCTTGAAGAGGGCAACGAATTCGGCGACGCGTCGAAGGAATGGTGGAACGAGAACAAGGAGAAGGGCGAACCGGCCAGCGACCCCATCTGGGGCGACATCGCGTCCATCATGCGTATGGGCCGGCACGTCAACGTCACGATCATCGGCGTCTTCCAGGACCTGCGGGAAGCAGCGGTCGGCTCCCGCGGCCTGCGCAACATGTTCCGGATGATCCTGATGGGCAACTTCAACGCGAACCAGTGGAAGATGATCGTCAACACGACGCCTGTGCCGGAGTCCGTCGACCGGGCCGGCCGCATGATGATCATCGAAGGCAACCGCCGGGTCTGGATCCAGGTCCCGTACGCGGACCCGGAGGACTTCCGCGCCCACAGCATGGAGCTGCGCAAGCAGTTCGGCTACAGCACCGAGGACCTGTACGGTGCGCCGCCGGCCCGCAGCCCGCAGCGGCTGCCGTCCTTGCTGCAGAAGTCCACGCCGCTGTTCACCAAGGAGTCCGCAGCGGAGGGCATAGCCGCAGGCCAGGAGAGTGACGGAGGGACGGCGCCGTCGGTGAGCACGGTCAAGGACGCGCCGGCCCTGGAAGCGACCGGGGCCCAGGACGGCGTGACCGAGACCGCCCAGGAGGTCGAACTGCTGCCGCTGGCGGAGATCTCCCGGAGGCTCGCGAGCACGGGGATCGAGGTGAGCGCCGAGCTGATGCGCCAGCACAAGCGGCGCCGGAAAAACTTCCCCACCGGCCAGGTCGTCGACGGCAGGGAACTGTTCACCCTGGCCGACCTCGCCCAGTACTACGGGCCCGAGGAGGACGAGAAGCCCGCCGGCCTCGACGAGGACGACGCTGCAGAGGCCGGCCAGGACGCCCTCGACGAGCAGGCCGGCGACGGCGACGACTGAGCGCGGCACGCATAGGCACCTTGAAGGGGGCCACGGGATTTCCCGTGGCCCCCTTCTTTGCTCCCTGCAGCCACGCGGTGGCCCCTTCCAAGGGCGGCGGCCGCAAAGTCGCCGGAACTTATCCACAGGTCATCGCTTTTACGTTTCCCGTGTGAGCTTTCCGCGAAAAGCGTGAGGCCGTATGGCGATCCGTCATGCCCTTATGCGCGGAGGTCGGGTATTGCGAATTGGCCGAGGAGTGCGGGATGAGTGCGCTGCGGAAGATGCTGAATCTTCCACCGAAAGAGCCCAAGGGCGGTGAAGAGGAAAGCACGGCGGCCGCCGACGTCTCGGTGGAGCCGACGCTCCCGGAGGCCGGGAAGGACAGGACGCCGTCTCGGGCGCCGGCCGCGCTCGGCTGGGCGGAAGAGGAGGAGTCCTCGGGACGCTCGGCGGCACGCAAGGCGGGCCGAGTGGCGATCTGGCTGGTCATCGGACTGGCCGCGTTCACCGGCGTGCGAACGTGGATCTTCCCCGCCAAGCCGCCGGCCCCCATCGAGCAGGCGGACCCCCAGGCCGAGGCGAGGAAGAACAACGTGCCCGAAGCCGAGGCACAGCAGGTCGCCGCCCGCTTCGCCCGCTCGTACCTGACCTGGAACGCGGCCGACCCCGACGCCCGGGCGAAGGAGCTCGAGGCGGACCTCGCCAAGGGGATCGACCCGAAGCTCGGCTGGAACGGCGCCGGCGTCCAGCTGGTGGCGCAGACCATCCCGGGCACCGTCACCCAGGTCGGCGGAAAGCGGGCCCGCGTCCGCGTCGACGTCCGCGTGAGCGTCGTGACCGGCAGCGGCAACAAGACGCGGACCGCGACGAGCTGGCGCGGCCTGGAGGTTCCCGTCGCGCAGGGCAAGGGCCGTGTCGTGGTCACCGGCGAGCCCGCGATGGTCGGCATGCCGACCGCCGCCGAGTACAAGGCGCCCGACGTTCCCGAGGCCGACTCCCAGCTCTCCGTGCTGACGCGCGAGACGGTCGCCGACTTCCTGAAGTCCTGGGCTGCCGGCGACGCGGACCAGGCGGCCGCGCCCGGCGCCGACATCCAGCCGCTCGGCCCCGGACTCGCCCTCGACACCCTCGACACCTGGGTCGTCGATGCCGGCAGCGGCGACAAGCGCGTCGGCACGGCGACCGTGCGCTGGAAGCTCGGCGGCGCCCAGATCCAGCAGACCTACCAGATCACCCTCACCAAGGTCTCGGCCAGCAGCGCGAGCCGCTGGCAGGTCGAGGCGGTCACCGCGAAGACCGCGTAGCCGCACCCGCCCCTCGCCGCGGCACAGCCCCGGGCCCGCCCGTCCGGCCGGCTCAGCACATCCTTCCCCACCAACCCAAGGAGTGGATCACCCATGGGCGGAGACAACGCGCTCGTTTCATGGATTCTCGCCATCGTCGGCTCCCTCTTCGTCGCCGTCCTGGCCGTCCGCGGCTTCGGGCACTGGATGAAGAAGGAATGGGGCGCCCTGATCAGCCACATCGTCGGCGGCGCCGTCGTCGCCGTGATGATCTTCACCCCCACGCAGGCCGTCAACATCCTCAAGTTCGTCGGCGCCAAGATCGCCACGGTCTTCACGGGCTGAGGCGGCGGCGATGCGAACCTCCAGCACGTACACCCGGCACTGGGACCTGGAGACCCGGCAGCACGAGCTGCTGGGCCTGGACCTGGGCGAGGGGCTGCCGCGGACCACTCTGCGCTACGGCGCCGTGATCTTCCCGCTGTGGTGGGGCGCCTGGCTGCTGCTCTTCGGGTTCCCCCTCAAGCCGCTGATCCCGCTGTTCCTGCTGCCGCCGCTCTTCCTCACCTACTACGGGGCGAAACGTTCGGCCACGTACTGGCGGCGGACCAACCTTCTGCTCTGGGGGGTGCGGCTGAACTACCTCAACCACGGGGTGCGCCCGGTCATCGGCCGCGGCCGCATCCCCCCGCCGAAGGTCGGTCTGCGGCTGCGCGCGCAGCGGCTGGGCGAACGCGCCCCGCAGCTCGCCGAGATGCCGGCCTTCTCCTCCTACTTCACCACCGACGGCGACCACCCGGACGCCGCCGAGTCCTGCGGGAAGCCCGCCCACCTGCGGCCTCGCCTGCGCATGTACGGCCCCGACGCCGTCGCCAGGGCCCGCAGCAAGACCGCCAAGCGGCGCCGCAGCGCCGCCCGGCACGCACCGAAGGGCAGCAGCTGATGACCGACCAGACCTCCATCCCGATCCAGGCCCTGCGCAAGACGGTGCGCCTGGCCGACCCGCACACCCTGCCCGCGCTCAACGCCGCCCGTACCCCGCTGCTCGGCCTTGCCGACGGCGACCAGCCGGTCCACCTCCACACCGGCGCCGCGCACGCCCTGGTCGCCACCGGCGCCGGCGGCGGCACCACCACCCTGCTGCGGTCGCTGACCGCGCAGGCCCTCGCGCTCGGCGCGAGCGTCGACCTCGTCGACCCGGGCGGCACCGGCCACCACTGGGCCCGCGACCTGCCCGGCGTGCGCTACCTGTCGCGGATCGCAGAGATCCACGACCATCTGCTGCTCAACGTCGCCGCCCTGCAGGACGGCACCGGCGAATGGGACGGCAGTTGGCGCGGCCGCCGCGTCATGGTGATCGAGCACCTGGGCACCGTCGCCTACGGGCTGCGCGAGTACTGGTCCCAGACCCGGCCGGAGACGCAGCTGGAGGAGGCGCCCGGCGTCGAGGCGCTCGGTGTCCTTCTCGGCGCCGGCCCCGCCTTCGGCATCCAGGTCTTCGCCGGCAACCCCCGCGTCGGCCTGCCGGGCCTGGGCGCCGTCCCCGTCAAGGACGTCTTCCCGACCCGGATCCTCGCCTACGGCGGCGCCGCGCTGTGGCAGCGCGTCGCCCCCGAGGTGTGGTCCATCCCGCCCTACTCCCTCATCCCGGGCCGCATGCACGTCGTCGCCGACCAGAAAGTGACCGCGTTCCAGGCCCTCTACCTCAGCGACGTCGAAGCCCGCGCCCTGGCCCGCGGCGTCATCGAGACGGGTGAGGCGGCATGAGGTTCCTCACCCGACTCGCCCGGCCGACACCCGGCACGCTGCCTGCGCCCGGGTCGAGCGTTCCGGTGGACGTGCAGCTCACCAGCGGGGCCGGCCGTACGGCCGCCCGCGCAAGCGAGCACCCGCTGATCGGACTCGACGCCGAGGGCAACGGTGTCTACCTCACCCCCGGTGACGGGCACGTCCTGACCGTCGCCCCGCCCGGCACCGGAACCACCGAGCTCCTGCGCACCCTGGGCGTGCAGGCTCTGGCCGCCGGCCACCACCTCGACATCCTCGACGTCCACCACGTCGAACATGCCTGGGCCCGCGCACTGGAGCGCGTCACCTACGTCGACGATCCCGTCCAGCTGCACCGGCACCTGCTCGGTCTCGCGCACCAGGCCCGCAACCGGGCCATGCAGGGCCGGCCGGGCCCCCGGCGACTGCTGCTGGTGGAGAGTGACGGCACGACCACGGCGCTGCTGGACCACCAGGCGGACCCGCGGCCCAATGGGGTGGCGCTGGACGCGCTCACCGCGATCTTGGCCCACGGCCGTCCGGCCGGCATCCAGGTCGTCCTCGCCTGCCGGGAACTGCCCGGCGGGCTCCGGCACCTGACGCGGGACCTGTTCTCCACCCGCCTGCTGAACGCGCCGAGCGAACGCACCTGGATCAGCGCCGGACTCTCCGGCCGGCCCCGGCCGGCCGGCCCCGTGCCGCGCCCCGGGTTGTGGCATCACGTCACCCGCGACGGCGCCCACCGCTTCGTCCAGGCCGCCCGCATCAGCGAGCACGACGCCGCCGACTTCGCCCGCCTCGCGGCCCGCACCCCGAAGGAGTCCCACCGATGAGCACCACCACGAAGGCGGCGAAGAAGTCCGCGTCCAAGTTCGGCCGGCTGCTCGGCCTGGGTGCCGAGCGCCTGATGAAGGAACCGCAGCTGGTGGCCATCGCCGACGGCCTGGTCGTCACCGACGTCGCCGCAGAGGCCTGGTTCACCCTCTCCTCCTCCAACACGGACCTGATGCCCGAGGACCGCCAGGACATGGAGCAGGACGCGGCCGCCCTCGCGCTCGCCAAGGTCCTGCCGGGCTACGAATGCCACCTCAAGGTGATCTGGGCGCGCCTGGACGGTGAGGACTACCGCGAGGAAGCGCGGCAGATCTTCACGGCCGGCGATGTCGAGGCGGTCGCCGACATGTGGGCCCGCCGCCTGGACACCCTCGACCTGCCCCAGCGGCACATCCTGCTCGGCATACGCCTGGTCGAGCGCGACTCCGCGGCCAACGCCACCGTCAAGAACGGTGTGGCCGGCGCGCTCGGCGTCGGCCACACCGGACTGGACGACACCGAACTCGCCCACCTCGACGGACTGGCCCGCAGGATGGAGCGGCGCCTGGAGGCCACCCCCTGGCGCGCGCGGATCGCGCCGGCGGAACTGCTGGCCTGGGCCGTCTCCCGCGAGAGCTTCCGCCCGCAGCCGGCCCCGCCCCACCTGCCCACCATCAGCGGTGCCTCCCTGGTCCGCCTGACCCAGTCCAAGGCGATCCCCCACGCGGACCACATGAGGCTGATGGACGCCCGCGGTGAGACAGCGGCCTGGGTCAGCGTGCTGGCGATGCCCGCCTTCCCCGAGCAGCTCGTCACCCCCGGCGAGCAGGAGTGGCTGCGCTGCCTCTCCGAGATCACCTACTCCCATCCGGAAACGGGCGATGACGCCCTGGTCTGCCCCGAGGCGAGCGTGCGGTTCACGGTGTGGACGAAGGGCCACGCGATCAAGTCCGTGGACAAGCAGCGCCAGTCCGCGAAGGAGCAGCGCCGCTCGGCGGCCGAAGGGTCGGCCGGCGAGACGTTCGCGGAGACCGAAGAGACCGAAGCGGTGATGGAGGACCTGCGCCGGCAGATGTCCCGCGACGGCATGACGCTGCTGGAGGACCACCCGCGGATCATCGTCTCCTCCACCGAGTCCCTCGAGGACCTGCGCGCCCGCACGGATGCGGTCATCGCCCACTACGCGGGCCTGTCCATCGACGTCACCGTCGCCTCCGAGGAGCAGCGGGAGCTGTGGCTGGAGGCGCAGATCGGCGACATGCTCCGGGTGCTGGACCTGGGCCACATCCGCACGACCGACGCTCTCGCCGCCAGCATGTTCTGGGGCGGCTCGGAGGCCGGGGACGACGAGGGGCCGATCGCCGGGCTGCTCACCGGCACCACCCCGGGGGTGTGCCGCATCGACATCACCGCCGGCAGCGCCCGCGGTGACGCCACCACCACCGCTTTCGTCGGAAGGTCGGGCCGCGGCAAGACGACGAGCATGATGCTCGCGACGCTGATCGCCGGCCTCAAGGGCGCCTTCAGCCTGATGTTGGGCTTCAAGGGTGACGAAGCCGGCCTGGTGAAGGCCGGCGAGTACCTCGGCCTGGACTCGCATCACGTCACCTGCGGTGTCGACACCCCGGCCGTCGCCGACGTCTTCCGGCTCCTGCCCAAGGGCGACGCCGCGCTCCAGGTCGTCTCGCAACTGCTGATCATCCTGCCGGAGCGGATGCGCGAAGCCGGCGTGGAGACACACCTGCTGCGGGCCTGCAACGCCGTCGCCCAGCACGAGGACGCGGCGACCTGGCGGGTCATCGAGTACCTGCAGGCCAGCAGCGACCCGCTCGCCGTCGAGGCCGGCGACGCCCTCGCGGAGCTGTCGCGTACCCAGCTCGGCGCACCGCTGCTCGGCAACCCCCACGACGGCGCCTCGCCCCTGCGCCCCGAGCCGGGCCTGTGGCTGGTCCAGGTGCCCGGCCTGACGATGCCACAGGCCGGCACCCGCCCCGGCGAGATGACGATGACCGAGCGGGTCTCCCTCGCGCTGATGCGCGGCCTGATCGCGTACGCGCTCAACACCTCCGCCCGCCCTGACCTGCGCAATCTCCCCAAGGTCGTGGCCATCCCGGAGGTGCACGTCCTCACCGGCACCGACGACGGCCGACGTTTCATCGACTACATCGCCCGTACCGGACGAGCCCTGGACACCTCCCTCGCGATCGACACCCAGGACCCCAAGTCCCTGCTCGGCATGGACGGCGTACTGGAGGCCATCACGACGGTCTGCGCCTTCGAGCAGAGCACCCGCTCCCAGCAGGACGCGATGGCCGAGCTGCTGCGTCTGCCCGTCTCGGACAGCACCCGGGCCCTGATCCACGGCGTCGGCAAGGACGCGCACGGCGACATCCGCCACGGCCACTGCATCGTGCGCGACCGCCGCGACCGGGTGGCGACCATGCAGTGGGACGCCCCCTCCTACGAGCTGCTGCGCGCACTGTCCACCAACCCCAAGGACCAGGCCAAGGACCACGAGGACGCCCTGAAGGACGCCGTGGACCTGGAGAAGTTCCCCGGCGCCGAGTCCGCGGACTCTGTCCACAACCCGCCGCAGGAAGGGTCGGAAGTCGCATGACCCCCACCCGCAGCGGGCAGGCCGACGCCGCCTGCTCACCAAGGAGGCAGCCCGCCGTGACCCCACGACAGCGCACCCTGACCACCACGGTCGCGGCCTGCGCGGCGCTCGGCACGCTCAGCGCCTGCGGAAGCGACCCCACCAGGCCGCGCGGCACACCCGCCGAACGCGCCACCAGCACCGCCACCGCCTACATGACCGGCCTGGCGAACGGGACGGCCAGCCCGGAGACGATGTGCGAGCTGGCGACGACGACCAACCGTCCCAGCTTCCCCGACGACGGAGGCACCCTGGCCGGCTGCATCACGGCCCACCAGAACGCCTTCCGCAACCGGCAGCCCAACAACGCACCGGCGACCGTCACCGTCGCCCGCCTGCGCGACGTGCCCGCCACCGCCACCCAGCCCGCGGGCAAGGAAGCCCTGGTCACCGTCCGCAAGTGCGGCCCGACCCCCTGGAGTTACCTGCTGCGCCTGACCGAGGAAGACGGCCACTGGCGCGTGGCCCGGCTCGACGAGGCCGGCCACGCCCCCGCCGAACCCGCCGGGAACCCGGTGGCCCAGACACTGGAGCGGGCGGCATGAAGGACCTGCTGAAACGACTCCGCAGCGCGGCGGTCCGGCTCCGGCTCGCCCTCCCGCGCCTGCGTACCCTGCTGATCCCCACAGCCGGCATCCTGGCCACCCTCGGCGTCCTCGCCCCGGCCGCGGCCGCCGACGACACCGACAAGTACAAGCCCGGCGGCATCGGCGACATGATGCCGTCCCCCTTCAAACCCCCAGGCCAGGGCACCCTTTTCGAGTCCTTCAGCCCCGGGGTGTACCAGCTCGACAAGCAGCTCTCCGACGACCTGACCGGCGGCGACCTCATCGACGGCTGGCTCCACGGCTTCGGCAACACGCTGTTGGACGTCCTCATCGACATAGGCCGGGCCGCCGTGGTGGTGGTCGGCTGGTGCTTCAGCGTGGTCAGCCTCCCCGAGATTGAGAACGCCATCTCCCGGGCGATCGGCGCCGCGGCCGGCCCCATGATGACCACCTTCCTGCCCACCGCCGTCGCCGTCGGCGGATTCGTCGCCTGGGCCAAGAAGTCGGAATCCTCCCCGATGGGGCAGATCGCCTGGGTCGCCGCGTCCGCAGCGATCGCCACGACCTTCCTGGTCGCGCCCTCGACATGGGTCAAGGGCATCGACAACGGACGCCAGTTGGGCGCATCGGTCGCCATGACGACGATCGGCGCCGGCCTGACCGGCAACGAAGACGCCGCCATGCCCTTCAAGACCCCCACCCCGAAGTGGTCGGACAACGAGAAGGACAACACCGTCCGCAAGGCCGCCGACGCCGTGTGGCGCACGTACGTCGCGACACCCTGGTGCATCGCGGACCTCGGGTCCGTCAACGCATGCCAGAAGTGGGGCTACGAAGTCGTCAAGCGCGGCACCGACATGGACGCGCGCGAGGACTACCTCTCCTCCACCCTCGACGACGAAACGGTCGGAAAGGAAGCCGTCCAGTGGCGCCAGGGCCACACCCCCGGCGGTCGGATCGGCGTCCTCATCGCCGCCATCGTCGCCTGCGCCATCTTCTGCGCCCTCGCCCTGACCCTGGCCTTCACCACGCTGGCCAGCCTCATCGGCGCGCTGATGCTGCTGGTCTGCGGCGTCGCCTTCGCCACCCTCTGGTGCATCCCCGGAAAGCCGAGGCAGTGGGGGGTGCAGTGGTTCGAAATGCTGATCGGCCTGGTGATGGTGAGCTTCACCGCGACCATGCTCCTCGGCTCGGTCATGGTGGTCAGCGTCGCGTTGATGTCGCTGCTGCCCACCTACGGCTGGCTCATGGTCAGCTGCCTCAACATCTGCGCAGCCGCGATGGCCTTCAAGGTCAAGGGCCGCCTCGACGGCATCGTCAGCGCCGGCGGCGCCCAGATGGCCGGGCGCGGAGTGCTCAACACGCTGGGCCGGATGGCCTCCGCACGCCGCCTGCGCAACGCGGTCAGCGGCCGTCGACGGGGCCGCTTCGGCGGCATGGCCCGCCGCCCCGCACCCGACAGACACGGCGGCGGGCGAGGCAGCAGGGGACGCAGCGACGACGACAGCACGAGCGGTTCGTCCAACACCGGCGACGTCCGCAGCCGCCCCAGCCGCACCATCCCGCCGCCGCCGAGCTACCCGCCCACCGCGCACCGGCCCGGGCAGGCCCGGCCGGGCCTGCCCGGCGGGCCGAGCGGACCCACCGGCCCCGCCGGCACCGGCCCCGGCACTCCGGGCGGACCCGCAGGACGGCGCACCCGCCCCGGACCGCCCCGCCGCCCCACCGGCCCCGGACACACCGGCCGGGCAGGGACCACCGCGGGCGGATACACCGTGCGGCCCGGCGCGCCCCGCCACACCGGAGTACCGCCGGCCAACCCGTCCCACCGGCCCACCACGATCCAGGGCACCGTCATCAACCGGCCGGCCAACCCGACCGGAGCGAGGTTCCGCACGTATCCGCCGCCGGCCAGCCCGCGGCCACCGCGCACACCCGGCCGCCCGCCCGGCAGCGGCGCCCTGCCCGCCAGCGGCACCCGCAACGGACCCCCGAGGCCGAACCGGAGTTCCTGAGCCCTCCTGACCGGCACCGCCCTACCTACCTGCACGTGACCCCCGGGGCCGTCCCGCCGCACCCGGCAGCGGGACCGCCCCGGGGCCATCCCGCCATGCCCGCATACACCCATGCCCTGCCTGTACGGAGCCCTCTGTGACGCACGAGAACGACCCCCGCAGCCCTGACGCCGACTCCGCCCCGTCCCGCAGGAAGCCCAGCCGGGCCCCGGTCCCGCAGACCGCCGCCGAGTGGCGCGAACTGCTGGCCCGAGAGGAACTCCCGCCCGAGATAGACGAGTTGCGCGGACGAAGGCGCCGCAAGGCCAAGCGCCGGTGGCGCTCGGCCCACCGCGACGCGCGCACCGAGTGGATCCGCGAGAAACGCAAGAAGACCCCGACCCCGACAGCCATTCCGGTCATCGCGCTGATCGTGGCCGCTGCCGTCGCCGGTGCCGCCTGGCTGTGGCCCGACCAGAGGGACGCCGACACCGCGAAGCCCCAGACGACCCCGACCGTCGACGCCCTCCAGGCCGCGCCGAGCACCTCGCCCACCCCCACAGCGAGCGCACCCGCCGTGGCCGACAACCCGACAGCCGTCGCCAAGGCCTTCGTCACCGCCTACACCACCCGCCGCCCGCTTCAGGACGGCAGCCACAAGGCGGCCGTCGAACGGGCCGCCCCCTACGCCTCGACCCCGCTCGTTCAGAACCTGGAGCGTCACGACGACCGCGACTTCAACCAGCTGGTGGCCGCCCAGGCCACCGAGGCCACGCCCACCAAGGTCGACATCGGCCAGCCCAGCGCCAAGGACCGGCCCGCCCCGGACACATCGGTCCGGGTGTACCTGCAGGCCGACGTCACCCTCGACGTCAAGGCCACTGACCCCTACAGCTACACCCGCCACCTGACCATCGAGGTCGCGCGCGCGGACGCCGCCTCCCGCTGGATGGTCACCCGCGTCCTTGGGCTGAAGGAGTAGCCGTGGACGAGCGGGACCTCATGCGCGGTGCCCTCAAGGCCACCGGAATCGTCAAACAGGGCGCGCAGCTCAAGTACGGCGCCATCGCCATGATCATCTTTATCGTCGGCCTGGTCCTGCTCGGCATGTTCTTCCCCGCCGGTCAGGCCAGAGCCGCCGACTGCGAAGACACCGGGCCCGGCACCGCGGACGCCTCCGCCGTCTCGGGCACCGATGGATCCGGCGCCCAGGCCACCGGCACCCTGCACGAGCAGCAGGTCGGGTACGCCAAGGAGATCGACCAAGTTGCCAAGAAGGCCAAACTGCCCGGCCGCGCCACCCTCATCGCGCTCATGACCGCGATGCAGGAGAGCACGTTGCAGAACCTGGACCACGGCCACGCCGACAGCCTCGGCCTGTTCCAGCAGCGCCCCTCCATGGGCTGGGGCACCAAGCAGCAGATCATGACGCCGAGCTACGCCGCCGAGTCGTTCTTCCTCGGCCGCGGCACCAACGACGGCCTGGCCGACATCAAGGGCTGGGACAAGCTCCCCCTCGGCGACGCCGCCCAGAAAGTCCAGAAGTCCGCCCACCCCGAGCTGTACGCCGGGCACGAGACCGCGATGCGCAAGCTCGCCAAGGACGCCGGCATCAACCTCGAACGCGACGGCTCCACCACCGGCGGCTCCAGCAGCACCGGCAACGACACCACGCCCGTCACCAGCGACAACGACAACTGCGGCGTGACGAAGCCGGGCACCGGCGGTGCCGGCGGCAGCGCCGGCGGCAAGTTCACCGACGGCAAGCAGACCTGGAAGCTGAACAACCCCCGCAGCGTCGAGGAGGCGATCGCCTGGGCGAAGAAGAACTCCGGCTCCGGATCCTCCAAGCAGTGGTACCAGCGCTGCCTCGCCTTCACCGCGATCGTCTACGGCTGGAACTTCAGCGGCGTCAACTACGCCATCGACCACTACAGCGTCGTGCCCAAGTCCATGCAGCACGACGGTGACCGGCACCCCCCGGCCGGGGCCCTCATGTACTGGGACACCGGCCACCGGGCCGGCCACATCGCCGTCTACCTCGGTGACGGCAAGGTTGCCTCGAACGACATCTTGAGGCCCGGCTACATCGACGTCGTCGACGCCGAGTTGTTCGAGACCAAGTGGGGCGCGAAGTACATCGGCTGGACACCGCCCGTCTTCCCCCGCGCCGGATAGCCACCACCGCCGCGACGAGCAACGAGTCCTCCCCGGCCGGGTGTACGCACCCGGCCGGGGAGGCGCCCTTCCCACGGGCCTCTTCCGCCCGGCACGCACTGCGCTCCGCCTGCGCGAAGGGCGCCACCACCTGCGGGCGGCCCGAACCACCCGCCCATGACCACCAGCCTCCTCATGCACCGCCCGCCGCGCCCTGCCGGCCGAACCGCCCGCTACCGCGACGTCCTGACCATCCCCCACGTCCCCCGCCTCCTGGCAGGCGCGGTCATCGGCCACCTGCCCGTCGCGGTGGACCCGCTGGCGCTCCTGATCGCCGTCCGCGCCGACGGTGGCAGCCTGCGCCTGGCCAGCGTCCTCGCCGCCGCGTACGGACTGACCGCCGCGATCGGACAGCCGCTATGGGGGCGCCTGCTGGACCGGCACGGCCACCTCCTCGCTCTCGGCGTCACCTCCCTCGCGTCCGCCGCGGCCTTCCTGGCGCTGGTCACCCTCCGCCCGGCCGCCCATCCGGTCCCCGCAGCGCTTCTCGCATCGGCCGCCGGCCTGTGCACGCCGCCCCTGGAAGCTGCGCTCCGCGTGCTGTGGGCGTACGTCGTCAACGACGCGGACGAACGCCGAGCCGCGCTGGCCCTCGACGCCTGCGCCCAGAAGGTCGTCTTCATCGGCGGGCCCCTGCTCGTCCTCGCCCTCGACATCCTGACCGGCACCGCCCTGGTCCTCACCGCCACCGCCGTGACCGGACTGGCCGGCACCGCCCTGTTCCTCTCCGCGTGACCGGCCCGCACCTGGCAGCCGGTACCCACCCGCGCGCACTGGTTCGGCCCGATCCGCAGCGCGGGACTGCGCGCTGGCGGCCGCCCTCTTCGGCGCAGGCATCACGCTGGGCGCCCTGAACGTGGTGGCGGTGGCAGCAGCCGAATGCCACCCCGCCGACTACCTCGCTACGGCGGTCCCCGCCGCGCTCGCCGTCGGCAGCCTGACCGGCGCACTCCACTACGGCCGTCGGCGCTGGCCGGGAGCCCCGACATGCCAACTCCTGCTTCTCGCGGGCGGGCTCCTCCTCGGCGTTCTGCCCATGTTCGCCGCCCCTGCCCGGACTGTTCCTCGCGCCGCTCCTGGTCACCAGCTTCCACGCACTCGACGACCTCGTGCGCCGAACTCCCTCGCCGAGGCGTCCGCCTGGCTGATCGCCTGTCTGGGACTGAGGCAAACCGCCGGAACCTGCCCTCGTCCCCGGCCCCTTCACCCGTCGCGGCCGCGGCCGTCTCAGCCGCAGGCGCAGCGGCCGGTTGCCTGCTGCTGTGGATTACCCGGCACCGCCTCGCACCCCGCCCCCGGGCGGCCATCGCCTCACCAGCACCGCAGGCCGAACCGAGATGAACCCGACACTCCACGCACACCGCAGGCTCCGCCGCCGCAGGCCCCATGAATGTCCGGCTCCCGCCCGGCACAGGGGCGAGGGCGTCGTGCCCTGCCTTCCAACCCGCCACAACAAACATCCCCATATGTGACGTAATGGAGCAAAACCCTCAGTCGGTGCGGGAATCGCGCGGACTCCATCCACAGGCCGACCACGGGATGCTCACTGCTCACCACCGGCCGGTGACCAACTGCGCTACGCGCTCGTCGAGAACCGACTTGCCGAGCGCCTCCGACTCTTCCCGCTTCCACGTGAGGACGCCATGCCCCTCGTCATGCTCGCGCGGGCCCACCGCCAACTCCCGCGCCGTCACCGAAGCACGCCCCGCCCCCGCGCGAGCCGAACACGCCCGGCCGCGCGCAACCTCGCCCGTCAGGAGGCGAGATGACGACCGCGCCCACAGCCATTCAGGCTCCCGCGGCGGCAGCGGACCGGCGTCTGCTCACCGGCGTGTTCGCCGCCCTCGGCATCATCATGGCCGTCTGGGGCGCCCGGATGCCCGCGGTCCAGGCCGCGGCCCACCTCAGCGCCGGCCAGCTCGCCGTCGTCCTGCTTGCCGCGGCCGCCGGCATGGTCGCCGGCCTCCAGGTCGGAGGCCGCCTGGCCGCCCGGCACGGGCCGTCCCGCCTGCTCGTCGGGCCGACGATCGCCTTCGGCGGGTCCCTCGTACTGCTCGGGCAGTGCACCACCCTGCCGACGCTGGTCCTGGGCGCGGCAGTGTTCGGCTGCACCCACGGCCTCCTCGACGTCGGCGCCAACGCATCGGCCGTCAACTGCCAGAGCGCCTACCGGCGACCGATCATGTCCGGACTGCACGCCGCCTACTCGATCGGCGCGCTCGCCGGCGCCGCGCTGGTGGTCGCCACCACCTGGATGCCGTACCGCCTGCTCTTCTCCCTGGTCGGCGCCGCCACCGCCCTCGCCGCCCTCGCCGCGCACCGCGCCGTACGCGCCGCGCAGAGCTTCGACGACATCACCGGCACCGTGCCCGCGGCGGACCGCGCCCAGCCCACCCCCGCCCGCGTCCGCATCTGGCTGCTCGGCGCGATGGCGGCGGCCTGCCTCCTCGCCGAGGGCGCCGCCGCAGACTGGTCCGCCGTCCACCTGCGCTCACTGCACGCCTCCGAAGCCACCGCCGCTGCCGCGTACGCGGTATACAGCGGCGCCATGGCCATCGGCCGGCTGTTCGGAGACCGGCTCACTTCGCGCTTCGGCGCCTCCGTCACCGTCCGGGGCGGCGCGGCTCTGGCCGCCGTCGGCCTCGGCGCCGGCGTCGCCATCGGCTCACCGGCAAGCGCGCTGCTCGGCTGGATGGCCATCGGTCTCGGCCTGTCCACGGCCGTCCCCTCCCTCATCAGCGCCGCCGGGCACGGAGGACCGCGCGCTGTCGGCACCGTCGCCGCCACCGGCTACCTCGGACTGCTCGCCGGACCTGCCGCGATTGGCGGACTCGCCTCCCTCAGCACCCTGCCCGCGGCTTTCACGCTGCCCGTCGTCCTGGCCGCCTGCGTCGCACTGACCGCCCACCGAGCTCTGGAGCAACGATGACCACCACCGCGTCGACCGTACACCCCGACCGACTCGAGGCCGCGATCCTCGACTACAACGGTGTCCTCGGCGTCCAGCCGGACCTCACCCACTGGAAGGCCCTGGCCGAACTCGCCGGGTGGGCACCGCAGGACGTCAAGGCGTTCCAGAAGGCGTTCTGGCAGCGGCGCACGGCCTACGACGAGGGCACCATCACCAGCGAGGTCTTCTGGGCCGGCCTGCTCCGCGGTGGCCTCGTCGCCCCGCCGGGCAGTCCTCTGCTGGCGGCGCTGACCCACGCCGACACCCAGATGTGGACCACCGTCGACCCAGCCGTCCTGGCCGCCCTCCACGCTGCGCACCGCGCCGGTACGCCCCTCGTGCTGCTGTCCAACGCACCCTTGCCCCTGGCCGCCGCGCTCGACGCCACCGACTGGTGCACCACCTTGTTCACCAAGACCGTGTACTCCGCGCGTATCGGCGTGAACAAGCCGCACCGCCGCGCCTACGAGGTGGCGCTCGCCGCGGCAGGGTGGCCCGCCCCGGAACGGACGCTGTTCGCCGACGACCGGGCCGACAACGTCGAAGCGGCGGCCTCCCTCGGGCTTCGTGGACACCACTACACCGGCGACGCGGGCGAGCTCGCCCGACAACTCACCCAGCCGACCGGACAGCCGGCCGGACACCCCTGAAATCTGCGGACTCTGTCCACAGGCCGCCGATCCGAAGATCGATTCACCCAGCAGGCACCGTGCCTCGGCACCTGAAGCGCTGCCCGCGCGGACCTGCCACGCCACAACAGGAGACTGATCTCTTCCATGCGTAAGACCCGCACACGCGTGCTGCGGCGCGTCGTGACCACCGCGGCGCTCGTTGCCGCCTCGGGGGCCTTTGCCGCCCCGACCGCGTTGGCCGCCACCGACTCACCCGCGCCCAAGGCGTCCGTCTCCACGGACGACGATGCCTCCCTCGCGCTGAAGGTGGAGGCCTCAGCCACCGCCGACACCCCGAGCCCCGGCCCGACCGGCGAGCCGGGTACGGACCCGACCGAGCCGGGGACCGACCCCACCGGCCCGCCCACGACGGTCCCGACCGAGCCGGGGACGGACCCGACCGACCCGCCGCCGACGGTCCCGACCGACCCGACGGACCCGACCGACCCGCCGCCGACGGTCCCGACCGACCCGACGGACCCGACCGACCCGCCGCCGACGGACCCGACGGACCCGACCGACCCGACGGACCCGACCGACCCGACGGACCCGACCGACCCGCCGCCGACCAACCCGACCGACCCGACCGACCCGCCCACGACGGACCCGGGAACCGACCCGACCACCGAGCCGTCGCCGGGCCCGATCTCGGGGAGCGGCGGCTCCGGCACGGGTGAGTCCGGCAAGGACGGCCACGACCAGGGCGGCTCGGACAACACCCCTAAGGGCGGCGTCACCGAGCAGATCAGCGCCAGCGACACCATCACGCCCGCCGGGAGCCTCGCGCACACCGGCGCGGACGGAAACAGGACGCTGGCCCTCGCCGCCGGCGGACTGCTCGCCGCCGGCCTGACGACCGCGGGCGCCGTCGGCTACGGCAAGCGTCGCGCCGAGCGCCGGCCCGTCGACCAGACCTGACGGCCCCCCGCCGGAGCACGCACCAGCGCTCCGGCCCCGGCGGCCCGCAACGACGGGCCGCCGGGATAACCACCGCGTGAAGGGATCTTGCACGCCATGCCCGCGCTCAAGAGCTTCGCCACCGTCGCGCTGTCCGTCTCCTTGCTGGCCGACGACGCCGCCGCGCTCGCCCCGACCGCGTCAGCCGCCAGCAGCGACTGCTCGACCTACGACCAGGGCGCGGAAGCCGACGGCATCAACTTCCGTACCGGGCCGTCGACGTCGTACAAGTCCAAGGGCCTGGTCTGCAACAGGGACCAGCTCGCCCTCTACTGCAAGAGCGGCTCCTGGTACAAGGCCAAGATCACCAAGCGGTCCAAGGGCGGCCTGCCCGCGGCACGTACGGCTGGATACGCCAGGACATGATCAAGTTCCACCTCGCCGGCTAGTCCCGGCCGCCGTCTCGCCCCCCACGCCCCGCCTGCGTGCCACGCACCGCAAGGTCGCGGACCCCCTCACCCCACGCCCTGTGAAAGGCACCTCGTCATGACCACGCTCACCCCTGCTGCCACCGGGCTGACCGCACTGCTGGAGCAGCGCCAGCGACCGGCCCTCGGGGCGTTCTTGCCCGCCGGCTTCCCCAACTGGACGGCAGGGGTCGAGACCCTGCGCGCCTTCATCCGCCACGGTGCCGACTTCCTCGAGGTCGGTGTCCCGCACCGCGCCCCGAGCCTGGACGGTCCGGACATCCGAGCCGCCCACGCAAAGGCCCTGAGCCAGGGCGCGCGCATGGCGCACGTCTTCTCCACCATCCGCCTGGCCGCCTCCAGCACCGGCGTGCCCGTGGTCGCGATGAGCTACTGGTCGTCCGTCCTGAACTTCGACGGTCCTGTCCGTTTCGCCCAGGATCTCGCCCAGGCCGGCGCCGCCGGCGCCATGATTCCCGACCTGCCCGTCTCGGCCGCCGGGGAGTGGATCGACGCCGCCCGCGCGGCCGGCATCCACACCCCGCAGTTCGCCCCGCGCGACGCCGGCGACGAGCAGCTGGCCGCGATCGCCGAGATCGCCTCCGGCTGGATCTACGCCCCGGCGGTCTCCGCCCCCACGGGCTACCAGGGCGACCTGGACCTCCCGGCCCTGCGCGACTTCACCGCGCGCCTGCGCGCGCACTCCCCCCTTCCCGTGGTCGGCGGCATCGGCATCTCGACCCCGCAGCTCGCCGAGCAGGTGGCGCCGTTCGTGGATGGGGCAGTGATCGGCTCCCCGCTCATCCGGCCGCTGCTGCGGTGCCCGGCACCGGCAGGACTGGACAGCGCAGTCGAACAGGTCAGGGCCTTCGCGCACGCCCTGCACACACCCGCCTCATCCTGCCCGCTCCCCGCGTGACCGCCACGGGATGCCGCGTCCACGGCCCCCCGGATCGAGAGAAGGTACCGCTGAGTTGAACCGCACCACCTCCCGCGCGGCGCTGGCCGGCCTCGCCCTCGTCGCCACTCTGAGCGGCTGTTCCACCCTGGCCGGCCAGGGCGCCGATGACGACGCCCATGCCGCTCCGGCTCCTGCCGCGAGCGCCCGGCACGCCCTGGCCCAGCTCACCGTCAAGGGTCCCGCCCCGATGACCGGGTACGACCGCGAAGCGAAGTTCGGTCCCGCCTGGTCGGACACCACCCTCGCCCCCGGAAGCGGGAATCTGTGCGATACCCGCAACGACGTCCTGCGCCGCGACCTGCAGCGCATCACGTTCAGGGGAACCTCGCGGTGCGTCGTCGCCACCGGCACCCTCGCCGACCCCTACACCGGCAAGAGCATCCACTTCGTCCGCGGCCCGCACAGCGCGAGCGTGCAAATCGACCATGCCGTCGCGCTCGGCGCGAGCTGGCGCACCGGCGCCGCCGAACTCTCCCAGCAGCAACGGGAGGCCCTGAGCAACGACCCCTTGAACCTCATCGCCGCCTCGGGACCGGCGAACGCCGCGAAGTCCGACGGCGACGCGGCGACCTGGCTGCCGCCGAACAAAGGGTTTCGCTGCCCGTACGTAGCACGGCAGATCGCTGTCAAGACCAAGTACCACCTATGGGTCACCCCGTTCGAAAAGGCCGCGATGAACCAGGTCCTGGCCCGCTGCCCCGACCAGCCGCTGCCCACCGACACCAGCACGGGCGTTGCCCTGCCGGACGTGAAGTAAGGAGACGCCGTGGCCATCCCGCGCCACACCCCGCCGCGCCGCACGGAGGGAGCCGCGCGCCGACCTCGACCCGCCCCTCTGTCCCCCCACCCCGAATGGCGCGCCCAGCACCTGTTCGTCGAGCCCCGCTACCCCGGCCCCACCACGCCAGCGGACGACGACGCCGACGACGAGGCGGTGCCGGTCTCCGCCGAGCCGCCGGTCTTCCGGCCGCGCCGCCGCCCCCACCGCCCCTGACCGACCCCGATGTCGCCGACGTGGAGCCGCCCCAGGTCGGCTCCCCGGCCCCCTCGACGCCTGGAGCCTCACCGCGCCGCACTGAACCGGAGATTACATGTCCAGCATCAACATCCCGCCGAGACCCTCCTCGTCCGCACACTGGTCCCCGTCCGCCGTGCCACCCGTCCTCGCCGCCGTCGGCGACGGACGCCAGCCGCCCCAGTCCGCCGGCCGCGGCTTCCGCGTCCTTCGCGCGCTTCTGAGCCTGGGCGCCGACCAGGAGCACCAGCTCGCCGACATCGCCCGCGCCGCCGGGTTGCAGCCCTCGCACGCCTCCAAGCTCCTCAAGGCCGCCGCCCTGGAACGCCTCGTCGAGCACGGCGCCCGCCGCGGGGCCTACCGCATCACCCGCGAGGCAGCGCCGCTCCTTTCGAACCCCGTCGGCGCGCGTACCTCCACTCCGGCAATCCACCATGTCGTCGGCGACCTGCAGGAGGAAACCGGCCTCGCGGTGGCCTGGCACGATCTGCACTTCCGGCCCGGACTCGGCCTGCATCTCACGCTCGTCGACCTGGTCTGCCCCCGCCCGGAGCTGCGCGCCGCTGCCGCGCAGCAGGACGACGACCTCCGTATGACCGCCGCCGGGCGCGCCGCGCTCGCCTACGCTCCCGCCGAGCTCGCCGTCAACGCCGAGGACCGTGTGCTCGCGCTGCCGTCCGCGACGCTGGAGACCATCCGCGCCGCCCGTATCGCGCTGCGCCGATGTTTCGGCGTGTGCACCCTGTCCACGCCCATCATGCGCGGCCCCCACCTGGTCGCCGTCCTCAGCGTCACCGGCGCCGACGAGCTGTTCCACGAACCGCTGCGGGCGCAGGAGTTCGCGGTCCTGCTGCGCCGGGCGGCCGCTCGGGCTGCCGGCCCGGACCCCGGCCGGCAGCCGGTCCCCGCACCCGTCCAGCGCATCACCTGATCTCCTCCGCCGCTGAACTGCCCAAAGGACACCTCGCATGGCCTCACCCCTGCTCCTCGCGAACGGCGCCAGCACCGACCATCCCGTTCCCGGCCTGCCGTTCGTCGACGACACCCACCTGGGCGCCGGCTCACACCCATCCGGCCCCGCGCGGCCCGTCCGGATCACCGACCCGGACCGGGCCGACCTCGTGTGGGTCGTCCACGTCCACCCGGGTCTGGGCCGCACCGTCGTGCTGCACGAAGCCGACCCCGATGCCACCGGCCCGTGGGAGTGGCACAGCACCTGGCCTCTGGTGACCCGGTCCGGCGGCTACTGGTGGGACGGCACCGCCTAGCACCGACCGCCCCAACTGTGGAACGAGGCCGCGGGCTCCCTCGAGGCCCAACCCGTACCGGCGGCCACCACCATCACCGCCGCTGACCTCCTCGACGGCACGGCCGACGCCGACCGCGGACACGTCCACCAGGTGAGCGCCCTCACCGGGCCGAGCGCGACGGCGGACGCTTCCCAGTGGCAGCACGACCTGGCCCGATGGGCCAGGAACCGCAACCCGGCCGCCGGGCACCCGCCGCTGGAGCGATGCGTGGTCACCCTCACCGCTCCCGAACTCGCTGGTGACCAGATGATCGGCACGCGCGCCTTGGCCGCGGCCATCAGTACCTCGGCGCTGCGCGCCTACATCAGCCGTGGCCAGGGAGCCCTCCCCGAACCCCAGGCAGTCGTCGGCAACCGGCCCATGTGGCCCCGCTCCGTCGCCGAGAACTGGGCCGAGTACCGACGGCGTCCCGCCGCCGACCGCTGGCCGTCCCACCGTGACTGCCCGGCCCTGTCGGCGGGCACCGAACACATCCGCCAGTGCCTCGACCCAACCCTGTTCGCCGCCCCGAGAGCCGCGCCCGCTGGGCGTCGCGCCACCACACCCGTCAGGCCGTCAGCGACGTCGCCGCGGACCTCGCCTACCTGGCGGCCGACGGGCTGGAGGAGGCCTGCCCCGCGCAGGCGCCCGCCGAGGTCCTCACCCAAGCCGCCCTCGCCGCCGCAGCAGACGGTTCGTCCTCCGTCGGCCGGGTCCTCGACTGGCTCACCCGGCACCATGCGCCTGCGGCCGAGACGGCCCTTTCCGCCATCGCCGAGCAGGCCGAGCTGCGACTCGGCATCCCGCGGGCCCACCCGTCCAGACCCTGCGCGCCCACGCCCCAAGAACGCCGCCGGTGCCGGCCGTGCCCCCGCGCGACGGCGTGAGCGTGCCGCAGGCCGAGCAACGGTGCATCCCGGACATGCTTTCAATCTCAACCATGTCCAGGGTGCACCCGACCGACCGCAACAGGTCTGGCCAGCCCGTACGTTCACCACAACCCCGGAACGCCGGGGGTCGGTCCCGCTGAAGAGGAGAGGCACATGCGCACCTGCCACAAGAGTTCCGTCCGGTCCGTTCGCTCCGTCCGCTTCGTGCGCCCGTAAGGCCCACGAGCACCACACCGAAGGCGGCCGCACCTCTGGTTCGGCCGCCTTCGGGCTGTCCGGCTTCCGTTTTCGCTACGACCGCAGGCGGGACCTGCAGGGAGATGCCGCATGGCCACTCACGCACCGGCCACCACCGCCGTGCCCAACGAGCGGACAGCCCGGTCTGCCGTCCGCATCCTGATCATCGGCTCGCTCCTGGTGAAGGCGGGCGGGTTCAGCTGGGACTTCCTCGCCTACTACGTCGGCGACGGGACCAACGGGACCGGACACGGGACCACGGCCGCCGGCGCCGCGCTCACCGCCTTCGGGGTCGGCTGGTGCCTGGGCCAGGCCTCAGCCGGCGCGCTGACCGACCGGCTCGGCCAACGCACCGCCCTGGTCGCCCTGATGATTCTGTCCGCCGCCGCGTGCCTCGCCCTCGCCGTCGCGACCTCCCTGCCCGCGCTGCTGGCCGTCGCCGTGTGCCTGGGACTGACTATGGAGGCTCACCGACCAGCCGTCTCCGCCGCCATCAACGAGGCGATCCCCACCGAGGCCGGTCGAACCCGCGCACAGACCTGGACGTATTTCGCGAGCAATGTGGGCATCGCGGTCTGCGGCGGTGCCGGCGGCTACCTCGCCCACCACCACGGCTACCGGGCCCTGTTCGTCGCCAACGCCGTCGTGTGCCTGGCCTTCGCGCTCATCGCCCGCCGGACCCTGGCCTCCAGACCGCCGGCGGCCGCCACCCCCCGCTTCACCTACCGGCAGGTGTGGGGCGATCCGACCCTGCGCTGGATCACCCTGGTCGCCGTCTGCTCGATGATCTGCGCCTGGGGACTCGTCTCCGTCCTCCCGCTGCTGATGACGAGCGACGGTCTTCCGGCCACCGGATTCGGCGTAGCCATGATCGCCAACACCGTCGCCGTCCTGGCCCTGACACCGCCCCTGATGCGGCTGCTCGTCGGCCGCGGCGACACCGTGCGGTTCCCGTTCGTGCCCGTCCTCGCCATCGGCTCGGCGATCCTCGGCCTCGGCATCACCATCGCCGCCTTCCAGCACACCGTCCTCGGCTACGCGATCGCCGCCGCCGTCCTGGTCCCCGGCGAGGTGTTCTACAGCGTCGCCGTCGGCGCCTACATCTCCACCGCCGCGCCGCCCGGTGCGACCGGCCGCTACCAGGCCGTCATCAGTGGAGCGACCGCCCTCGCCTCCCTGCCGCCGCTCGGCCTCGCGCTCGCCCTCGAAGCCGGCGGCCGTCCGCTGGTCGCCGTCCTCCTCGCGGCCAGCGCGGCATTCGCCGTCGCCGCCTGCATACCTCTCGCCCGCTCGCTGCGCTCCCGCACCACCCGCCCCGACATCAGGAGCTGACCGTGACCTCGAACTTCACCAACCTGCTCTGGCCGGTGCCCGCTCCGGCGAGCTCGACCACGGACGACGAGCGCGCCCCGGCGCCCCCGGAGCCGGCAGCGACCGCCTCACCCGTTCCGGCCGGATCGGACGCAGCCACGTTCTGCGGCTGAACACGATGCCAGCCCCCCGGACGGAACAACGGCCCCGGACCACAGCTGATGTAGCCCCGGGCCATCCCCGTGCACCGGCTCCGTCGCCGCCAACGGCCGGAGGGCCGCGAGGAGGCGACCTGACACGACCTGCACGACGAAAGGAGACACAATGCCCGCCCACCTCACGATCCACTGCCCGAAGTGCCCCAGCGACGAAGTCGAAGCCCGGCTCACCCCGCCCGAAGACGCCTCCTCACCCGTCGCCGCGTTCGTCTGCCGGTTGTGCGGACACCGCTGGCACCCGGGAGAGCTCCCGGACCTCCTCGCGCCCGACTACGACCAGGCCTACGGCACGGCGCCCACGCTGGCCGAGGAGGAGCTGATCCTGGCTCTGTGGGCCGAGGGCATCAACCTGCGTGCCCAGGCGGCCCGCGACGGCCACGGCCCGGCCGTTGATCGCGGCGGTTACCGGCTGTTCTACCTGCGCCAGGCCGCCTACCTCGACCGGGCCGCCCACGCGATGCAGGTCGCCGCACACGACGGGCTGATCGACTCCGAACACGCCGCCGACGCCGCTGACGCGGCCGTGATGGCCGCCGACTTGCTCCTGCACCTCGATCTCGAGCTCGACCAGGTCCACGTCGAAGGGCTGCTGGGTGCTGACGCACCCCAGTGGCAGAGCCCGGAGGGACTGCGCGCCTACGTACGCCAGGAGTACACCGCCTGGCAGGAATGGGAGAACTCCGTCCGCCGAAGCCGCCGACATTCGTAGCCGGGGACCGAGGCGGAGCGCAGCCCCGCCCGGCATCACCGGGGCAGGTAGCACCGGCAGAGGGCGCCGGGAGCGTGCGCGTGGAAGACCTGGTGCTGGGCCAGCGCGTCCAGCGGCTGCTTCCCGGACTCCTGACGGCGGCCGCACCGGCAGTAACTACGGTCCAGCCACGGGTTGTAGGTGACGTAGGGGTGAGCGCGCTCCTTGCACCACACCACCGTCTGCGGCGCCACGCCCATCACGATGAACTCCTCCTTCCGTGGTCCGGGACTCAGGCCGCGGTGCTCTCGGCGAGGGCGGGGACATGCGCGATGCCCGAGGACCGGATGACGGGCACGACGCGGTGGCCGCGCGGGCGCGGGTGGCAGACCAGGGGCCGGATGGGCTCCCACCGGGTGCCGATGAAGCCCGTGAACTCGGTCCACCGCCGCTCGAACGAGGCACGGTGCTTGTCTTCTGCCCCGCTCGGCGCAGCCACGAGGTACCCCTCCGCCGCGGGGTAGCCCTCGCCGCGGTCGAGGTAGTGCAGCCGCTTGATCATCGATCGCTCGCCGCGGCGCAGCTGGACGCCGTCGTCGCGTGCCCAGCGCATCAGGGTGAACTCCGCCTCCAGGCGTGAGCCTTCCCACACCGTGCGCACCGACCGCCACGCCTGGCCCTTGACCGGCTTGCCCTGGCAGTCGTCATCGACGCCGGCGCACGCGGTGGGCAGCTCGGTGCGTGTGCCGGCGTCACCGGCCTCGAACTCCGTGTGCGCGCGCCGGCAGTGCGCGGTCCGCTCGGTGCGGCACCACCAGCGCGGGCGGGCGCATCGGTCCCCGTGGCGGAGGCGGCAGTCCTTCGTCCGGCCCGGCAGGTACAGACGGCGTACCTCATACAGGGAGAACGGCACCGCGTCCAGGCGTTCCTCGAACGCGATGAGCACCGCATCGTTGCGCTCGTCCTCGGTCAGCTGCTGGTACAGCGACCGCGTCCCGTACAGAGACATCGGCTCGTTCAGCGCCATCGAGGCGTACTCCATCGCCAGCGCCTCGGCGGCCAGGTCCGGGTGCGCGCGCAGCCGCTCCTCGTGCCGGTCCCGCGACGCGCACACGCCACTGAAGGGGCAGAAGGTGCAGTAGCTCTTCTGGATGGGCTCGCCGAGACGCGCCAGGACGTACGCCTCCACCGCCTCCCGGTCCATGCCCGCATCGATCAGCGGGTAGGAGGGCTGGCAGATCACCCTCCCGGCCTGCTCATTGAGCCGGTTCTGGATCTTCGTGTCCTTCTCCATCCGGGACCGCTCCCCGGCGTGGTAGCCGATCACCCGGCGGAAGGGGACCTGGCCGAACTCGGCCACCGCCCAGTGATCAAGTACCCAGCCCTTGAAGCGAATCGAGCACGTCCTGCGCCCCGAGGCCATCTGGGGGACGGTGCCGCCGGTCAGCAGCCAGTCCGACAGCCGCCACGGCCCCGCCTGATGGATGCGGCGGGTAGCCCGCGAATCGTCGAGGACCATGACCCCGTCGGAGTCGGACCTGCCCATCCTGGCCACCTGCACCACCCGCACCCTGCGCTCGGCGAGCAGCGGGAGTACGAGCCGGTCCACGTACGACAGCGAGGTAGGCCACTCCTCCTGTGACGGCATGCACAATGATCAAGTCCGACAGGTCGGGTTCGAGCCCGTAGCGGACGGGATCCTCCAGGAACATCAGCAGGATCGCGGTCGAGTCGGCGCCCAGGCCGTACGACAGGACCGTCTTCGGCTTGACAGGCCGGGCCGGCCCGCGGGGGACGGGCATCGAGAACAGGGCGGGTGCGGCGGTGGACACGGGAAGTTCCTTGTGAGTCGGGGGTGCCAGCACGGCGCGGCCGTGTCGGCATACGGGTTACAGGCCCAGGGCCCGCAGGGCGGCGAGCAGCTGCTCGGCCTGCGCGGGGCCCAGGCGGGGGCGCGGCGCAGGGGGCGCACGCAGCACCGGGACGTCGAGGTCGACGCCGAGGAGCGCACCGCGCTGCTCCGGGTCCTGCTTGAGCCGGTAGTGGGCGGTGCGGATCATCCAGGTGTCCCAGTCGTCGGCAGGGCGTCCCGGCCGGGCTTCGTGCTGGGCGTCGGGAGCGATGCGCGGGCACGGGCAGCCCGGGTCGCTGCACGGCCGGCCGGCGGGATGGGCGCCGCCCACCGGACCGCCGCGGTATTTGCTCGCGGAGCCGCAGCATGGGGCACGCCTTGGCGGTGTAGGCGAGGCATTCCGGGCCGAGGCCGGCCTCGGGGGCGGCGCCGGCCTGGACGTTCATGGGCCGGACGGCCAGGCAGAAGCGTTCCTGCAGGGGCTCGCCGCAGATCTGGCAGAGCCGGTGCAGCAGGGCCAGCGCGCGGCGGCGCGGGTCGACGCTCCCGAGCACGGCGTGGCCGCCGTGCTCGTAGGAGACGAACGGCACCACGAGGCCGCCGGCCCGGGGGAGGCTCAGGCAGCGCACGGGGACCGGGGCGCACTCACCGGCTCACCTCCGCTGCCGTCGGGCTACGCAGGACCATGCGCTGGCGGGCGGGGTCCCAGTCGCATTCGGTGTAGAGCCGGTTGAGGTCCGGCCAGAGTTCGGCGGAGGCGGGGTCGGGGCGGTAGAGCAGCCCGTACTCCCAGCACTCGGCGTAGCCGGGCAAATGGCCACTCCAGCGGGTGTTGCAGGCGCTGCCCGGGTGAGGGCAGGTGAGGCGCTGGAGGCCGGTCTCGGCGCAGCGCGCGACGTCGCAGCGGTGATGGTGCAGCTGACCAGGCGGGACGCTGCAGTCGGGGCAGAGGGTGGGGCGGTCGAGCATGACTCCTCGAGGACGGACGACGGCCGCGCGGACGCGGGGGAAGTGGGAAGGAAGGGGGCGCCGGAAAGGGGGAAGGGTCAACGCCGGGACGCGGGGGAGGCACCGGGGCCCGGAAGACGGTGCGGCAGCTGTGCCGCCCAGGCGGTGAAGGCGACGGGCGGGCTGAAGCCGCCGGCCGCCATGACCGTGCACAGTTCCGCGGTGGTCACCAGGACCTGCGGAGCCGCGCCGCCTGGTGTGAGCGGCAGCCGGAAACCGAGAGCGGCGGCGACGTCGCGCACGAACCACAGCACAGCGCCGCCGGACACGCGCACCCGCAGGTGCGCGCTCTCGTAGACGACCGTGATGGTGCGGGGCCGCCCGCTGCGCCCGGGCCCGGCGGCCGCAGTACGGCGGGCGGCGGCCGGTATGGGGCGGGGGTTCACTGGGTGACGCTGCCGGTGCGCAGGTCGACGGTGAGGGTCTCGCCGCGCTCGGGCCGGTCGGTGGCGGCCAGGTCGGCAAGTACCTCGCTCACGTCGTCGAAGGCGAGGTCGACGGTGCTGACCGTGCCGTCGAGGTGGCGCAGCTCGGCGCTGTACTCGCACCAGAACCAGCCGTTCTCCCATTCCCAGGCGCCGAAGGCGACGCTGACCACCGGCCAGCGCGAGTCCGTTTCCCGGGCCGCGACCACCTCACGGGCACGGCGGCGCAGCACGGTGACCAACTGGTCGGCGTAGCGGGCGCTCTGGCGCCGGACACACGCGATCTCGATGTCGTTGAGCTGCGAGGCGTCCAGGGTGTCCAGGAGCCGGGCGAGTTCGGCGTCGAAGTCGGCGGTGCCGACGAGGGAGACCAGGGCGGCGGGCGAGGGCGCGGGAGCGAGGAGCAAGGGCGGGGCCTTCCGTTCGGGGAAAAGGGACTGCGGGCAGCGGCCGGGTCAGGAACGGCCGGTGCGGGCGCGGCGGGCGAGTATGCGGGCCTTGATCTGCTGCTGGGTGGGCGGAGTCCACTGGCGCCACCCGGCGGCGACGGTCCACCGCTGGGCGTGTTCGCGGTGGCCGATGCCGCAGTGGCGGCAGGCACTCGGGACGGTATTGGTCATCAGGGGTCTCTCGTTGTCAGGCGGCCAGCGCCAGACGCTGGAGGTAGGCGGCGGCCGCGTCCTCGCCGAGGTGATGGCGGATGGCGTCGCCCCGGCGCCAGGTGAGGGGGCCTTCTTCCGCCTCCCGGCGGGACGCCTCCTCGACGACGTGGGCCAGGCTGAACTGGTTCTTGAAGCGGTGCCCGATCTGCTGCTCCAGGTCGAGGTACGTCTTGGGGGTCGGCAGGCCGAGCACCCAGCACAGCCGGACGGCCCGCACCAGCACCTCGAAGGACGCCAGGATGCAGAAAATGCAGCTCAGGCGGGGGATGAGCGTGTCGTACACCGGGTGATAGTCGAGGGCCTGGTCGGCGATCTCCTGCCAGACCTCGGTCTCGGAGAGGTGGAACACCGGGTGCCACGTCAGCACCAGGCGGCGGCCGTTGCTGGCGCGGTGGTCGATGGCCAGTTCGTGCTTCCTGCGGCGCGAGGGCGACTCGGCGGCCCGGATGCCCAGGCAGTTGACGATCAGTGCCTGGTCGTCGAACCCGAGCTCCTCGACGATCTGCGTGAACAGCTTGGCCGCCTCATCGCGCTTGAGCGTCGAGGTGCACAGCCTGTTCTGGGCGTCGGGCCACATGCCGCGCTTCTCCACCATGCCGAGGAAACCGACGGACGCCTTGACCACCACGAACCGCAGCCCGTACCGCTCGGCCTGCTGCCGGGCAAGGTCACGGACCCCGGGCCACTCCGCTTCCTCGCCGATGTCGGCATGGACCACGACGACCTTGTCGAGGCAGCCGGCGGCCTTCGCCCACCGCACCACGCGGTCGAGCGCCACCACGCTGTCCTTGCCGGAGGAGGACTGCACCAGCAGCGCCGAGGCAGCACGGATCAACTCCAAGGGCATGGCCGCCAGGTCGGACAGCAGTGAGATCTCGGCCGAGAGCCGGGCACCCTTGCGGCGAGGCTGGCCCGCGCCGGTCAGCTTCCGGGAACGGGCGAGTTCCTCACCCAGGCGCACGTCGGCCCGCTCGCTCGCGGCGAAGGCGCGGCGCCACCGGAGCACGGCCGCTTCCACCTGCCCGGCGCACGCCTCGTACGCGCTCTCGGCCTCGGCCAGGGCCTTCACCGCGACCTCGAGGTCCCGGCTGCGGGCCGTGCGCACCACGCTGCGGCACCGGCGCCGCGCGGCGGCGGCCTCCTTGCGGCGCAGCCGGGCCCGGCGCTCGGCGCGCTCGGCGGCCCGGCAGGTGCTCTCGGCGCTGGCCGAGAGCCGGATGAGGTTGAGCAGGTGCAGACGTGTGGTCAGGTCCATGGCGTCAGGTCCCCGGGGGTGGAAGTGGGCGGTGGGCGTCAGGCGGAGAAGGCCGCGTCGTCCCGGTCGGCGAGCCAGGCGGTGAAGGCGTCCGCCATGCGGGCGCTCTCCTCCTGCACGCCGAGGCCGTTGGGCAGGTGCTTCTCGACGGCCTGGTCGGCGCCGTAGGCGATCAGGGCGGTCCACGGCTTGTTGTGCATCCAGGCCGGGTGCCGGGCGCTGTACGTGTAGTGGCCGGGGTTCCAGACCTCGCGGTAGAACAGCGCCTCGACGTCCCCGCTGCGGTAGACGACGCGGCTGTCGCCGCTGTGGTCGGTCTCGACGCGCGCCTCCAGGCCGTGGGCGGCGAGGGCCGCGACGAGGTAGTCGCCCGCCGGGGTGTCGTCGACCTCGGGCAGGCCGACCAAGCGGCGGCCGAGGTTGGTGATGTACGGGTGCTGCTCCTCGCCCTCGGTCTGCTGGCCGCGCCGGGTGAGGCGGGTGACCAGGCCCTCGCGGACGAGCGAGTTGAGGATGCGTCCCTGGACCGGGGATTCGATGCGGCCGGGTTCGGCGGAGACGAGGGTGCTGAGCAGAGCGTCGGCCTTGGCGACGCTGAGCAGGGCGAACCGGCCGGCGGGGGTGATCTTGTACCGGACGGGCTCCGCGTCGTCGTCGCCGGCCGGGGCGGTCGTGATCCAGCCGCGCTCACGCAGGACGTTCAGCGAGCGGGTGGCAACGCCCACGGGGAGCAGGCCGTCGGCGGCGCGGAGGGCCGCGAGCAGCCAGGTGCGCTGCCGGGCGTTCGGAGCGGGAGCGTGGGAATCGGCATGCAGGAAGGTCGGCATGGTGGGTCTCCGGTGGTCAGCGGTACAGGGCGACGCGCAGGGTCTCGCCCCGGTCCTCGGCGCGGCCGAGGTCACTGAGGGCGAGGTCGACATCGGGATCGTCGAAGTCGTGGATCTCAGCGCGCGAGCCGAAGTGGAGGGTCGCGTCGTCGGTGCGCCACCGCCTGTGGAAGTCGAGCTGGAACGTCACCGCGTCGGGGAGGTCCCTGCCGACATGCGCGAAGTGCTCCTTGAGCTCGGCGCGCAGGTTCTCGAAGTCGTCGGAGTGAGCTGAAGGGGGGATCTTGTCGTCGACGCGATGACCGTTGCGCTGGCGTCCGCAGCCCTCGCACAGCTCCTGTGCGGCGGTGTTGTCGAACCGGCAGTCGCGGCCCTTGCACTGCCAGAGCAGGCCGGCCGCGCGGAAGACCTCGCGTACGACCTCCTCCTGCTGCTCGTTCGCCGCCTGGAGTGCCTTCTCGATCACGGTGTCGGAAATGGGTTCCCTCCCGGGGATCGCATGCGCGTAGTGGCCGGAGCCGCTACCGGTTGACGCTTATAAGTTTACCAAAGAAATGGGAATGAGTAAATCTGAAAGGGTCATCCGGGGGAGGGTGGCTCCCCGGGGGTGTACGGATACGGACCGGGGCCCCTGGGGCATTGCCGCTCGGCCAGAGAGACCGGATCAGTCGGCGTCGAGGATCTCACCAGGGCGCAGGAAGCGTCCGGTGTCGATGAAGTGCTGGCGGGAGACGGAGGATTCGGTGTCGTAGTCGCCGAACCGGCCGAGGGTGGTGTCACACCCGCAGGTGCACCGCGGCATGGGCTCGCCCTGTCCGGCGCGGGTCAGGTGGCAGCCGCCGCACCGCTCCTCGCTACCAGCGTTCTCGAAGGCGCAGGCGCAGGTCCAGGAATCGCAGCCGGTGCACAGGCCGGCGCTCTCGGCCTGGTCGTCGTTGAGCGGCCCGTTGCAGTTGTCGCACAGGCCGGCGGGCCAAACGAATCCGAGCCGGCGCAGCGTCCAGGTGACCGAGTCGTACAGGTCGCCGCCCGAGAGGTTCTGGTCGGCGAGGTGAGAGAGCACGACGCGGGTCGCTGCCATGGGATTGGGAATGCCGGAACGGCGGGCGGCGTGGTCGGCGAGGAAGATCAGGCCGCGGGCGGCGTGGGCCAGGGCAAGGGAGAAGAGGCGGGAGGGGGCGTACCGGAAGATGGTCATGGAGACTCCAGGGGGCGGGGTCGCGGTGGTGCGCGGCCTAGGCGGGCCGCTAGGCGGGCGAGGTGCACGCGTCCTTCTGCTGGTGTGGGACCCCCGCGGGGTCAGAGTGGTGGGGGGCAGAGGGCGCCGGGGGGGGGGGGGGGGGGGGGGCGGGGGGGCCCGCCGGGGCGGGGGGGGGGGGGGGGGCGGGGGGGGGGGCGGCGGCGCCCGCGCCCGGCCGGGCGGGGGGGACGAGACGCGGC
>NZ_JBIAHR010000022.1:33949-147826 GCF_042870695.1 Streptomyces sp. NPDC006384
GCCGTGGGGGGGGCGTGGGGGGGGCCGGGCCCCGCCTCTTTGGGGGGGGGTCCCCCCCCGGCCGTCTCTGTGGGGGGGGGGCCGGGGGGGGCCGGGGGGGGCGGGGGGGGGGCCCCCGCGCCGGCGTCAGGAGGCGTGGGCGCCCTGCGGGGCGGCGGCCTGCAGGGCCCTGCCGCGCCGGGTGATGTAGTCGTCCAGGCGGACGAGGGTCAGGCCGTCGTCGTCGGCCATCAGGACGTCCTCCAGGCAGCGGCGGCGTACGGTGTCGCGCAGCCGGCCCAGCCCGGCGTAGGTGGCCTCGGGATGACGCGCCTGCGCAATCAGTTCCGTGACCGGCACCGGCGGAGCGACCGGTTCGCCCTCCTCCAGCCAGTCGCGGACGCGGACGGCGAACTCGGCCCCCGGCCGGGCGACGACCGCGCCGGACAGGTCCGGCGAGAGCGCCTTGACCACGACGAGGGTGTTGTCGCTGTCCATCGCGCCGACGAAGTTGAACTCGTACTCCGCGCCGTCGCGGTGCTCGGGCTTGCCGCCGAAGCGCCGCATGGCGTGACGGCCCTGCTCGTCGGCCTCCAGGTGGTAGTCGGTCTTCGAGCGCAGCGTCACGATGACGTGGCCGGGATACGCGAACAGGGCGTCCCACATCCGGCGTTCGCGCGGCCTGACCTCGGTCCAGCCGGACTTGTTGCCGCCAGAGCCCCGCTTGGAAGCGTCATCGACCTGTTCGAGAACGCCGCCGTGGCCGGACCAGAACAGCGTGTACGGATCGACGATCACGGTCTCGTAGCCCCGCGCCGCGCACTCGGCCAGAGCCGCGACCAGCGCCTCCGGCGAGCAGTACGTCAGGGGCGGGCAGGTGTGGAAGTCGAACCGGCCGGCGTACTTCGAGACATGCCCGTGGACCGCCTCAATGACCGCAGTCGAGGATCCGAGCGCCGAGGCCAGCTCCAGCGCGGTGAACGACTTTCCGGAGCCGCTGGGCCCCGTCAGCGCGATGCGTCCCCGGATCTGGGTGTTGACCGCGGGACCGAAGGGGAACTGCGGATGGGGTGGGCGAGCGGCGGGAGATTCCTGTGGATGCGTCATGGTGTCCGTCAAGAGACCTCCGGGAGCATCTCGGTGGGTTCGGGGTCCGGTCCGCAGGGGCCGCGCACGGGGGCGCGAAGGCGCCCCCGGGGGGCCGGAACCGACTCCCTCTGACGCTATTAATTTTACCACAGGTACATATGATAATTGCTGGTCAGGTGGCGTTCTGCTTCCTATTTGGAGGGCTCTTCCTCGACGGTCTGGCCGGCTTGCTCGGCAGCTTTCTTCGTGTAGTAGTTGTCGCCGGGCAGGGGGCGGAAGGTCCGGCCGACTTGCTTGGCGGCCTTCTTCGCGTAGTAGTTGTCGTCGGGCAGGAGGTGGAAGGGCTGTCCCTCCGGTGTGAAACCGTCCGGCGCTCGGCCGGCGTACCGCGCCGCCTTGCGGTCCTCGGCGCCGGCCGCCCACTTCTCCAGCGTTTCCCGGAACCAGTACGGACGCTCGAGCTCGTCGATCCCGTCGGGCTCGGTGAACCGGCCTAGGGTGCGCGAGGAGGTGAAGCTGTTCTCCGAGCCGAAGCCGGCGATCTTCCACGCGTGCGCGTTGTAGTAGCGCAGTCGCCCCCCGGTCGAGGGGTCCACGTAGAGCGACGACTCGCCGGCCTTGGACCCGGGCTGCTCGCCTTCGGACCGTTCGGCGTCGGTGTGCTCAGCCGGGCGGGGGTCGATGGTCGGCTTGGCCGGCGTCCACTTCCCTCTTCCGCCGCGCCGCTCCATGGGGCTCTCGTCCGCATTCATGTAGCCCACGGCCTTCAGGAAGGCGACCACCACCTTGCGGGGGTAGCGCGGCGAGTCGTCGTCCGCCTCCGGGATCGCGACGTTCATCGCCTTGGCGACCATGCGCAGCGGCGGTTCACCGCCCGTCTTGCGCGGCACCTGGTGCCACTTCTGCGCGGCTTGCCGGCCCACGCCGGCTAGCTTGGCGATCTCGTTGAGGGTCAGCAGTTCGTCCTGGCGGGCCATCACGGCTCCTTGTCGCTAAAAAATAAATACACGGCCGATGGTACGGCAATTTAAATGGGTCAGGTGTGGGTCTGTGCGGTGCGCCTTACGCGCCGCGGCCCGGTGGTGGAGCGCCGAGAGCCCCGCGGACCGAGGCCGCGGGGCTCAGGGAGGGACGGGGCCGGATGTTCCGGGTGACCCGGCGCAGACAGGGACACCGAGATGACCGTCAGGAGAAGTCGAGGTCAGCGCAGCTGCAGTCAGCGTGCCGGCAGGGCAGCCGGCCGTCCTCGGTCAGGCGTGGAGCGTGGGTGGCGGGAGAGTGCCCGCACACGCACGAGGTGCCCAGCGCCACTCCCGCGAGCGCGCGTCGGTGGTACCGCTCGGCCAGCGCCGCGTTCACATCGCGCTCGGCCTCCGCCTCCGTGAGCGCAGCCCGGAGGCCGGCGGTGTCCAGCGGGCCCTTCATCTCGGTGGTGTCGACCTGGTTCAGCGCGAGCGCCAGGTCCGGATCGGCGGCGGTGCGGGCCAGCAGCAGCCGCAGCGCCGCTGCCTGTTCACCGGCCGACCGGGAGGCACTGGCGTAGGTCGCGTGGAGAGTCCGCTCGCTCATCGTGCGTCCTGTTCTTCGCTCGGGGCGCGGGGACGGGACCCGCGCACTGCGCTGAGGGTGGTGGGGGCCGGTCGGCCGGCCGCGGACCTGCGACCGGATGTCCGGGTGGCGGTCAGCGGCCTGCCAGCTGACGGCTCAGGAGCCAGGGGACGAACTCGTGGGTGATGCCGTCATAGAGCTCCTCGTCGGCGATCTGCTCGGGCTCATCGGCCTGGAAGAGCGACACGTGATCGGCCCGCAGCCCGAGGACATCGAGCGTGCGCAGGAAGTCGACCTTCTTGCCGAAGGCGACGAAGGCCACGAACGCGTCCATCGCCTCCTCCTCGTTCTCCCCGACGATCTCGCGCATAAGGGAGATCACTTCGGCCCGGTCGTCCGGGTTGCCGTCGGTCTGGAAGACGATCAGCGCGGGTGCGGTGGCCCCGGACCGCCGGTGCTGCTCCAGTACCGCGCGCAGGGCCGTCGCGTAGTACGTACGGCCCATGTGACCCAGGCTGTTGTGCGCCGCCTCGATCCGACCGGCATAGTCGTCCACGTCCACCGTGATCGTGCCGTCGACCTCGGTGGAGAAGAAGGTCACGGGGACCGCGCCGTCGTCGTCCAGGTTCCGCGCCAGGCCCAGGATCCGCTCGGCAAGGTACTGGACCGTGCCGTCGCTGTAGTACTTGCGCATCGAGCCCGAGCGGTCCAGGACGAGGTAGACCGCCGCCCGCTGCCCGCTCAGCCCTGACTTCTGCAGGCTGTAGGCGGCCTTCTTGGTCAGCTCGGGGAGCGGCGTCCTCACCGGCGTGGCAGGGGGCGGCCCGGAAGGGGCGGGGGAGGCGGAGAAGAGTTTCTTGAACATGGTGATTCCTGTCATCGGGCCAGGTCGGCCGTGGAACTGATCTATGAACGGTGCGCGGCGTGGCCTGTGGACAGAGTCCGCAGGCCACGCCGCCGCTGCGGACGCGCGCCCGCAGGGCGGCCGGGGCGGTACAGGGCGGCGAAGAAGGCCAGGTGCTGGCCGATCCCTCGGCCCTCCAGCGGGTGCTCGAGGCCGGGCCAGATCGTGCGGGCGAGGTCGGCGTACGCCTTGCCGGCGAAGACCGTCACGCGCGCGGCACTCACGCCGAGGAAGTGGGCCTGCCGTGCCAGGGCCTGCCGGGTGACCGTGCCGCTGTCTCCGGCGCGCAGGTCGTAGTGCAGGATCCGGTCCTCGTCGCGCAGGAGCCCGAACTTCGCCGACAGGATGAGGACTTGGGCCGAGCCGTTCGCCGATGCGGCGGCTGCCGCCCTGCGCGCCGCGACATGGTAGGAGCCCACGTACATCTCCCCGGCCGGGGCCGCAGGTACGTCGAGCTTGCCCATCGAACAGGGCACGAGCAGGAGCTGGGTAAGCGGCTCGGCGCGGGCCCTGTCCCGGCCGCGTTCGGAGATGCGAAAGCGCGGAGCACGCGTCAGGGGCCCGAACCGGTCCGTACCGCCGGCGGCGATCGACTCGACCAGGCCCAGCTCGGCGAGCTCGCGAACCTCCGGGTCGGGCACGGACGGCGGGAGATACCCCTGTGCGTGCACCGCAGCGGCGTGCAGACCCGCACACTGCCGGGTGCTGAGCCGATCCGCTGGGACAGCTGACGTCTGCCAGCGCTCGGGGAAGTGGTTGGTGGGGGCGTGGGGGGCCAGAGTCTCCTCCGTGGGCGAGGCAGGGCCGGGGCGGCAGGGCCAGCAGCCGACTCGGATCGTTCCTGCCGCCCCGGGGTCATGAGGGGAGAAGGCGCGCTGCGCCGGCTCCCGGAGCGGCCGCGGGGCCACGGCCGGCGGGTGGAACCCACCAAGTGACTAAATTAATGTAACTTCTAGGGGTTCTTGTGTCAACTTTTAAGCGTCAAGTCGGTGGGAGAGGTCTTCACTCGCAGGCCGGGCGAAGTCGACGACGGTGACCTCCCACAGGTTCGGCCCGGCAGGGCCGGCGGCCTCGGCCACCCCTGCGGCGCCCCCAGATGCCCGGCGCAGCTCCTGGAGCTGGTCCCGGGCGTCGTCGGCGCTCAGCAGGCCGCCCGCCCAGGAGCCTTCGATCTCGTAGAAGCGCGCCGCGACGATCCCGCCCGCGGGCGCGGGCGTCGCCGCCGGCAGTCCGTCGCCCGGCAGGTCGGACTCGGCGATCCGGCGGCGGGTCACCTCGCGGACGTGCTCGGTCAACGCGATCCGGGACACCCAGGGCCGCTCCCGCGCGAGACCCACGTGCTCGCGCACCGACGCGGGGGAGGTGAGGCGGTGGCTGGTGTACTCGTGGACCTCGGCGTCGCCGCTGTGGCGGTAGACGGACACGGACCAGGTCACCTGGCGCTCCATGCGCGAGAGGCCACGCGGCGCCTCCGGGATGCTGGGCGGAGGGATGGGTGGGCACCTCCTCGTGCGGCGGGGCGCAGTGGGCGGGGCCACCTCCAAAGTGGCGGCGGTCATCAGGCCGGCACGCCGCGCACGAGGGCGGCGTGCGGCCGCGTCTCCCCGGCATGAGGCTCGCCCGAAGTTGAGGGGCTGCCGGGGGTGTGGCACCACGAACACCGCACGTGCCGCTGCAGGGAGGTGTGCTCGATCACCGGGGTCCGGGTCAGGCGGGTGCAACTGCCGCAGGTGTACCAGCCCAGCGCGTTGAGGCCGGCCTCGGTGATCGTGTACCGGCCGGTCCCGGTCGACCGGGTCACATAGCCGCGCGGTACCAGGGTGTCCAGGATGCGGGCCGTGTGGGCGGCGGAGCGGAGCTGCCAGGAGCAACCGGCGGTCCAGGTGCCGCCGTTGTGGCGAGCGAGCGCGCTGAGGACGGTGCGCTGGTGACGGCCGAGCGGGCGGGTCAAGGGGCCTCCGAGGTGTCGAACTGCCGGTGAGGCCGCGCCTTCAGGATGGCGCCAGAGCACCGGCGACCCAAATAAATTGACTTATCCATCCTCTCAAGTTAAATTTATTGCGTCAATCGGGTTCGGTGCTGTCAGCACTCTCCCGACACCCGTCTACGACAAGGAGCGAGGGTGTACATGCACGGCACGAACGCCGACAGCGCGGACGGCAACGGCGGACAGGCCCCCAACGCCGAAGTCGTTGGCCTTCACGCCAAGGACCGCTCGCCGTGCCCCCTCACCGGCGACGACGAACACCGTCACCACCGCGGCAGGCCGCTCCGCCCGGAGTGCGCAGCGCTCGGCGGCCGCAACGGCTACGGCGTGCTCTGCGAATGCGGAACCCTCCTGGACTCCGGCAGCAAGCTCGCCGCCATCGAGGACAAGGCCCGCCACCTCGCTCTGCACCGGGGCGATCTCCTGGTCCACCGCGTCGTCCATGACTCCCACGGGACCCGCGTGATCCACGAGCTCCAGACCCTTCACCACTGAACGCCCCGCGCACGCCCCGCACCAGGCCGTCGACCGGCAGGCCCACCTGCGCGATGACCGGCGGGTGTTCTCCACGGCCGCCAGCCGCATCGAGGACGCGACGGTCCGTGCCGGGGCTTTCCACCGGCTCGACGGCCGCTCGGCCGAGCTCACCGTGTGGCACGCCCGCCTACGCCGAGCCGTTCCAGGACGACAACGGCTCCTGATCCCCCGCAGCACGACGGCGGCCGCTGTCCACAGACCACCAGTCGGACAGTCGTGCCTCCGCCCGGCTGCCCGCTTCCCCTTCAAGAAAGCGAGATTCACCCCGCGATGGCCCACACCGCCCGCCAGCTCACGATCACCGCGACCGCCGTCGCCGCCGCGTTCTGGCTCACCGCCTGCGGCTCCCACCAGTCCGCGCCGCTGGAGCACGGCACCGTGAAGAAGAAGCGCCACGACGCGGAGATCAACACGCCGATCTACCAGGACCGCTACCGGGAGACCAACTGCCGCACGGTCACCAACGCGCTCACCCTCACCGGCATCAACCGTCCGTCGACCACCGGCGGCTCCGGCGGGCGCTCATCCACCGGCGGCCGCTCAGGAGGCGTATCGAAGGTGAAGCCCGACTCGCCCAAGAAGCTCGACAAGGACAACTCCAGCGGCGGATCGCACGGCCGCAGCCGCACCGTCTGCGACCGCCAGTACCTCGGCCGCGTGCAGACCGGCGTGCACAAGACGCCGGAGGCGTGGCTGGTCCTGATCGTCAAGGGGGACCAGTCTCGCTGGAAGCCGGTCACCGAGACGAAGTGGCGCAAGATCAAGATCGGTGACCACATCTGACCCCCACCGGCCGGCGCTGTCCACAGCCCGCACCCGCGGGCGCCGGACTCTGTCCACAGGCGCGCCGTCACATCGTGATCAGGTCCTGACCCATCACAGGACCCCGCCGGGCCGTCCACCACGGACCCGGTCCGGCGGGACGTCCCTCGTGAAAGGCACCCGGCCGATGTCACCGATGTCCACGACCGCCTCCTGGCTGCTCTCCGTCGCCGGCTCGGGCATGTGCCTGTTCCTCGCCGTTCAGGCCTTCCGGTTCTGGATAACCCGGGACTGGCCCCGGGTGTGCACCACGCTGGTAGCGGTCCTGGTCGTCATGGCCATGGTGTGGCGCCCGACCCTCCCATTCGAGCTGGCGGCCAAGCTCCGCACGCCCCTTCGCGAGGACCTCCTCGACGAAGGTCCCGGCCCCCAGCACCATGACCCGACCAGCGCGGACGGCCCGGGCACCACGGATGGTCCGCCCTGGGGCACCCTCGCGGTCGTCCTCGGCGTCACGGCCGCCGCCCTCGCCCTGCTGCTGACCGTGCTCGCCCTTGCCGCTGCTGTGCGCCGCCGTCGCGAGCGCAGCCAGCAGCAGGCCCGCCGCGCCGACGAACTCGCCCGGCGCCGAGCCGACTTGGAAGCGCGCCACGACGCGGTACGCGACGCCTACGGAGACTTCGAGATGAACCTGCTCGACAACCTCCACCGCCTGGCCCTGGCCGACGTGAACGTGGCCCAGACGGCCCGGCTCATCGACGCCCTCGACGCCGCACGCGACGCCCGCATCGGCACCACCCCAGACGCCCTCGACACCTACCGCAAGGCCGTCACCGCCCTCGAACTCGCCTGGAAGAGCGCCGACCACCACGCCCGCACGACCGGTGCCAGCTACCTCCCGCCCGCCGAGCGACGCAACATCGAACAGGCCCAGGCCGCCCTCGCCGTCGCGCTCGACGAGCGGGGCTACGCCCCTCAACGCCAGCTCGCCCTGCGCCGCGCACTGACCCTGATCGAGAGCGTCATCCCCGTCCCCCAGGAGGCGATCGCCGCCCTGGAGAGCAGCACACGGCCCGCCCTGGCCAAGAGCTGAGGACCCCCGACCGCTGTCACACCCGCCTGGTACAAGAAGTCCGAGGGCACCTGCCGGCACCACGGCCCCTCGGGGCGCCGCGCCCGCCCGCCGCCACCATGTGAGGGGAACCCGTCACCGTGCCGCCAGCACCCCGCCCGATCCGACCGACCCGGAGCACCTACCTGGCACGCGCCCAGCACGCCGTCACCGCGCTGTCCCTGGGCGCCCCGGACTGGGACGCCACCCGGGACGTCCTGGGCGAGCACTCCTGGCGCAGCATCCTGCTGCGGGCCGCGCTGCGCACCGTCGCCGCCGGCGGTGAACTCCACGAGGCGATCCGCGGCAGGGGCTGGCAGGACCGCGACAGCCGGAGCGCCCACTACCAGCAGTTCTTCAACACGGAAGCCAGGATGCTCCGCCTGCTGAAGGTCGCGGCCTTCGCGCGGCGCCCGCTCGGGCCCCGGGGCCAGCAGTTCACCCGCAGCCAACTCCTCGAGCAGGCATACAAGATCGAGAACGCCTCAGCAGCCCAGCGCTTCTTCGCCCTGGAGACCGACGAGGAGGCCGCCCTCGGCTGCGTCCGCATCGGGCTCGGCCTGGTGCACCACCTCGTCAGCGGCGCACCGCTGCCCGCGAACTGCTCCACCGGCCTCAACTGGCGGTAAACCCCTGCGCCCCCGACGCGCCGCGCCCCTGCCCAACCGCCCGAGCACCGCAAGAACGAAGGACCCCCGTGAGCTACCTCCGCTTCCAGGACTCCCACGGCCACACCCACCTCAAAGGCCACGAGCGCCACTGGCTGCTCAGCATGGTCCGCGACCACGCGGGCCGCGTCCTCCTGGACCACCCCGACCCGGGCGCCGGCGCGCACGCGCTGTACGACCTGCTGCCGCACAACCACGAGCTCCGGGAGGTCCTGCCCGGCCGCCACGTGAGCCCGCGCCACTGGCTGAGCGGGTACGCGCGCGCCCTGCAGAACGTCATCTTCGACGACCCGATCGTCGACTACCGCGGCCACCAGATCCGCCCCCTGACCCTGACCCTCAACACCGCGATGGACGCAGGCCCGGACCCCCTGCGCCTGGCCGCCCGGCTGATGGGCCAGTGCGAGCTCAACACCTGGGTCGACGGCTCCCACCGGAGCTGGCTCGCCGGCGTCGTCGCCGAAGGCCTCGCCCAGGGCCACTTCCGCAAGGCGTGCGGCTGGGAAGAGGTGCAGAGCTTCCTGTGCGAACGCGACGACCACCCCGTCGTCGTCTCCGCCAGCGAGTCCTTCCCTGCCTGGTGGACCGCCTGTCCGCGGACCGCGGGCGGCGAGGACCTGGACGCCGACGCAGCCGAGCAGGAGTGGGAGGCGCTCACCCCGCCCGAGCAGTGGGCGCGCGGAATGGAAGCCCTGCGCAGCCGCACGTCCGACCTGCTGGAGATGACCCCGGACTGGGCGGACTACCGCTTCGGCTCCACCTTGTCCCTGGGCGACCTCCTGGCCCCCGACCACACCCGCCGCCTGGAACGCGCCTTCGAACTGACCGGCTGAACGGCGCCCCGCCTTCCCACGACCCGAACAGGAGCCACCCTTTGGACGTCAGCGTCTACCTCGACCGCACCGCTCTCAAGAACGCGGTCCTCACCCTCCTCATCCCGCCCACGGGGCCCGAACTTCCCCCGAGGGTCGAGGCCACCGGCACGGAGATCAACGGGGAGACGGACAACCCGGCGAGCCTGGAGCGGGCCCACCGGCACGCGGACGAGCAGGTCGCGATCGCGAGCCGCGTCGGCGGAGACTCGGAGGACGTTCACGATGAACTCGCCGAGCTCCTCGGCAACGGCGACACCATCGAGACGGCGGACCCTGAAGCCGACCGGGACACGGCCCACCAGATCATCACCGCCCTGGCCGCGGCCTTCCCGCTGCCGGCGTCCGTCCGCGACAGCCTTCCGCTCGCCCCGTGACCGGACGGCGACATGCTCGATGCTTCCGATAACGGCCCGACGAGCGAGCAGAACCGGGGAAGGGAACGAGCCGGAAGCCCGGGACCTGAGCAGGCCTCGCGTCGACCGCCCCCGGCCGTCCGGCGCGCACGGAGTCCCGAGGGTCCGGTAGGGCACGAACGAACTGACCCCCGGGGGGGGGGGGGGGGGGGGGGGGGGGGGGGGGGGGGCCGGGGGGGGGGGGGGGGGGGGCGGGGCGGGCGGGGGGGGGGGGGCGCGGCCCCGCCCCCGCCCCCCCCCGCGGGCGCCGGCGGCCCCCCCCCCCCCCCCCCCCCCCCCCCCCCCCCCCCCCGGGGGTCAGTTCGTGAACGCGTGCCAGATGCTCCACAGGACGAGCAGACCGGCGACCGCCGCAGCGACGGCGTCGCCTCCAGAGGGCCGCCAACCGGCGGCCCGGGCGAACGGGTTGATCCACGCGATGCGCTGGATGTGCTCGCCCACCGGGTAGTCGCCGTCGTGACGGCGCCGGCGGTGCCGTACGCCGTGTCCCTCGGCGCCGGCACGGAAGAAGTAGGGCCGGGACACCGTGCCGCAGCGCGTGCAGTTGTACGTGAACGCCACGGACGCCTCCTGATCCGATCGGTAGTCACCGGATCGTAGAGGGCAAGGGCCGCACCCGCGTACGGGCAGGGGCTCTTTCTCGCCGTTGGCCACGGCGGGCGTCGGGGCGGGGCCCGCCGTGGCAGAAGTGATGTCGACGGGCCGTAGACGAGGGTGTCGACGGCCCGTCGACGGGGGGTGAGACGGACGGTAGATGCCCTGGTAGATGGGGGTGTAGATGGCATCTACGCCCCCGTAGGGCCCGATCACGTGACGGCGTCAGGGGAGGGGGCGGGGACGGTCTGGAAGTGGGGCTGGGCGGGGGTGCTGGGCGGGGCCGGTACGGGGCCCTCGGCGGGGGGTGCGGTGAGGGTGGTGGCGGGGCCCGCGTCCTCGGCCTGGGCGGGGGTGACCGGGGGCCCCTCGGAGGGGGGTCGGGGAGCCGGCCGGGCGAGGGCCTCCAGGGCCTCGTCCAGCGAGGTGCCGAACGCCTCCTGCAGCTCGTCCGCGCGGACCCCCCAGGTGGGCCCCTTCCCCTTCGCGCGGACGTTCCTGCTGACGGGGATCCCGGCGGCGGTGCACCACTCCCGCAGTTGAAGCTGCTCCCACCCCTCGAAGCCCCGGGCCTCCTGCTGCAGCCGCCCGAGGAGCTCGGAGATGTGCACGCCCATGTACTCCGGCGCGGCGTCCCGGACGGCGGCCACGACGAACCGCGCGAGCAGGCGTGCGAAGCGGTCCTGCTCGGATTCCTCGTCCTGCTCCCCCGCAGATTTCTCATGATCGTTTTGAGTGGTGGTCTCCTGCGGCGGGGGAGCGATCATCCACGCGGTAATCACCCATGCCACCGCGAGGACGGCGGCTGCGACCGGCACGTACGCGGCGATGTACGGCCAGACGAGCCACATGAACAGCCAGATGAGTCCGGCGATGACGACGCCGGCGAACAGGAGGATCAGGCAGCCCAGGCCGATCCGCTCGATCGCGTCGTCGGCGGCGGCCCGGGTCGCCTTCCCGGACACCTTGGCGGCGCCCGAAGCCGGCTTGACTGCGGAATCGTCGTCGGCAGGAGCGCCGTCCTGCTCCCGTGCGGCCGGGACGGCCTTCGTCGGCGGGGCATCGAGGTTCATGGCCGCCGCCCAGCCGAGCTTGACGCCCCTGGCCGCCCTGCGCAGCAGGAACGAGGCGATGAGGCGCGACCCGGTCAGCAGCGGGAGCAGCAGGAGCCGCGGAGTCTGCCGGACGCCCTCGAACGGGACGGCGATCTCCTTGAGCAGCCTTCTCATGCGAGCTTGCCCAGCATCGCGCCGATCAGCTTGAAGAGGATCCCCCAGAAGGCGCCTGCCAGGCCCCAGGAGACGCCCGCTCCCAGACCGAGGAACGCCGGAGGGAAACGCCGCTGCCACTCGGGCAGGAAGGCCAGGGTGGTCAGGATCAGGGCGGTTCCGGCCGGCGTCAGCCCGGCGACGACGTTCGGGTCGTTGAGCGTTGAGGCCGCCAGGTCGTGCGTGCCCTGCGCGATCATCCTCCAGGTGCCCCCGGCGATGATGAACAGGATGCCGGTCACAGCAGCCAGCCCGGCGAGAGGGCGGCGGTCCTCGAAGTACTTCTTGAGCGGCTTCGAGCGGTTGCGGATGGCGATGATCAGGACGATGAATCCCGTCGCCGCGAGAGAGGAAAGACCGACCGCTCCCAGGCCCTGGCCCAAGCTGGCGTCGGGAGCGGCGAGCACGGTGTTCATGGGGGTCACGGGGTTGATGCCTTTCAGATGACAGGGCCGTTGGAGTACAGGGCGCAGACGAGCAGGGAGGTGGCCAGCGGGATACGCGCCAGCCAGCGCTTGAGCAGGCCGCCGTAGCGGGTGCGCCACACCAGCCAGCCCGAGGCGCCGCACATGGTGAGACCGACGACGAGCAGGGAGGTGTCGGCCTGGCTCAGCCCGACGTAGCGGGCGACCGCGTCGGAGGTGTACGGCAGCAGTTCCTGACCGAGACGCCGTCCGAGCTCGGCGGCCACGAAGACCGCTCCGATACGGCCCAGGGCGCCGAACGGCACGAACGGCGAGAGCATCTCGCTGCCCGTCGCCTTCCACGCCGCGAACGCCCCGCCGAGCGCCATGCCGGCCCCGAGCAGTCCGCCTGCAGCGGTCACGGCGGCCGGCGGGAACTGGGACAGGTAGGCGTTCAGACCGATGGCGGAGCCGACCATCGCCGCACTCCCGTTGAAGGTGACGACGCGCCAGAACCTGCTGGGCCGCCACCCCTTCGCGGGCTGCGTCCGGATATGGAGAGTCGGCTGCGGCTTGGGGACGTCAAGGTCCTGCGGACGCTCGGCGGACTCCTCGCCCGCCGTCTCGTCGGGCTTCGCCGGCTCGGGCTCGGGGGTCTTCTGGACCTCGATGAGGACCGGCCCGCTGCCTTCCGGCACGGTCAGGACGTGACCGGTGTAGGTGTCGAGGTCCGCGTCCTGGTCCTTGTAGAGCCGGTCCCACCAGCCCGGCCTAGACTCGCGCGTCGGGCCTTTCGCCGGTGTGGTCTTCGGCTGCTCCCGGTCGCCACGCCACCAGTCCGGACCGGCCGTTTCCGGGGCGTTGTCCGGCGGCTGCGGAGGTGATGCCGGCTTGGGCGGAATGACGGGCTCCGCCTCGCTCCCCCGGGGGGCCAGCGACTCGTCCTCAGAGGCTCTGACCTGCGCATCTACACCGTCTACAGGGGCATCTACAGCAGCGTCTGCAGGGGCTTCGACCGGCTTCTCGGCCGTCTTGCGGTCACCGGCAGGGGCCTCCTCGGCGCGCGCCGCAGGTACGGGCACCTCGTCCGGGAGCGGCACGTGGAACGGGTCGGTCTTCTCGTCTGCGGTGGTCATGTTCCCTCCCTCCTCGGAGGCTCCGGTGATCCGCTCGCCCTGGAGGGCGAGGTGGATCAGCAGGCATATGAACTTCTCGTTGTGGTCGGCTTCGTCGCAGGTCAGTGACCCCACTGGGAGCAGGGCGCGATGCCTGGGGCCGGGCAGGGCGCCCGGCCCCAGGCCGGCACGGGAGCGGCCTCCACGGAGCGGATCAGCCATCGGCCTCTGCCGCGGCCTTGGCTGCCTCGCGCGCCGCCGCCTCCTTGAGGGCCTTGGTCATCCAGCCCGGCGAGCGACCCAGCCGTTTCACGAAGTCCTTCTGCGTCAGGCTCGGGTTGGCCCTCTTCGCGGCGAACCAGGCCGCGGCCGCCTCGGCGCGCTCCGTCTCCTCCGGGCTCGGGGCGCCGACGGCGGCGTGAACCGAACTCGGTGCCGGCTGCTTCGCGGCGTGCGCGCGACGGACGCGGCGTGAATTCACGGTGCCCGCGTTCACGCTGCCGTCGGCATCGTTCACGCGCTTCTCTTCACGATCGCCGGAGTGTCCGTTCACGGTCTCGTCCGGCGCCGGGTTCACGGTGCCGTCGCCGTTGTTCACGCCGCCCTGTTCACGGTCGGCCGCGCGGTTCACGCCAAGCTGCACCGGCTGCTTCACGCTCCACTCAGGCCGGTTCACGGTCCCCGGTTCACGCGTGAATTCACGCGGCTTCACGACCGGCGTGAATCCGTTCACGGTGCCTGTGACCAGCGGATTCACGCAGTTCACGCGGTTCACGGCCGAGCGGTTCACGATGGGCGTGAACGGCTTCACGCGTGAATCGGCGGCGTTCACCGCTGCGTTCACGCCGGACCGTGAACCGTTCACGCGGTTGTCGGCCGAGGCGTGAATCGGAGGATGCACGCCCTGCCCGGCGGCCGGATTCACGGGCTCCGGTTCACGGCCGGCCGCCGTGAACCGGACGGCCGGCCGTGAACCGGACGTGTGCTCGGCGCAGGAGTTCACGCCGGTGTCGGCGTCATCGTTCACGGGCGGAGAAGGAACGTTCATGCCCTCGCCCGTGGAAAGGGCCGGGGCACCGTCCGGGGGTGAGGCGAGCGCGAGGGCGTCGGCCACGTGCATCTCCAGCGCGTGGCCCTCGGACGTCGGCGCAGGGGCCGAAGCGAGCGTGCGGCCGGAGTTGAGCGGCACGCCGTAGCGGGTGAGCTTCAGCGGCAGCCGGGCCTCGACAGGGGCCCGGCGGCGCCAGGCGCGGCCGAACCGGGTACGCAGGCGGGCCTGGTAGACGAGGCGCTCCTGCTCGAGTGCGAGGACCCGGTCGTACGATCGCATCTCCCACAGCTTCATCCGCCGCCATAGCCTGAAGGTCGGCAGCGGCGACAGCATCCACCGGATCAGCCGTACCGGCTCCAGGTGGCGGCCGGCGGTGATGTTCGCCAGCTGGCCGATCGCGTGCCGGGCGGCTTCGACCGTCACGACGAAAAGAACCGGGATCACCGCGTGCATCCCGACGCCGAGCGGGTCGGGCCAGGCCGCGGCGCCGTTGAAGGCGATCGTCGCGCTGGTCAGCAGCCACGCGGTCTGCCGCAGCAGGGGGAAGGGCATCCGGAGCCAGGTCAGCAGCAGGTCGAGCGCGAGCAGGACGAGGATTCCCGCGTCGACGCCGAGCGGGAAAATGTGGGCGAACGTGCCGAAACCCTTGCGGGTCGCCAGGTCCCGGACGGCGGCGTACGAGCCGGCGAATCCGATTCCGGCGATCACCACCGCGCCGCCGACCACGACACCGACGATCACACGCTGCGCCTGGTTGAGCGGCTGCCGGTCCGGCTCACCGGCCGGGGACGGCGGGGGTGTCGTAGGGGGAGTGCTGGAGGTGGTGGTCACCGTACTTCTCCTGTGCGAGGCGGCTCCGGTGACGGAGGTCGCGAGGGGGACATCGGGGTTCTTCCGTCCCCGTGCGTTGCTTGGGGCCGCCCGCACCGGCCTTACTCTCGCGCCTTCGCGGAGGCGAGGCCGGTGCGGGCGGGACCGGAGGCGCCGTGGTCACGAGCGACCCGGCGCCCCCGCCCGGCGCATCTTCTTGTAGGCGGTGGTCCGGTCGGCAGCGCCGCGGCGGTAGTCCGCCTGGCACCGGTCGACCGTGGCGGGCTGGGCGATGATCTGGTTCTCGCGGGGGCGCCGTTCCTCGGGCGCGCTCTGCGTCACCGGGCACCTGCAACGGCCGGCGTGGCGGTGATGTGGACGGTAGAGGTCCCGCAGTGCCCGCGGGCCTCGAGGTACCCGCCCGCGTCCCGCAGGCCCGGGGCGTTGATCGCCCGGACCAGGGTGTTGATCAGCGGGTTGGGCAGCGGGCGGCCGATGTGTACCGCCACGTCGGCCTCCAGCGGCGCCACATCGCTGATCATGTCGAAGAGACTGGCGACCAGGTCGTCATCGGTCAGCCCGCCCTGCTCGGGGCTGGGGGGCGGCGTGGCCGCCGGGACCGTGACGGTCAGCAGGCCGGCCAGGGCGCCGCGCATCTCCAGGATCTCCAGGACGAGTTCGTCCGCCGTCATGTGCTTCAGGTCGAGCTTGATCGCCCGGAGCAGCACGTCACGGGCTGCTTCGGCCGCCTGGACCCGGCGCTCGGCCGGGCTCAGGTTGCCGAGCCGGCTGCGGGCCATTCCCGCGAACGCGGCCAGGCTCGGGTGTACCGGCTCGAAGTCATCGAGGGAGGTGGACATCACCGCACCCCCTTAGCGGCCGCCGTGTTCGCGGCCAGCGTCAGGTTGGACAGGTAAGCCCCGGCCACCTCCGCGGCGCGGGCCCGGGCGGCGGTGTCCACCGTGGCGGCGATCGTCTTGGAGTGCGCGGTGCTCGTCGAGCCGACCCGCGCGGTGGCAGAGGCGGGGTGCTTATTAATCTGGGACACAGTTCGGACTCCTCGTTGGCTGAGGTGTTCGGATCAGGCCCCGGAAGGAGTGGCGACTCCTGAAGGGGGCCGAGGGCGGCCCTGACCGGAGGTGACTTCGGTCAGGGCCGTCGTGCTGGCCAGACGGCCAAGGCCACGGCACACGGCCTCGTGTGCCGGACTTTGGTTGTCTGGACTTCTTGAGCGCGCCCGAGCAGTTGGCCCGGTGATCGCGATGTCGCCGCAGTCTGCTGGGCGATCAGTCCTCTGTCCGTTGTGGAGTTCTCAAGCAACCGCTCCGAAGGGCATTTTCTGATGTTTCGTACTATTCGCCTCCGCGAGAGCTGCCCGCTTGGACCGAGCAAGCGGACTTAAGCCGTGAGACAACTTCACTAGGTGCACTAGCTTCACAAGTGAAGTTGATGGAGACGGTAGACCCCTGGCTGTCGTGACGTCAACTAAGGCCGCTGACATGCAGGTTTGGACGCAAGGAGATCGCGCGATGGGTAATACGGCGAGGCGGTGATGATGTCTCTACGACTCAGAGCGCGAGGCGCTGCTTGCCTCACTAGACAGCCTGGCTACCCTGGCGGCATGACGAGCCGACCCCAGGGGCCCAGGCGCTGGAGCGCCCAGCAGATCGCCGAGGACCTCCGGCGACGCATGCGCGAGGGTGAGTTCAGGAACTCCGGGCAGCTCCCGCCGACCCGAAAGCTGGTCGAGCACTACAACACCTCTGGAGAGACGCTGCGCCAAGCCGTACTCAAGCTGAAGACCTGGGGCTTGGTGACGTCACAGCAGGGCAAAGGCGTCTACATCCGCACGATTGATCCCATCGAGTGGCGCATCCACTCCATAGAACCCGGAGCCCACCGCAGCAAGTTCTCCGTCGACTTCGCCGGGTGGCGGGCATCCGTCGAAAGCGCGGGCCGCGTGGCGAGCCAAGACCCCTGCGACGTCACCGCCGAGCGGGCGCCCGAAGAAATCGCCCACTGGCTTGAACTGGAACCCGGCGCCTGGGCTGTTGCCCGACGAACGATCCGCCGGTGCGACGGGATCCCCTTCCAGCTCGCCGACTACTGGTTCCCCCTTGATGTGGCCATGAACAGTCCTCTCATGGAGGAAGGTGACATCAGCATGATCGACGATGTGCTGGCCAGCATCGGACACCCGCAGCTGCGCCGCCAGCACATCCTGCGTTCCTGGCTGCCTACCGATGACGAGGCGAAGCGACTGGAACTCGAGCCCGACGCCACCAACCCGATCGCCCGACACATCGTGGTAGGACGCGGAGCCGACAGGAAACCCGTCTGCTGCGTGGTGACCATTGCGCCCGGCGACCGTAACGTGCTCCTCTACGACTTCGACGAATAGGCACTGCGAGCTGAGCACTGCGGAAGCACTCCACCTTGATCATCGGGCGGGGCATGCGTTCGACGCCGAGGCCGGTCACGGTGGAGGACATTAAGATCGTCACGAGATTCAGCCCGCAGTCCCGCACGCTGACCGTCCTGACGGGTGAGGGCAGCACGACGAAGTCCCTGGATGGCCTGGAGGCCGAGGAGCGACTGCTGCTGTTCCGGCAGACCGATGAGGGCCTGGAGCCGCTGGCGGTCTGGCTCGGAGTGCACGGACTGCCGATGCACGCCCGCAGCTGGGAGAAGCGGTTCACCGAGGCCAACCAGCGCGTTGCCGCCGGTTGGAAGCGCGCGGGCGGCCGGGGCGTGGTGCCGCTGTTCTGCCGCCCGCACATGTGCCGGCATTCCTTTGCCCTGCGCTGGTTCTCGATCCTGTCGCTGGTGTGGAACCAGCGGGTGGAGGGTTTCACCGACACCGAGCTGCGGGAGTTCCGGGACCAGTTCGGCGATGTGTGGTTCCAGCTGGCTGGCCTCCTCGGACATGCCAACCCGCAGACGACGAAGGACTGGTACCTCGAGCCCTTCACCGCTCTGGAGACGGACTACCTGATGTCGCTGCTCGACGAGGAGGAGCACGCCGCCGTCAACCGGCTCGCCGAGCGGATCGGGGCGTCGAGCGACCGCGTACTGCGCCGTGTCGCCCCGGCCACCGCGTCGGCGCGCAGGAGTGGGGAGGGCTGGTCGTGAGCCAGCGTGGCCGCCGGGCATCGTTGCCTGCGGCGGGCTGGCGGCCGCCTGAGCGGCTGCTCGTCGCCGACGGTGAGTGCGCGGTGCGGTACACCGATGAGAAGGGCCGCCACTCACGCGTCTTCGACTTCCGCCGTGTACCGGTCTCCGGTGAACTGCAGCGGTGGCTGGCCGAGGTATTCGCCGCGGCGACTGGCCCGCGGCGCGGCGTGAAGAGCATCAAGACGGCGGAGTCGTACTTCATGATGCTGTTGCGGTTCGCGACGTTCCTGTCGAAGCAGAGCGATGCGCCGCAGCGGCCGGAGGAGATCTCCACCACCCATGTGGCGGCGTTCAAGCTGTCGCTCGCCGGGCCGTCACCGAGCTGTCCATCGAGAACGAGGCCCTGCACAATCCGGATCACTGGCAGCGGCGCGTCACCCCGCTCGCCGACCGACGACTCCGGGACGGCTTCACCTGCTCCTGAGCGCCCGATCGCCTCAGCAGTCGTATCAGCCGGCCCCGCCACGTTCGACGTGGCGGGGCCGGCCACGGCAGGACGTACCTCAGATGTCAGTGAAGGGCGGAAGCTGCTGGAGGGCCGCGGGCAGGTCGGTGATCCCGCGCTGGAGGTACCAGGCGCGGGCCCAGCGCAGGACGACACCGCGGCGCAGCCGCCACTCGTCGCAGAACTGGGACAGCACGTCGTCGCAGAAGTCCTCGCGGAGTTGGACGAGCACCTTGTCCTCGGGGTAGGCGGCGTAGCCGATGCCGCACTCGTCCGGGTCACCGAGGTCGAGCGCGTCGGCGAGGATGACGCCGGCGGCCGCGCTGGTGCCACCGCCGTTGTAGCCCCAGCCGAAGCCGCCGTCCTCCGGCTCGGCGAGTTCCCGCAGTACCTCCGCCTTCTCCCGCTCGGTGGGGCCGAACTCGGGCTTCTCGACGAGAATCCGGGCGGGCTGCCACCCGTCCTCTTCCGCGACTCCGCCCTGGATGCCGTGGTAGGTGCGGTCTTCGTAGGCCATGTGCTGGTTTCCCCTCCTGGTGATCATCACTGCGTCGCCTTCAACCATGCCGGAAGCAGGCGCGCGCCGACAGGTCGCCGCCGGTCAGCCCTGCTGCGGAAAGAGTTCGAGCAGGCGTTCCCGCTGCCGGGCGCCGAGCCCCTGCACGCGGCGGCGTTCGGAGATGCCGAGGTCGCTCAGGAGCTGGCCAGCGCGAACCTTGCCGATGCCGGGCAGGGATTCCAGCAGCCTGCGGACGTACGTCTTGCCAACGACCGCGTCATCCCGCTCGAGGACGGACTCCAGGGACACGGTGCCGTTCTTGAGCGCGGCGAGGACCTCGCCGCGCTCCTTCCGGACAGCTGCCGCCTTGCGTAGTGCCTCCGCTCGGGCCTCGGCGGTCAGTTTGGGCAGGGCCATGGGCTACTCCTTGCCGTTCGTAGGACTCGAAGCGGCCATCATGACCCCGCCGACAGGGCTGTGACCAGCAGTTTCCAACCTGCCGAGAAGACAAGCCCGGCAGATTTTCAATCGACGCAACTAATTGCTTTCATCGTAATTTGTTGCGTATCCTGTAACTCGTGAGCATCTACGACGACATCGCCGCGATCGTGTACCCCATGCCGGAGCCGGGCGACGTCCCGGAGGACGTCTACAACGACGTCTGCCGCGACGTCGACTCCGCCCGCAAGGAACTGGCCCTCAACCTGGAAGGTGCCTCGGACTCCGACCCGGAAGGGAACGAGCCGCTGATGTCCGCCATCGGCGCCGCCCGCTACCGCAAGGAACAGGCCGAGGCTGAGATTCGCCGACTGGTCGCCTACGGGCGGGAGTTCACCCGGCCCCGTCCCTACAAGCTGGCCGACCTGGCTGCGGCCTCCGGCATGTCGGTCTCCGGCGTCCGAACCTGCTACGGACACGGTGACGTCGCGGCTGTCGAGCAGGCGACCGCGCGTAAGCCGCGGGAGTGGCGGTCGACCGACCCGGCCGACCCGCCCGAGGCCGGGAGCCAGGCGTGACCGCCGCCCGGCAGGAGACATCGGCGGGGTGCGTGTGCCTGAACAAGTGGGCGGAACTCGTGACCGTCATCGAAGGCCGGCAGCTGGCCGCCCTCCCGTCCGACAGCCTCGGGCCGGCCGCCGCGCTCTACCTGGCCTTCTGCGCTACCTGCGGAGCGGAGTACCCAGGGCCCTGGCGGCTTGTGCCCGGCCAGGCCAGGGCCGCGTGAGGAGACTGTCCGGCTTCGGCGGCATCATCAAGCACATGACGAGCGCGATCTCCGACGATCAAGGCCCGGCACGGGATGAGGACCGCAAGACCGGATGGGACGACGAGTACGAGCGGGAGCAGTGAGACGTGATTCCCAACCCGCCGCACCGCCTCAAGGGCGGAGCCCCGATGCTTGGCGCGAGCGCGCCCGGCCTGCCCGGGCCGTTTGGGACGTACGAGGAGGAACCCGAGCCCGAGGATGAGGGCCGGAGCGGGACCGTCGCGGCCTGTGCCTCCCGCCCCGGAACTCAGCAGAGCTGACCTTACAGCCGTCCCGTCGGGAGCCGGTGCCCGATCGCGACATCCGGCTGTCCTCCCCAGCCCACCGGGCCGACGGGAAGGGCGCCGCGAACGCGCGGCTGTGAGGCCGGAGAGGCATTGTCAGTGGGGGGTGAGATGCTGCGGCGGGGGGGGGGGGGGGGGGGGGGGGGGGGGGGGGGGGGGGGGGCGGCGGGGGCGGGGCGGGGGGGGGGGGGGGGTGGGGGGGGGGGGGCTTCGGCGCGGGCGGTGCCGGGGGCGGCGTCGGCGTGGGCGGTGGGGGGGGGGGGGGGGGTGGGGGTGGGGGGGGGGGGGGGGCCGCGCCCGCCCCCCCCCCCCCCCCCCCCCCCCCCCCCCCCCCCCCCCCCCCCCCCCGTCTGCACTGATCAGAGTTCTCCGCTCACCATGGCCCTCCGGAACATGCTCCACTCGGTGGCCGTGTACCGCAGCGGCTCCAGGTGCAGGTTCTTCGAGTCGCGGACGGCGATGCCGCCTCCGGGGAGATCGGTGATCTCGACGCAGTTGTGCTCAGGACCGCTTTCCTTCGCCTTGCGCCAGTAGGCGGCGGAGAGGTCGTACTCGTACAGCTCCGTCTTCTGTTCACTCACTTGCGGTGCCCTTCTTCCAACTTGGTGATCCGTGCGAGTGTGTCCTCCACCGACAGGGCCGCGGCGCGGATGCGCTCGACCGCGTGGGCGAAGGGTTGCGCACCGTCGCCCTCAACGTAGGTAGCTCCGCTGAGGTTCTCCAACAGCACGACATCTGGGGTGGGGCCGGGGAAGCTGACCAGGCCGAAGCCGCCGAACATCCCCGGGTGCGCGGTGGAGTCCACCGGCATGAGCTGCACCGTCACGTTCGGCAACTCGGAGACGTCGAGGAGCTTGCGCAGCTGCTCGCGCATGGTGGCCGGCCGGACCTCGAAGCGGGTGTGCAGGGCGGCTTCGTGGATGATCGCCCACAGATGCAGCGGGTTCCCGGGCCGGGTCAGGACCGCCTGCCGGGCCTGGCGGACCTCGGCGAGAGCGACGATCTCCTCCGGCGTGCGCGTCTCGCTGGTCGCGGTCATGGTCTCGCGCGCGTACGCGGCGGTCTGCAGCAGTCCGGGGATGGCCAGCGGCGCCCACTCGCGGATGTGCTCCGCGTCGTCCTCCAGCGAGATGTAGTCCGCGTACGCCGGGGAGACGACACCGCTGTAGGTCTGCCACCAGCCCTTCTTGCCCGCGTCCTTGGCAAGGTTCTCCAGCGCGGTGAAGACCTCCGGATCCGTGACGCCGTACGCCTTGAGCAGGGCGGTGACCTCGGCCGGGCGGATGTTCTGCCGGGCGTTCTCGATCTTGGAGAGCTTGGGCACCTTCCAGCCCATGGCGACGGCGGCGTCCTCGAGGGTCATGCCGGCGTCGTTGCGGAGCTTCTTCAGTGTCTGGCCCAGGCGCCGCCGGCGGACGGTGGGCTCAACAGGCTGGTGCGGCATATGCGCAGTGTCGCACCGCCCCGGGCAGCAACACGACCCAGTTCACGGGATTCCATGGCGAGATTAGGCAGAAAGGTTGCGACCTACCCGCGAAAGGGTAGATGCTCGACAGCCGATGGGCACGCTCGGTCAACTAGCCGTTGCGGTGCGCTAGTTGCTCGGCGCCGTGCGGTGTCGTGCCGCGGGTTGGAGGCAGCCGTGTTGGTAGACGGATCGACAGCGTCGACGCCCGGGTTCTACCTGCAAGTCCGTCAGGCCGGGTTCGCCGTCCACATGAACGCCTCGGCCGCCCATTTGCGGTCCCTGCGCGCCCTGGCCGACAAGACGCTCTGCGCGGCCGGCCTGGGCGGGGGCATCAGCGACGCGGCCCAGCTCATCGCCTCGGAGCTGATCGGAAACGCGGTACGGGCCTGCGGGGACCACGCCCCCTTGGTCGTGGAGATCGACGCCGAAGAGAGCGGCGTAACGGTGAAGGTCCACGACCCCATGGGGGACCGACTGCCCAGCCGCCGCCCGATCGCACTCGACGACGAGAAGGCGGAAGACGGGCGGGGGTTGGGGCTGGTGGACATCCTGGCACCCGGCTGGACCGTGCGCCCCACTCCGGTTGGCAAACAGGTCGTGTGCCGGCTCCCGTACCCCGAAGGAGACCTCCGTGGGTGAGACCCCGTCCGAGCAGATGCCCTTCCGGGTCGCGTACGACGAGACAGCCCGACATCTGGTCGTGTGGATGACCTACGGCAGCGGGCCGAAGCAGACCGTCCGGCGCAAGGAGGTCGGATCGGTAGAGGCCCTGGCTGTCACGGTGGCCCGCCACCGCTATGAAGCGTTCCTGCAGGGTCGGCTCGCCGCCGAGCTCACCCGTGCCGGCGTCGACCACCTCGGCGCGGATCCGGCCCGGTTGGAGGCCGCCGTCCGCGCACTGCTGGATCCGGCCTGCTCCGTCTCGCTGAGCACCCTGCTGCACAGTCCGACACCGCCACCGGGCCCCTCGGCCGGCCCCCCACCGACATGAACGTTCGCCCCCTCGGCGGGCAGCGATCCTGCTGCTGCACGCCTGAGCTGAATCGCGCCGTCGCAACGCCGCCAGCCCGTGGGCTGGGCGTGTCCACGTTGTCTGCCGATCGAAGGAGGGCACCATGCCCCGCTCCGCGCACACGCCGGACTGCGGCCGGATCGTCATACTCGGGGCCGGGCCATGCGGTCTGGCCTGCGCCGACGAGCTGACCCGCCTCGGCCACAGCAACTTCCTGCTGCTGGAGGCCGCCTCCGCACCGGGCGGGCTCGCCTCCTCCGTGGTGGACGAGGCCGGGTTCACCTGGGACCTGGGTGGCCACGTGGTCTTCTCCCACTTCGGCGAGTTCGACCGGCTGCTGGCCGAGCTCTTCACCGACGAGGAGCTGCTGCACCACGACCGCTCCTCCTACATCCGCTACGGCGACGGATGGATGCCCTACCCCTTCCAGCAGCACCTCCATCACCTCCCGCCGAAGGACGCCACGGCCTGCCTGCGCGATCTCCTCACGGCGCGCCCCGACGCCCGCGGGGACTCCGCAGCTCCGGCGGACTTCGCGACGTGGCTGGTCACGGTGTACGGCCAGGCCCTGGTGGACCGCTTCTTCGCCCCGTACAACACCAAGGTCTGGGCGACGCCGCTTGAGAACATGGGCTCGGCGTGGGTGGCCGAGCGGGTGGCCCCCGTAGACGTTGAGGAAATCCTTGCCGCGTTCGTCGGCACCGCCCCACCCGCGCGGCCGTGGGGCCCGAACGCCACCTTCGCCTTCCCCGCGTCCGGCGGAACCGGCGAGATCTGGCGCCGCCTCGCCGCCCGTATCGACGCCGACCGCCTGCGCACCCAGGTCCGCGCGGTTGCCGTCGATACGGCAGCCCGCGCCGTCACCCTCGCCGGCGGCGAGAGGATCGGCTACGACCGCCTGGTGGCCACCGGACCGCTGGACCGGCTCGCCTCCATGACCGCTACCTGCCCGGCCCCGCTCCGGTCGGCCGCCCAGAGCCTGCGGCACACCACCGTGGCCATGGTCGGCCTGGGCTACCGGGCACCGACCACCGACGCGCGGTCGTGGCTGTATTTCCCGCAGCCCGACGTGCCCTTCTACCGGGCCACGAACTTCAGCAAGTACGCGCCCGCCAACGTCCCCGGCGCGGAGGTGGGCGCCTACAGCGCCTGGATGACCGAGACCTCCCTCACCGCGGGCCAGGGCCTCGACCGCGATGCTCTGGTCCGCTCGTGCGACCAGGCGCTTCGCCGTCACGGCCTGGTGCCGGCCCGGGCGCCGCTCGCCAGCGCCCATGTCGAGGTGATCCCGTACGCATACCCGGTGCCCACCCTGGAACGGGACGAGGCCCTGGCGCAGGTGATGCCGTGGATGGAAGAGCGCGGCATCTACCCCCGGGGCCGGTTCGGGACATGGCGCTACGAGATCGGCAACATGGACCACGCGGTCAAGATGGGCATCGACATCGCCCGCCGCCTGGTGAACGGAACGCGCGAGGAACTCCTCGCCTCCGCCCCCTTGGGTCCCTCCGTGCCCGCGGCCCGGGTGGAGTGCCGGTCATGACCGGCCCGAAGAGGGCCACCGTGCTGTTTGCTGGACACCGCTTCCACGTCGTCACCGACGCCGCCTTCGACGCCGCCCAGGGACGGTACCTTCGGGCCTTCGTCCCCGAACACCAGCTTGCCCCAGCGTGCGGGGAGGAGACGGCAGTTCGGGTCCGCCACGACGCGGCCCTCTTCCAGGACCGGATGGTCCGCGTCGCGGGGGCCGCGTCGGTGACCGTGGTGCCGTTCCGCGGGGAGCCGTACCGCCGCTGCCAGCTCGACGGGACCACCTGGTGGTGGCCCGGGCCCGACACACACTTACCCCTGGACCACCTCTATGCCCGGGACGCGGCGGGCCGGCAGACGGTGCTGCTGAAGCCCGGGGCCGAGCGCGGCGAGCGGTACCTGATGCGCGTCGTCCGCGAGGTCGTCCTGCGATGTTCCGAGAGCCGTGGCTGGACCTCCTTCCACGCCGCGGCCGCCGCCCTCGACGACCACGGCGTGCTCATCGCCGCCCCCTCCGGGGCGGGCAAGACCACCGTGCTCACCGCGCTGGCTGCCCACCACGGAGCAGACCTGATCGCCTCCGACCGTGCCCTGGTGACTGCCGGCGCGGGCATGGTGGCCGGGGTGCCGATCTCCGTCCGGATCGGCGGGGGCACCCTGTCCGCACTGGCCCCGCGCGAGGTCCTGCCGAACCCGCACAGTCTGCCCGGAGCCTTCGGCAGCGCCCGCAAAGCGGCCCTGACCCCACGCGAGTTCGCCCATGCCTTCTCCGCCCGCGTGCGGGAGGCAGCGCCCCTGCGGCTCGTCGTCGTCCCCCGCCTCCACGACGACGACCAGGCCCTGAGCAGCCGCCTCCTCACGTCCGATCGGGCCCGCACCGCCCTTGCCGCCGTGTGCTGCACCCCGCACGACGAGGACTGGCTCGAGCCCTGGTTCGCCGTCCGGACCCGGCCCGTGGACGACCTGGCCCGCCAGGCCGCCGCCCTCATCGGCAGCCTCGCCGCCACGGTGCCCGTCCTCCAGGTCACGGCCGGCGTGCACAGCCCTGGCCTGCTGGAGAAGGTCGCCGACGCGGTGACGAGGAGGCTCACGTGACTGTCAGCCGCATAGCCCTGGTCGGGCCGGTCGCCTCCGGCAAGTCGACGCTGGCCGCAGCGGTCTCCGCCCACACCGGCCTGCCCCGCATCGACCTCGACGAACTGTTCTGGGGACCGAACTGGACCCCCCTGGACACCCCCGTCTTCCACAAGGGCGTCCGCCACCGCCTCGCCGGACCGGCCTGGATCGCGGACGGCAACTACGGCGGCGAAGTCGCCGAGATGCTCCTGGACCGCGCCGAGCTGGTCCTGTGGCTCGACCTGCCGCTGCGCGTATGCCTGCCCCGGCTGGTCAACCGCTCACTGCGCCGGGCCGCCACCGGTGAAGAACTGTTCGCCGGAAACCGGGAGACTTACCGCCACCTGCTAGCTGCGGACTCCATCCTGCGCTGGGGCCCCATGCACCACCACCGTCACCGCCGCCGCTGGTCCGCCCGCCTCCACCCCGACAACACGGCCGGCCTGACCGTGGTGCGCCTCGACCGGCCCGCCGCCATCACCCCGCAGCTGCGCCGGCTCGGTCTACTGCCCGCAACAGGAAGGGGACGCACGTGATCGCCTCCGTCGTCCGCGTGCCCTGGCACACCGCCCACGGCGGCTACGACCGCCTCCTGGACCACCTCCCCGAAGTCCGCCGTATCACCCCGCCCCGCCACCCGGGCACACGACGGGCCTTCACCGCCGCCCACCGCCTCCTCGGCCCCCGCTGCCCGCTCCCGTTCTACCCGGCCGATCACTTCGCCACCGACCTGCGCGTCCTCGCCTCCCGCCAGCCGGCGCACGTCCTCTACGGGGACGAGCAGTTCTGGCTCTCCCGCCACCGCACCGCGCCGACCGCCATCACCTACCACCAGCCGCCCGACCAGCTCGCCCGGCTGCTGCCGGTCAAGGTGTGGCGGTCCCTGGCCCCGCGGGCCGAGCAGATCATCGTCCTCGACCCTCACCAGCAGGCGTTCTTCTGCGACCTGCTCCCACCTGAGCGGGTGCACCTGGTGCCGCACGGCATCGACACCGCCGCCTTCACCCCCGCTGGCGCACCGCCGCAGCCCGGCCGGCCGCTGGTGCTGACCGTCGGCTGGTGGCTGCGCGACTTCGACACCCTCGACGCCGTCCACGACCTCCTGCACCGCCGCCACGGCGCGGGCATCGAACTGACCGTCGTCACCCGGCAGGCCGCCTCGCGCCCCTGGCACCCGGCCGCCCGCATCCTGGAAGGGATCAGCGAACAGGAGCTGATCGCCCTGTACCGGCGGGCAGCGTTCCTGCTGCTGCCCCTGACCGGGGCGAGCGCCAACAACGCACTGCTGGAAGCCCTCGCCTGCGGTACCCCGGCCGTCGTCACGGACATCGGCGGCATCCGGCACTACGCCGGCGAGGGCCCGGCCGCCGTCCTTGTCCCGCCCGCCGACGCGGCGGCCGCAGCCGACACCGCCGACAAGCTCCTTGCCGAGCTGGACACCGCCGACCACACCGCACGGCGTGCGGCCGCACGGGAGCGGGCCGAGTGCTTCGCCTGGCCACGAGTCGCCGACAGCATGCGTGCCGTCTACCGGCTGCTGGGGGAAGCGTGAGCGCCGCCGAGGTGTGGTTGGACATCGTGGTGCCGGTTCTCGTGACCGGGCTGCTGGCCCGCGCGGTCTGGGCCGCCCTCGCGGTCGAGGCGAGTGTGCGCTGGCTGCTGTCCGCCCCCGCGCACCGCCCCGCCGACGTGGACGGACAGACGCCGTGGCTGGTGGTGCTGCTGCCGATGCTCCGCGAACAGGCCGTCGCCGCCGAGTCGATCGCGGCGTTCACCGGCCTCGACTACCCTGCTGACCGCGCGGCCGTCGTGGTCATCACCACCGAACGCGAGCACACCGCCCGCGCCCAGCACCGCCGCCGGCTGCCGGAGCTCGCCTCGCTGTCCACGCTGACGGCAGCCCAGCTGCGGGGCCTGTTCCCCGCCTCCCGCTGCCAGGCCGTCACTGAGACCGTCAATGCCGTCCCGTGCGGCGAACGCCTGGCGGTGCTGACCAAGCTGTTCGACGCCGAGCCGAGCACCGCCGACATCGTGACCGCCCTGACCGCCGACCACATCGAGGGTCTGCCGCTGGTGCATCTGCACCAGCCCGACGTCGGAGGCCGAAAGCCCGGACAGCTCAACTTCGCCCTCGACCACCTGCCCGACGTACTCGGGCCGCTCGGCTGGCACGAGGACACCCACGCTCACGACACCTTCGTCCTGGTGTACGACGCCGACGCCGTCCCTGACCGGGCCACCCTGACCGCCTTCGCCGACGCCGCCACCGAACACCGGGCCTCTTCCGGCCGGATGCCGGCGCTGATCCAGCAACAGAGGCTCCCGCTGCTAGCTCGCCGCCCTTTCCCGCGCGGCCTGGCCGGCCTGCTGCTGACCGAGGAGTGGGTCTACCAACTGCGGCGCTCCCTCGGCATCGAACTCGCCCGCGTACGCCTCCACCAGTGGCTCACCCGCTCCCGGCTCCCGGAGACGGTCCGGTTGTGGCTGCGGCCGATGGTCTACGCCGTCGGCTGCGGCATGGCCGTCCACCTCCCCGCCCTGCGCCGGCTCGGCGGCTTTCCCGAACCGATGGAAGACCTCGGCACAGGGCACCGTCTCTCCCTGCTCGGCGCCGACTTCGCACCGGCCGCCGCCCTGGTCCTGGACGAGCCCTACACCGACACCACCGGCCTGACCAACCTCCACGCGCTCGCGTTCACCGCCTCCGCCCGACCTGACCGGCACGCCCGAGCCGTCGCCCACCTGCCCAGCGGCCTCTCCCGCCTGGCCAGGACCGCCCTGATACTGCGGGAGTGGGCGGACGAAGCGGCCTGGCTGCTCGGCGCTCCGCTGCTGGCCGCCGCCGTGGCCAGCGCCTGGTGGGCCGGTCCCCTGTGGGCTGGGCTCGCCGTAGTCGGTGTCCTGCTGCACGGTCCCCTCACCACCGCCCGGCTGCTCGCCCTGGCACCGGCCCTGCACCACCGCGTCACCACGCCCGCCACCACCGGGCCACCACCGCGCTCTGCCGCAGCGCGGCCGATCGTGCTCGTCGCGGCCAGCCCCCTCCAGCCCTTCGTCCGGCTGGCCGGGCCCTGGCGGCTGATCTGGGCCAAGACCACCGGACGCCGTCTCGGCTTCGGTAAGACTGAACGCTGAACACCCCGACACCCGATCACACGTGGGAGCCCCTGTGGCCGAAACCGTTACCGCGACCATCCGCAATGCGGCCAAGGCCGTCGTCCTCCACGACGGCCGCGTCCTGCTCCAGCGCGCTCACTGGGAGGGCCAGGACTGCTACTTCCTGCCCGGCGGCGGCCAGCACCCCGGCGAGACCCTCGGCACTACGGTCCGCCGCGAAGTCCGCGAGGAGACCGGCCTGGACGTCACACCCGAGCGTCTGCTGTGGCTGCGCGAGTACATCGGCGCCAACCACGGCGGCGCCCCAGAGGACCACCGAGTCGAAGCGATCTTCCTGTGCCGGCCCGAGGGTGACCCGGACAAGCTCGGGGGCCACGCCGAAGACGACGTGCAGACCGGCCTGGAGTGGGTGGAGTTGGAGAAGGTGCCCGGCCTCAACCTGCTGCCCCACGGTCTGCGCACCCTGATCGCCGACCTCGCCCACGACGAGTCCCCTACCCGCTACCTCGGCGACATCGCCTGACCGTGGGGAGGAAAGACGGCCGCGTCCCCGACGGCGCCACCGAAATCACCACCGGCCAGGCCAACCGCGTCTGGTACATCGGCGGACGCGAGCCGTACATCCTCAAGCACTACAGCGATCCCGCCCGCGCAGCCAACGAAGCCGCCGCCCTCGCACTGCTCACCCACCACCGCGCCCCCAGCCCCCACCTGCTCGACGCCGATGCAGAGGGGCAGCCGGCCTGGACCGCGCAGAGCGCCGTCCAGGCCCAGCCCGTCCCCGCCGAACAGTTCCTGGATGACCTCGCCGCCCCGCTCGCCGCCGTCCATGCCATCCGCGGAACCCACTTCGGGCGCCTCGCCGGAGCAACCCGCCACCCCACCTGGCGCCACTACCTCCACGACCGCCTGAACCTCTACACGGCCAAAGCACCCGATCTCGCTACCGCTGCAGCAGCCCTCCGCCGAGACCTCGACCGAGTGAACCTTGACATCGAGCCACGCCTCCTCCACCACGACCTCCAACCCGGACACCTCATCCGCACCACAGCCGGTGTCCGGCTCCTGCTGGACTGGGAACTCGCCGCCTTCGGCGACCCGATCTCCGACCGCGCCCGCCTCGCCGTACGCCTACGCCTGCTCTCACCGCAGGCCGTACTCGCCCCCTGGGCCGCTCCAGCCGCCCATCAGCGCCTGGAGCTGTACTGGCGCCTCCACCTCCTCGCCGATGCGGCCCTGGCAACCGACCCCGCCGTCCGCGCACACGCCCTGTCCCTCACTGCTCGACCACCCCGCCGCGCACAATGACCTGCAGACCTTGACCACCCGGAGGCTGGCATGGACGGCAAATGGCTCGTCGACTTCTTCAACAAGCCAGCCCGCTACCCGCATCACATCGTCCGCGGGGACGGGTCACGAGATCCAGTACACATCGGCGACCTCAACCGCGTCATCGAAGCGGTGAGCCGACTCATAGACCAGCTGAAGATCCCCGAGTTCGCCATTCGATCGGAGAACTGGTCCGGCCTGATCGTGGTGTACGGCATGGACGAACCGGAGTCTCGCGGCCGGCTACGCGATGCCCTGGAGAAGAACGGGTTCGAGGTGCGGACACCGTTGTCGGCCAACGTCTGGACGCCATGGAACGTATCGCCGCGCGCACGATTTCTCCGGCAAGGGCCTGGGCCTAGCCGCCCCGCAGATCGGCATCGGCCGGTCCGCAGCCGTCGTCCAGCCGCCCGCGGCCGACCTGATCGTGCTGCTTAACCCCCGCATCACCGCTGTCTCCGAGGAGATGGACGAGAAGTTCGAAGGGTGCCTGTCGTTCTTCGACGTACGAGCCCCGGTCCCGAGACTGCTGCGGATCACCGTGGAGACGGTGACACTGGACGGCAGCCCCGCGACCGCGGTCTACGAGCGGGGCAAGGCCAGGCTCATCGCCCACGAGATCGACCACCTTGACGGTCTTGTGCTGCTGAACCGGATGCGGCCCGGCGTGAAACCGATCCCCGTCGAGGAGTACCGCACGACGGTCGAGGCCACCGGCCGCGCCTGGTCATACGAGTAGAAGGGGCAGGGCACGACTGTGGGCAGGCACGCCCGTCCTGGACCGCCGGACCAGCCGTCCCGCGCGGTCCCGAGCATCGACCCCGACGACCCACTCGCCCCGTGCCTGCGGCGCAGGTGTGCGCCGATGGACGTCTACCGCCGGCACCGGCCCGTCGGCGGCGGTGCCACCCACGTGCGACCCGAGGAGCCGCGGGTCCTGGAGCCCTGGGACGGCTTCGCGTACATGCCCGAAGGCACCGCGCCGAACCTCGCGGCCGCGCAAGCCTGGGCTGCTGGCGAACCAGCGCCGGGCAGGTAGGCCACATCGGCTCGATCGGCCCATGGCACAGGGTGGGATCTCAGCAAATTGGCCCCCCCCCCGGACACGAATCCGGATCATGGAGGCGTGGAGGACTGGCACGACTGCAACGACCCGGCCGAACTGCGCATCCGGCTCGATGTGGCGCTCGAGGAGAACGCCGAACTGCGAGCGAAACTCACCGAGCGCCAAGCTGAGAACGAGCGCCTGCGTACCCAGCTGGGCATGCTCACCGTCAAGGTCCCGCAAGTGCTACCCCGGGTCCCCGAGCCCATGGCGCCGACCGTCGCGCGAGGCGAAGGCGGTCTGCCGTACGCGGACGCGACCTCCGGGACGGAGGCGAAGATCGCCCTGTTCCGGGCGTTGTTCGCCGGCCGCGAGGACGTCTACGCCACCCGGTGGGTGAGCACGAAGACGGGCCGGACGGGCTGGAGCCCCGCCGAGGACAACCCCTTCGCCAGGAACAAGAACGACGCCGAGCGGGTGTTCTGGCCGCTGACCGACAGGGCCGTCTACAACCACCTCTCCCGCCCCGAGCCCGGCTCCCGGGAGACCCACCTGGGGCTGTACCCGTTGCTCGCCGACGACACCTGCCGGCTCCTGGCGGTCGACTTCGATGGAAAGGACGGCAGCGACTGGCGCGGCGATGCCGCCGCCTACGCCGCCGCCTGCCACGACTCCGGCGTTCCCGCCCTGGTGGAGATCTCCCGCTCAGGGGCTGGCGCGCACGTGTGGACCTTCTTCACCGCCCCCGTTGCCGCGGCCACAGCCCGGTCCTTGGGCATGGCGCTGCTGCGGCGGGCGATCGACGCCCGCGGGCAGATGACGCTGTCCAGCTACGACCGCCTCTTCCCCGCCCAGGACCTGCTGCCGACGAACGCCAAGGGCAACGCCCGCTTTGGCAACCTGATCGCGCTCCCGCTCCAGGGCGTCTCCCGGCTGAAGGGCACCACGGTCTTCGTCGACCCGCAGACCTGGGAGCCGCACCCGGACCAGTTCGCACACCTGTCCCTGATCGAGCGACTCTCCCCAGCCGAGGTCGAGGCGCTCACCGACAAGCTCGGCGAGGTCAAAGCAGGCCCGTCGGCGACCGCGCCGACCCTGCCGCCCAAGCCCCGCCGACGTGCACTGGGCAAGGCGCCCGCCCTCGTCGAAGCGAGGCTGTCGGCGATGCTCGCGATCTCGACCAAGGGCCTGCCAGCCGCCTTGCTCGCGGCGCTCAAGCACACGGCGTCGTTCCACAACCCAGAGTTCTACCGCCGCCAGAGCCAGCGGTACTCCACCTGGGACACCCCGCGCTTCGTCTGCTCCTTCGACGCCACCGACCCGGACTGGCTGAACCTACCGCGCGGCTTGGCGGATGAGGCCACCCAGCTCATCGCCGCCGCCGGCGGCACACTCACGATCACCAGCGACCTCCCAGACCTCCCGCCTATCGAGGCCCGATTCACCGGCGAGCTGACCGACGTCCAGCGCCAGGCCGTCGACGCGGTCACGGACCACACCAGCGGCGTGCTCGTCGCGCCGCCGGGCTCCGGCAAGACGGTGATGGCCTGCGCGCTGATCGCACACCACCAGACCCCGACCGCGATCATCGTCAACCGCTCCGAGCTGCTCCTGCAGTGGCAGGACCGGCTCGCCACGTTCCTCGACCTCGGTGGCGGCCGCGTCGGCTCGTTGGGCGCGGGCAAGGACCGCCGCGGCCACGTAGTCGACCTGATCATGCTGCAGACGCTCAGCCATCGCGACGCCCCCGACGGACTACTGGACGGATACGGACTCGTCGTGGTCGACGAGTGCCACGCCGTGGGCGCGCAGGGCGCGGAGGCTGCGATCCGCAAGACCCGCGCTGAGCGGTGGATCGGCCTGTCGGCCACCCCCTACCGGGCCGATCAGATGGACCCGCTGATCACGATGCAGTGCGGGCCTATCCGGCACGAGATCGCCGACACCAGCACCTTCGCCAAGCACCTCGTCGTACACGTCACCTCCTTCACCAGCGACGAGCCAGGCAAGGACGGCGCTTCCTACCAAGCCATCTACACCGAGCTCGCCTCGAATTCCGACCGCAACACCCAGATCGCAGCAGACATCGCCGACGCCTCCCGGCGCGGCCGATGCAGCCTGGCCCTGAGCAACCGCGTCGAGCACCTTCACCAGCTCGCTACCGCCCTCGCGGCCCACGGCATCGAACCTCTGCTCCTGCACGGCGGCATCCCGCCCGCCGAGCGGGCCCGCGTCCGCGCCCGCCTGACCGACGAGACGGGCAGCCCACTGGTGCTGCTGGCCATCGACAAGCTCGCCGGGGAGGGCTTCGACGCCCCCAGACTCGACACCCTCTTCCTCATCAGCCCGATCTCCTTCAAGGGCCGGGTCATTCAGCAGGTCGGGCGGATCATGCGAAACACCGAGACGAGGAAGTCCCACGTCGAAGCCCACGACTACCTCGACGCCGACGTGCCCTGGCTGGAGCGCATGCACCACAAACGCCGGCGGATTCTCGAACGCCGCGGCTTCACCGCCACCTCCCGCGACCACCTGCCCCAGCCGCTGTCCCGCCCAGCCGTCCCCGCCCGCCGCCGACCGGATCCCTCGCCACCGGCCGCGAACCCGCCGGTTGCCCAAGTGCGGCAGTGGGCCAAGCAACAAGGCATGGACGTTCCCGATCGAGGTCGGCTCCGCAGCGACATCTGGGACGCCTGGCACGCGGCCCACGCCCAACCCGTCAGCTGATCCGTCACCTCACCACGACGGTCCGGACAATCCGGGACGCGGTGACGCTTCAGGGCAAGGGGACGGCATGTGCCAGCGGCTGAAGGTCCTCGTACAGCGCCGCGTGCAGCGCGGCGGCGATTTCACGCGCCCGCTGCTCGCTCTCCACGTCGTACAGCACGAAGTACACCGGTCCTGCCGAAGAATCCGGGCGAATCTCTCGCGAACGGATCAGGTGGATGACCGCGGCACGGACGGCGTCGTACACCGAGTCGTCGATGAGATGGTGCGGCCCAGCGGTGAGCGTGTCGGCCTTGACCGTCCACCCGCCTACCTGAAGTTCGACAGCGATGAACACGGTGTCCTGCTGCTTGGCCTGCCTGTAGGCGGCGTTGAAGGCGTCGATGCCTGTAGCGTCGGGGATGAGATCGGCGGGGCACGGTTCCGGCAGCGGCTGCATGCGAAGCATCGTGTCAGGCGACAAGAGCAGGTGCGGGCGTTGACGTGGAGCGTGTCCTGCCGACTGTGGCGGGCGTTGGGTGAGGTGACGCGTGCACGGGTCGAGCAAGACCCCACGGGACTCGTGCCTGTCAGCGGCCCCTGGTACCGCGCCCGGCGCCCGGGGCCGCAGCATGTGCGGGCCATCCCCTCGGGACCGGCACAGCGTGAAGGCCGACCAAGCGCGGATGATCGGGGGCTTCGCTGTTGCTGGTCGGCGGGCCCCGCGCGCGCTCAGGATGCAGCCTCTGTGGACAGCAGCTACAGCCGTGGAGGAGTAGGCGCGACGGTGCGAGAAACGCCTGCCCAAGGAGATGCTGAGACGGGCGCCCCACGAAGTATGCGACAACGCCACTTCCGACAGATCGAGCAATACCGGGTTCGCGAGGTACTGGGCCTTCACCGTGCTGTCGTCCGCGTACCGTCACGGGGTGTGACCGAAGGTGGCAGCGCAGTTGGCGATGCTGGGCGCCGGCACACCGAGCAACACGAAGCCAGGGTGCAGGGGGCGTGGATGCGCACGAGAGCGCCAGCACGGGGCAGCATCCGTTGCAGGCCCAGCTGCACGGTCATTCTCTCGCTGCCGTGTCGTCGACCGGCCCCGTCAGCAGGGCATCGGCCAAGAGTTCTCACCGGTCGTCAACGTGGTGGTGCCGCTACCCGCGCCGACAGCGGGCTGGCGCTTCCTGGTGAGCACGGAGCCAACTACCGTCGTGCGTATGGACATCGACGAGGCCTTGCAGCAGATGAGACAACTCCGCTTCGGCTCGACATGGGAAGGATGTGTCTTTTGGGCCGGGGAGCTGACCGTGTGGTACCTTGCGCAGCATCCTTCGACATGGACACCCAGACAGAACCATTCCCAGGCCGCCGGCACTGCGCTGTCTTACGTCAACTTGGTCACCGCGTGTGCTTTGCACTCCGCTGCGGTCACCGAGCACATGGACGCACCTGACGGGTCGCAGCTGCTGGCTGTCCCCCTCGCCTCGGCCGCCGGTCTCCTCGGCCAGGACCAGGTCCTGAACACTCTGGTCTCTGCCGCGCCGCCCGACGAGCGCCTCGTCGATGCCCTCCACGACCTCCGAGTCTCGCTGGAGGACACACAGCGTTCCGGCAACGCTGAGTTCATCGTCCAGCAGGCCCGTGACTCGCTTACCGCCCACACCGAGCTCGGCAGGACAGTGGGCGACCGGCTCCACGCCGTGGTGGACACCAGACACGCGTTCCGCGCCGCCCTGAGGCAGGAACGCCCCGCAGGCCAGATAGCGGACCCGGACGTGGCCGTCTACGACCACGCTGAGGATCTGGAACAGCACGCGGATGCAGTGAACACCCTGCAGGCCCTCCTCCGTGCCGACCAGAGCGCCGGAACAGAGGACCCCCGACGCACCCGCGACTTCCTTCTACGATCCGCGGCGCTCTATGACCGCTATGCGCTCGCGATGGACGACTTCGCGTCCGACGACGTCCTCATCGAGGCATTGGCCGCGGCCAACAACCTCGTCGCCTGGGACCGACGCCACAGATGCAGTGCCGGGCCCGTACCGGCGGCAGACAGCCGGTGGTCGGCCCGTCCCCGCAGCTACGTGCGCCAGGAATACAGAGCCCACCTGGACTGGGTGCGCCAGGAATTCCTGCTGTAACAGGCGCCCCGCGCCGCTGGCCATCTGGCTGCTCCCTGGCGCGTCCGGGACTCCCATGCCTGAAGCGGCCAGCATGCCAGCGCGTCTCGGACCCATCTCTCCTCCCTGACACAGGTGGGCGATCACAGCTTGAAGGCCGGACGGCGAGGAGTTGATTGCCTACGCCGACTGGGCCATGGCCTCTGAGATCTACTGCGAGACTTCCTGGGTCCTTCCAGGCATAACGGCGCCGGGCGGGTAAGGCGGAAGCCTGACCCCGGACGCATGACGTAGGCGAGAGGCTGAACCGGGATGCGACCTGCGAACGGGCCTGCAGTCCCCTTTGATGCAGACGCCGAGGCAGCCGATGGGGAGGCGGCGGAGCGGCCCGTGTCCGCAGAACTGCGGGACGGGGGGGGCGGCGTGCTCCGTGCCTACGCATTCCGGGCGACGACCTCGGTGACCAGAGGCGTACGAGGGCCGGGACGGTGCATACTGGAGTGACGCACTTTCGCGTACAGGTGCAGAAGGCCCCGGCAACCGCCGGGGCCTTCTGCGTCCTGACGGGGATCAGGCGACGGCGTGGAGGCCGCCCTTGCCCTGTTTGGGCGGGCGTTTGGCGTAGCCGGGAACCTTGATGGGGGGCGGACCGCCGACAGCGAGCTGTTCGGTCATGGCCTTTTCCAGCTCGGTCTGTGACTCGTAGCCGGCCACGGCTGGGTTGAGGGCGTAACGGTGCCCGCGGCCGCCGCCGGAGCGCAGCACGATGCCGCGTTCGACGAGCAGGGCCATGGCGCGGCTCATGGAGGCCTGTCCGACGCCGAGGATCTCGTCGATCTCGGACTGCTTCATCCCGACGTTCCCCCCGGGGTCCTGGTGCTCGACCATCACCGAGAGGACATCGATCGCCGTCGGGGTGAGCTGCAGCTGGTGGAGCATGCCGAGCAGCCCGGTGGTCTGGAACAGCATGGCGAGTCCCTTCGGTCAGCCGACCTCAGACCTGGGGAACAGGCTGAGCTCGGGCGCGAGTTCGTCGGGGAACTTGGAGTCCAAGGCGAGTGCCCGCAGCTCGGCCAGGAAGTCGTGCTGCTCCTGGCCGTTCCCGTTATACGCGACGCGGGGGTTGAGCTGATAGGAGGACCGCTTGACCTTGCGCACGAGGTTCTTCTCGCACAAGGCATCGAGAGCGTGGCCGACGCTGGTGCGCTTCACACCGAGTTCGGCCGCGATCTCGGCGTGAGTCGCCTCGATCTTCCCCTTCTTCTGTCTGCCGATCATGTTTGACAGGACCGCAGCCTGCAGCTTGCTGATGATGTTGTGCATCAGGCAGTACGGCAGGACACGACGCAGGAAGTAGTTGCTGACCAGGGAGTACCCGTCGGCACCGAGCATGTCGTGAGGAGGCCGGCGGTAGACGACGGTCTTGACCTCATGGACGGGCCCCTTGCCGAACTGCTCCGCGATCCGCCGGGCAAGGTCTGTACCACCGTCTGTACTGACCGGCCGGATAGCCCTGGGCTGTTGGGATGGTGGCCTCGCGCGACGTCCGCGCAGCGGCCGTGCCGCTTCTCCCATGTAGATGATCCTTTCACGTACAGGTGCTGCGCACTGTACGGCAAAAGTTGCGCTCATTCGCATGTTACGCGCCGGAGAGTTGCTGTCCGACGCAAGTTTGTGTCGGCCGCCGCCGGCAGTCGACGCAGACGAGGGGGCATCCTCTCGGCGAGACTCGAATGGCGGTGGCCGCCCAGGCCCTGTGGGTGCGCGCCCTGGAGGCGCAGCCTCAGGCTCCGCACAAACCGCCTCTTCCTGCCCAGCGCAGGGGGCTGCGCGCCTCTCGGCTGACTCTTGGTGTTCTTGCATCGCCGAGGGGGTGCGATCGGAGCAGGGCCTTCCGGAGGACCTCGAGTGGGTGTTGGCCGAGCAGGGGAAAGTTGCGGACAGGCGCATGTTTCTGTGTAAAGTTGTGTCTATCCGCAACTTTCCCCTGCCGGTGCCGACAGTCGTCGACACTCAGGGCCTTCTAATGTCGGCGGCCACCGACATTAGGAAATGCAAAACTGCAGGTCACGTGGCGTTCTTTTCGAAGTCCTCTTACCTAAAGAGCATCCCTGGTCTCTGGAAACCTCTGAGCCTGCTTCAGCAGGCCACGCCGAAGGCGTCAACTCCTCAACCCCGCACGCCTACAAGTCCTGACCCATGTCATGAAGCCGCCACATGCAGTCACAGACCTTCCCCGGCCGGCTGGAGGGGGACACAGTCCTGCCGACCACTGAAGCTGCCTTTTCTCCAGTTATGGCCGAAATCTCCGCTGCATGACCCCCCTTGCTGAGGCACCCTGCCCTGCTCCGGCCCGCAGACGCGCTGTGCACAGGCAGCCGTTCTGGTTGAGGGCCACAAGTCCCCGCCCGCTGGATTCGGGCCCCGGCGGGCGGGGGTCCGGAGGAGCCCGCCGGGGGTATGCGCAAGGGCGAAGCCCGCAGCCCCGGAGCGAAGCGGAGGGGGCGCCAGGAGGAGGCCGCAGCGGCGCGCACCACCACCGGGCAGGGTCCGGCCTCCGGAGGCGACGCACTGCCGGACCGGGCCGGCAGGCCCGGTGCCCCACCCCTGTGGGTCAGTCACACAAACAGGCCCGCCCGGAAGACGCCAGTACAGCCCTCCACCACCGCTGAGGACGGGACACAATGCCGAGTGACCAGTGGTGCGCCGGGTGGATCAGTCCGTCGCCCTTTTCTCCGTCATCAGGGTCGGCCAGGGTCCGCTGCAGCGGACCCTGGCGTGGCGGTGGAGGTGGGAGGTGACGGTGGTACGGACCTTGGGCGGGAGGGTGGTGTCGCTGCCGAGGGCTTGGTACCAGGCCGGGGGCTGGGCCGTGGTGCTGGCCAGCATGGAGAAAGCGGTGACGGCGATGTACCCCATCGCGGGCTCGGCACGCGCCAGTTCGGCAACGAGCCTGCGGCGGGCACCGGCCCCTAGGTGCGCGAGGGTCGTGCCGAGGGTGCTTGCTGTGAACGTGGCGAAGTTGTCGGCGATGCCGTTCGGTGAGGTTCCTAGGCGCTGTGCCGCCGTGACCAGGCCGCGGGCGGCGAGTTCGGGGCCGGTCGCGGCTACACGGCCGAGCATCGTGGCGGCCAGACGGGCACAGGAGGCATCGATGGAGGCCAGCGCGTCTCCGGAGGGAAGGGTGAGGTCGAGGACGGTCTCCAGCGCGGTGCCGGCATCGGCTGCGGCCAGGGGATGCCGGTAGGCGAGGAGTGCGGCAAGGGCCCGGTGGGGGAGGATGCTCCGGCCTGTCGTTCCGGCCGCGCCTTGACATCCTCGCTCAGTCGTTCGGTCAGCGGCTTAAGGTGCTGCCATTCCCATGCAGAGTGTGAGGCGCATTCCTCCACCAGGAGCAGCAGGCTGGTGTAGCGGCTGTCACCGGCCTTCAGGGCCCGGGTGACCGCGTCGGGTGCCGGCGGCGGCCAGGACCAGTGCTTGACCAGTGCCCGCCACAGCTGGATCTGCTCGGAGGTTTCGAGGTCCTTCGTCAGTGCTTCGAGGCCAGGCCGGGTCTTTCGGGGTGCGCCCAGGCCGGCTGCTGCGGCCGTCTCGATGAGGATGGGCAGATCGCGTAGTGTCTGATGTTCGAGTGCTTCCTGCACCAGGTGGGTGAGGATGTCGTCCGTGAGGTGGGCGAGCAAGCTGGTGGAGATCCGGGCGACCGCCCAGCCGGCCTCCGTCCGCGCCTTCGGCGCGGTGTCAGCCCACGTTTTCAGCACGGCCAGCGCAGGGCGATGGCCGGCCGCGGCAGCCGCGCCCAGCAAGTCCGGCAGGCCGTCGGGGTGGAGCCACAGCGTGGGGGTGCCGTCGTCCGGCAGGAGCGTGGTGAGCCGGTCCGGGGCGAGCCCTTCGCCGACGGCCCTCTTGACGGCCTCGGTCAGCCAGGCGGCGCGGTTCCGGCTGCCGTCGGCTTCCTTGGCCGGGCACGGCAGTGCGGCCAGTGCGGCGCGGCAGACCTCGTCGACGGCGCGACGGAAGGCTGTGTCCTCTCCCAGGAGGACCGGTACGACGACGTGTGTCAAGGCGACCGTCTGCACAGCGGGGGCGCGCACGTCCAGTATTTCCCCGATGGCCTGGCGTGCTCGCTCGGGCGACAGCACGGCGGCAAGCAAACCGGCTCCGTGAAGGCGGGCCCGGCCCGCTCCCCGGTCGCCCGTGAGCAGGGCGGCGGTGAGCTGCGCGCTCGCGACGGCTTCCGTCGTCGGCTGGGCGCCCGCCCACAGGCGTCCGACGGCCCACTCGAGCTCCGCGACGTTCTTGGGCGCCTTGGCGGGGCGTTCGTCGAGCAGGGACTCGAATGCTGGTAGCGCCAGCTGCCGCAGGCCGGGCTGCCGCGCCGCGGGGGAGATACGGCGTACGCAGTCTTCGGCCTGGTCGACGGCGTTGGCGACGAGTCCGTAGGCCCCCACCGCGGCGAGGACACGGCAGACAGCGTGCAGCCACGCCAGGGCTTCTTCGGCGTCGTGCGGAAACAGGGCGGCGAAGAGGGTGAGCCAGGCATTCTTGTGCGTCTTGAGCAGTTGGGGGCCCTGCTTCACCCACCAGTGCAGCCGCTGCTCCCTGTCGGTGCAGAACTCGAACGCTTCGTCGGGATGCTGGCTCGCCAGGCGGCCGACGGTGGCGAACAGGACCCGCCGTACGGCCGGTAGCCGTTCGGTCAGCGGCCACACCACGCTCAGGTCCTCGACCCAGCGCCGGCCCGTCGGGTGCACGTGACCGGGAAGCCGTTCCATGAATCTCTTGAGGCTGTGCGGCGAAGCGCGGCGCAACGCGGCATGGGCGGCGGTCATGTCGTCGGGACCGGGGTCTGGTATGTCGGCGTACCACTCCAGGGCGCGGTCGGACAGTACCTCGTTCTCCAGCAGCGGGCGCAGGAGCGTGCTGTCGGCACCTGAGTCGGTGCGAGGGATCAGTTGGCCGGCTACCGCCGCGAGGACGAGGTCCTGGGGATGCTTGGTCATCCGGGCCACCAGTTCGGCGCCGCGGTCGGCGGCGCGCAAGTACTCGGCCGCCATGAACTCGAAGAACGTCTGGTGGAAGAACCGCAGCCCGCCGGCGGGTGCGTCCGTCAGCAGTCCTCGCCTGCGCAGCTCGGCCAGCTCGAGACCGATGCGGGCGCGGGGCACGCCTGGCAGGAGACGCTCCAGGGCGTCCCCCGCCTCCCGGGGCCGGTACTCGATGGTGTTCCTGCTCAGCATGTAGCGGGCCAGGGCCTGGGCAGTATCGACGAGGTTCCAAGCTGCCCGGGACTCGTTCTCCCCGGCCACCACCGCCTTGTCTCCTGCCCGGGCGTCACGCTCGACCCGATCGGCGCGCACCAGGTCGAACAGCCCGCCGGCATCGATCTGCTGCAGCGGCGGATCCGGGGCGTAGAGGTCGAACAGCATCTTCAGATAGAGGGGGTTGGCACACACCTCCTTCACCGGCAGCCCTTGGTAGACGGCGCCCAGGATGTCCGACTCCAGCCGCTCGGCAGCACCGGGCCCGTACAGGGCGTCGGGGCAGAAGACATCGGCATGCCGGCGTACGGCCTCGTTCCGCTCCTCATCCGAGTACAGACCCAGCGTGACCGGCCGGCGCCGGAACATCACGGATTCCGCCTGCGTCTCAGCGTTCTCGCTCTCCGCCGTGCCGGACCCGTCGTCCTGCGGGGGGAACTGCAGCGCCAGGGCCTCCTCGGGACGGCACGTGAGCACCACGGGTACGTGCTGCCGGTCCATGACGGTCAGAAGGTCCTGGACCACTGCTGCGCCCTTGGGCTGGGCCACGAGCAGATCCAGCGTGTCGATCAGCACGACCGGACGGTGCCCCAGAGCCCTTGAACAGCGGACCGCCGCCCTGATGTCATCGACGGTCACGGCCGTCGGAGTCTGCTGCTGATCCAGCCCTTCGATGAGGTAGCTGGCGCGTACGAAGAACGGTTCCACTGCCTCGGTCTCACCGAACCGGCCGTACAGACTCCACAGCAGGGACGTCTTGCCGCAGCCCGGTTCTCCGGTGATCAGCTGGGCGCTGGCGGTCTCCGCTCCCAAAGCCTTGTCGATGACGGACTGCTCGATGTCGCGGCGCACGTACAGCTGCTTCAGCGCGACACTGCCCTGGCCTGCCGGGCCGGTGTGGGACACCACCGAGGCATCCTTGTGCGCGTCGGCACTCAGCTGCACCATCTGCAGGTACGCCAGATGTCCCGGAGTGTCATAGATTGTGCTGATCCGCATCAGCTGGCCGCTGATGTTCGTGAACTGCTTCCGGTAGGGCTCCGGCCAGAGCTGGTAGCTGATCGACGAGTGCTTCCTCAGCCCGTCCAGCATCTTCTTCAGCGACTCGGGCTGCGGGATCACTTTCCCGGTGCACCAGTCGGAGACCGCCTGCGTTGACTTCCCCGACAGCTTCGCCAGCAGGGTCTGCGGCGGCGCGGGCCGACCGGTCGCGGCCGGGATGAGGTCGCGCTGGAGGAACCGCAGCAGTCTTCCGAACTCCGCCTTGCTCACCTGGTGCACCCCTCCCGCACGAACCGTTCTCCGGAGTTTCTACCGCAGCCCGCCCTGCCACGGCGCTCCCCGCCCGCCTGCGAGGGTCCCACCGGATCCGGCCGGACAGCTCACAAACCACATCTGACCTGGCCTTATGCCGGTGCGTCCTGCACCGGATCCCACCGGACGATGCCGGTTGCGGAAAGGGTCGGATGCGGCGCCGCCCACCGGCAGCGCCAACCGCAACCACCCGATGGGGGAGAACACGATGAACGGTTTCCACCTCGCCGCAGCGGCCGGCTGCACGGCACCGAGCCTCGGCAGCCTGGCACTGGGCTTCCTGCCCTGGCTCCTGCTCGTCTTCCTCGGCGGCGCGATCGCCGGAGCGGCTGTGGGCTGGATCAGCCGGCGCGCCGGGGACAGCCGCTGGGAAGCACTCCGCCACGGAGTGATGGCCTCGGTCGCCTGGGTCGGCCCTCCGCTGGCCATTCTGCTGTCGCTCGTCAGCCTGTTCAGCCAGTGCCGTTGACGCGCCCACGTCACGCCGCCCGCGGGTCCGATGCGCCGGACCCGCGGGCGGCTTCGGCAGCCACCATGCCCAGCCCGGCGGTGCAGATACCTCCCCGGCACGGACAGCGCCGCCGAGTCGATCACCGCGTTCACCGGCCTCGACTTCCCCGCACTGGCCGCGCGGCCAGTACGGTTATCACCACCGCTCGGCTGCCGGCTTGGCTCCCGCCCTGCACCACCGCATCCCCCAGCCCGTGAGAAGCGGCTGCGGGAACTGGCCGCCGCCGAGGCGGAGGACTTCGTACGGCTGGCGTGAGAGGGACCGTAGCGATGCGGCCCGTGCGGCAGCCGCAGTTGCGCCGGCGGGTCCGACCTGGCCGCCGGCGAACGATGGGACGGAGACGTACGTGACGCTCGGGACCACACGGAGCATGTGGTCCAGGACCTGCTGGAACGTGGCGTTCACACGGCTGGTGCGATGTCGCCGTGGCCAAGGGGAACAGCGCCCTCGGCGTGCTTGAGCGCCTGCCGGGCGGCGACCAGGTCGGCGCCCTTGACGCCCTCTTGCGCACAGCGTCCCCACCACGGGTGGCTCTGCACTTTCGCTGTGGCGTTACGCAGTTCCCCGAGGAGCCCGTCGAACTCCGCGGCCTCTGCGTCCGTCCAGCCGGGGGTTGCGGGCCTGCCAGGACGCTCCCTGCCCCGTTCCGTCTCCTGCGGAAAGCCGGGGTGCGGCTCCCTCGACCACGGGAGCGTCTCCTGGAAAACGCGCAGGGCGGCATACAGCTCGGCGGCCTTGCGCTGAGCAGCGACCAGGTCTGCGGGGAAAGCGTGCGGATCAAACGGAGCCGAGTCGGAGACGGGGGTACTCATGCCTCGGAGCGTACTTCGTGGCTCCGACAACATTCCGGCTCGTCTTGCGGCGCGGCGTCACCGCGCGGCACAGGGTGAGCGCTGTGGCCTCCCACAACAGCCCCGCCGTCATGGAGGTACCTCCGGCGGCCTGGAACGGCTCCCTCTCGTCCACCGCCCACCAGCCACCTGGCCGTGCAGCGCAGGCACGGCCGGGCGGGTTGGCCGATGCGCGTGCATCCTCTGTACCGAGCCGCTGCCGATGACATCCCACAGCCCGCCCCTGACCAAGGCGAACGCTCGTCCACCCTGACGAAGAACCCGCCATGCGCGACCTGGTCCACCAACCCGACAATCCGGACACCGATACCCGACGTCGCGACCTGAGCAGCATGATCCCTCGCAGCGACCGGCAGACCGGTCTGTACCAGTCGAAGACGGCCATATCCTCTTGCTTTCACGGCGAGAGGAAGCGGGCGTTGTCCGGCAACCGCTCGCGGAAGCGGTCCGGGATCGAGCCCATCAGCCACAAGAAGCGTGCGACCCGTACGATCTCGTCCTCCAGCAGGAGGTACGGACGGTCAGCACGGCAGTTGAACCTGATCTCGGGCGGACACCCCTGCTCCTCGGTCCACGTCATGTAGTGCCGCCCGCCGGCACGCAGCACGCGCCGGCCGTCGGGGTCCTGGTCGCCGAGCGCCCGGTACCCCACGCACGTCAGCCAGAAGTCGCACTGCCTGCACACCTTCCACCGCAGCATCCGCGCGCCGACGCCGCCGACCTCCGCGTCCGACCCCCTGCCCGGGCACAGCTTGCAGTCGAACACCTCGTACCGCGTCTGCGGATACGCGTCCGGCCACCGAACCACGACTCGCCTCTCCTCAGCGCCGGCTCGGCGCGGGCGCCGCGACCGGCTCGATCGCCCGGACCGGCGTCGTCCACTCGACACCGCCACCCGCGGGGATCAGCCTCGCCGTGCTCATCGCAGCGCTCCCATCTGCGACAGCGGCGCCCAGGAGTAGCGCACGGCCACGCCCTGTTCCTGCAGCTCGCTGATCTCGCGGTGCCGCAAGTCGCGCGACCGGTCCGGCGCGATGGCCGTCGGCCACCGCACGATGACCATCTCGATCTCGCCCAGCTTGGCCAGCTCCCGTACCCGCCTCCAGCCCTCCCGGGACACCGGGTCCGGCTGGCCGTACGGGTCGGTGACCGTCTCGACGATCGTGATGTTCCGCGCGGCAGCGAAGAAGCGGCCCTCCTGCTCGGCGCGCTCCGCGCCCAGCCGCGGATTCAGCAGACTCCGCTCGGCGCACACGTACAGCACCGCCCGTGCGGGCACGGCTTCCCTGTTCTCCTGAGCATCTGTGGCCATCGGGACCTCGCGGCGGTCGTGGACAGGGTGGCCCGGGGCGTCACCGACGGGGGCAAGGCAACGCCCCGGGCAGCGGCACCTCCGGGTCAGGACAGAGTGGTTGCCGCTGACGACCAGTCAACGATCACCGAGGGCTGTGGGACCATCACGCATACGGCACCTGCATACGCGTATCCGCAAAGCGCATACGCGTGAACGGCAAGGGCCGCGAGGACTCGTAGCGTGGAAGGTGCACCGTGCAGCACGAGGCGGAAGTCCGGGAAGCGTCCCGGAGCGGCGACTACGGCAGGGTCATCGAGCTGGTCCGCAAGGACCGGCGCATGACCCAGACCCAGCTGGGACAAGCGCTGGGCCTGTCGCAGCCGGCCGTCTCCCGCCTGGAAAAACGCGGCACGGGGACGTACCAGACCGACGTCCTGGCGGCGGCCGCCGCGCATCTGGACATCCGGCCCGATCTCGTCGGGCTGTCCAGCAGCCGGCCGAAGCCACAGGCGAGAGACGACGATGACATGCACCGACGTGCCCTCCTCGGCGGGGCGGTGGCCGCAGCAGCGGCACCCGTCCTGGCCGCCATCCCCACCCCCGCCGATGCCTCCAGCGGCCAGGCCGCCGCCCTGCGCCTGTCCACCACCGCCTACAGACGACTCGACGGCTCCACCCCCTCCCAGGACCTCGAAGAGGTCGTCCAGGCGCACCTGCGGCTCATCCAGAACACCGCCCGCACGGCCGGCGAGGAGCACCGCATGCGGCTCGCAGCCGTCGGCAGCGAAGCCGCCAGCCTCGCCGGCTGGCTGGCCTGGGACATGGGCAACAACGGCTCCGCCCGCGCCCGCTACGGAGCCGCCGTCAACGCAGCCCGATCCGCGGGTGACCCGCTGCTCACCGCCTACCAGGTCGGCAGCCTTGCCCAGTTCGAGGCGCACGCCGGAAACGGCGTCGAAGCCCTCAACCTGGCCGGCCGCGCCCGCCGCGCACTGCGCGACCGCAGCCCCGCCGTCGCCGACGCCTGGCTGTCCAGCATCGAAGCCCTCGGCCACGCGGCCGCCGGCGACAAGCGGTCGGCGGACAAGGCCCTCGTCCGCTCCCGCGCGGCAGCCGAGGCCCTGCCCGAGCAGGAGACGCCCCCGCCGTGGCCGTGGGTGTTCTCCTTCACCGTCGAGAAGGTCGCCGCCCACCGCGTCACCTGCGGCGCCTGGCTCGGCCTGCCCGACTGGGTACTCAGCGACGACGTCGAAGCCCTCGCCACCGGCCACGCCAAGCAGAAGGCGCTGCTGCTCCTCGACATCGCCGCCGGACACCTGGCGGCCGGACGCGTCGAGGGCGCAATCGCGGTGGCCACGCGGGCACTCGAAACAGGCCTGCAGTACCGGTCCGGGCGGATCGTGGAGCGGGCTCGCGCTGTACGCCGATCGCTGGCACTCTCGTCTCCGCCCCGAGTGGTGAGGGATTTCGACGAGCGCCTTCACGGCGTCTACCTGTGAGGAGAGACGACGGCATGCGGGTAGGGATCACCGGACACCGTGGCCTGAACGAGGAGGTCGAGGAGCGCGTGCGCGCGCTGCTGGCCGAGGCGGTGAAGGAGTACGACCCGGGCGAGCTGGTCGCCGTGTCCTGCATCGCCGACGGGCCGGACACCTGGTGGGCCGAAGCGGTCCTCGATCACGGCGGCCGCATCGAGGTCGTCGTCCCCGCCGCCGAGTACCGCGATGGTCTCCCCGACTGGCACCACCCCACCTACGACCGGCTGATGAGCCTGGCCTCCGACGTCCACGAGACCGGCATGACCGCCTCCGACCCGCAAGCCCACATGGCCGGAGGGGAAGTCCTCGTCGGCCTGGTCGACGAACTGCTCGCCGTGTGGGACGGCAAGCCGGCCTGGGCGTACGGCGGCACCGCCGACGTCGTCGCCTACGCCGAGCGGCAGGGAACCGCGGTACGCGTCCTGTGGCCCGAAGGCGCCTCCCGCTGATGCTCAGGCTCGTGCGGCCTTGATGGGCGCGCACCGTCCGCAGGTAGCCGAGAGGCACACTTCCAGATCCGGGCTGTTCCTCCGGAACTGTTCGCAGAACTGATCGCGCCTGCTCTGGGGAACGACCTTCAGGGCGCCCGGCCGCTCGGGCGCCTCCTGGAGCAGTCTGATGGCCTTCTTCAGGTGGGACATGCCCTCGTGGACACCGGGAAGGCTTCCCAGAGCCGGGAGCGCGGTGCCGCGGGTGTCGGCAGCAGCGTCAGTCATGCGGCGATTGTGGCACCACGCGGCCCTCGTCCCGGGCCAGAGACAAGCTCAGTGGTCCAGGTTGAGACGCAGTCCGAGCCACCTGCTGAGCGCGTATTCGACCTCGGCCAGGGGCTGGTGCTGGGCATGCGAATCTGACACTGCCCCCCTCCGCCAAGAAGGCCGAGGACCACTGAACGCAACGTGACAAGGCCGACGACAGCTCCGCACCCTGCGCTGCCCGGGAGCCTTGCTGCGGGAGGACTACCGGCTGATGCCCATCCGGTGTGCCAGGCCGGCAAGGTCGCGCTGCACATGGGCGGGAAGCCGCTTCCCGAGGAGGTAGCTGACGGAGTCACCGATCAGCGCATCGGCGTGGACTCGCTGGGGGGCGATCCGCTCCGCGCGGAGGAACCGCTCGGCGGCAGCCGACTCCTGTCCGCGTATGTGGGCCAGAGCCCGCCCCAGGTCGGAGTGGTAGGCCGCCTGCCGGCCGGGGGCGTTGATGATCTCGGGGTGCACGCCGGACCCTGCCGTGACGGCGTCGCCGTGGTGCCCGAGATCCGTGTTGAGGCTGACACGGTGGATCTCGACGTTCGTCGGGCCGAAATTCAGATGGAAGGCGCGCGTCTCACCGGTCCCGTCCGCCAGGCGCTCTGCCTCGGCCAGGTGGGAGAGGATGTCGGAAGTGCGGTCGCGCACCGGTCGGCTCGGATCCTTGGTGATGCTCGTGGCAGAGATCAGGTGGAGCTCACCGAGCAGTGCTTCGGCATGGGGCAGGGCCAGGTGCTGCTCCAGCAGGTTCACTGTGGCAGTCGCCTTGGACAGGGCCTGCTTTGGGCTGCCGGCCGCCATGAGGATGTGCGTGGTGAAGAATCCGCTCAGAGCGGCGTAGACCGGGTCCTCGAGCTCGGCGATGGCCTCGCTGGCCCGGGTGACCGCGATGAAGGCCAGATCGATGTGGCCGAGCGACTTGAGCATCAGCGTGCACGCCGGGTGGTAGGCGTCGGCCAGCAGCCTCAGCACCCGCAGCCGCGTACGCCCCTCACTTACCGCGGCCGCCGCGTGCAGGTCCGAGAGCAGCGCCGGCAGCCTCACTGCCAAGGCGCCGTACTCCGCTGAGTGATAGAGCCGGTTTGCCCGCCGTACCCGCGCCGCCAGCCGCGTCACAGGATCCGCCGGTGGCCGACGGTCCTGCGGGCTTCCCAGGGTCATGCCCATCAACGTCAGCCGCAGGGCCGGGATCGCGGCATGAGCCTCCGTGGCGTGCGGGTCCACGGGGAGGAAGGGCTGCCCGAGCAGCTCTGCCGGTGCGACCCTCAACGCGTCGGCGATCGCGTTGATGTAGGAGGAGTTCTTCAGGAGCCGCTTGCCGCCCTCGACCATCGACAAATAGCTGTTCGAGACGCCCGAAAGGCCAGCCAGCTCACGGAGGGTCATGCCCCGCTTGCCGCGGAGCGTCCGCACCCTCTTGCCGATCAGCTTGGCCTGCTCCCGCTGCCGTTCGTCCATGAAAGCCTGCCCAACTCCTTTGGATCATGCGTAGGTTAGGCCATCTTCGGTCAGCGCAACCCGGCATTCCCCGAACGGGCAAAGATCACTTCATGCCGAACCGGACCGCCATGGCGCCCAGCACCTCGGTATGTCTCTGGGCGCGGCTGGGGAGCACACTCACGAGTTCGCGGGCCAGCGGGTCCAGGCGGGTGTGCAATGGCGCGAGGGATTCCGCTGCCGCCAGATCCTCGACCGCCGCCTCGTACTGGCCGAGCCTGGCCCGGGCCGACGCGGTGAGGACGAGCAGGGCGGAACGGCCGCCGGCCGGGAGGCAGGCGGCACCCACCGCCCGGTCGAGCACGTGGCCATATGCACCCCATTCCGCCGCCGCGAAGGCCTCGGCGGACGCGACCTGGGATCGTTGCCGCAAGCCGACGGCCTTCTCCCGAGCAGATGCGAGCAGGCGCTCGCTCTCCGTCTTGTGCCCGAGCGTCGCGTGCGCGATGGCCAGCGGCAGGAGGACATCGGCCTCAGCCCGCGCAGCCTGGGCGACGGCGAGCTCGGCCTGTCCCATGTCCAGCAGCAGCCGGACCTCCTCCGCCAGCACCGCAGGGCGGGCCTCCGGCGGAGGACATGCCCGAGCGAGCACGCTCCAGGCGAGATCCCGGTACCCGAGGCGGCGCAGGAGCCCGCTCACGGCTACGTGCGCCGTCGCACGAAGAGCGGCGACCTCACGGTCGGCGTCACCGAGGTGTGACGGGCCTGCCAGTTCCAGCAACCCTGGAACCTTCAGGGCGGCGGAGACGAGGTCACCGGCATCGTCGGCTGCTTGCAACCCGTCTACGAGGGCGGCAACTCGTTCCCGGCCGGCTCCCTCGGCGGCGTCGTTCTCGGAGAGCGAGCGAGCCAGATGTTGACGAGCGTGCCACCCGAGCGCGTGCACGGTGGAGTGGTCGGGCCCGCCCGGCACGTAGGGCTGACCGGTCAGTTCAGCCGGGTCCACCCGGAGGCTGGTTGCCAACGCGCTGAGTACACGGCGTTGGTCGACCCAATCCCTCCCCGCTTCCAGGTCTTCGATCAACCGCTCAGGAAGTCCGGAACGCATCGCCAGACCAGCTACGGTGAGGCCTCGGCGTGTTCTCCACTCGGAGAGGTGAAAACCCCCAGGGGTGGGGCCGTAGCCGTTCGTCTTCTGCGTCACCAGGATGCTCGCATGACCATTCGCGTGCTCCGTGCTCTTCCTCAGGCGGCAAACGCCGGTCGCCGGGGTCCCTTCTACGGGACCACATAGGGTTCGCCGTGACACAGTAGCCACGCAGAACCGGCCAAAGCGAATATGCCAGCTTGGAGCGCATGCGAACTCCCCCTGCTCGATCGCGGCATGTTCATCACCCGTGCCCGAACCGGCTTGAGTTGTCCTGAAGTCGTTTGGCCGGCGCCATCTGGTCTGAGAATCGGGCATGGGTGATCTGGTGGTGCACGAGACGGCGAGCTGCTACGCCTTCGTGCAGTTCAGCCGGCAGTGGCGGCTGTGCGTGATCGAGCACCCTCGCCTCGGTGGAGGTCGGTGCCGCGTCCTGTTTGCCGGAGTGCGCGATGACCCGCACCCCGTCCAGGTCGACGGTCGTCTCCCTGAGTGCAGTGGGCCACCCCGACGACCCGGTGTGCTACCCCAGCGGCGACGTCGTGACGTACCACACGTCTGGCGGGACCATCAGCTGCACTACACCGAGTCCATAACCAGCGGGCAGTAGCCTCATGCCCAGGCTGTCGGCCGTCCTCGCCCCGCACCGCCGCTCCCAACAGGAGCGGCGGTGCGGGGCCCGCCCTTCCGGCGGTTCGCGCGTGGCCGCCGTTCCCATCGCCTCTGAGGACCGGCTGGCCGAGCACACCTGGAGAACGCCCTGCCGCGCGACCGGCGTTCGAGAGTGGTGGAGGGGCGGCGTGAAGGTCACCTCCCACTTCGCCGCACGGCTCGAACACCGGCCGCGGTACTTACCCCGCGCTGCCCGGGGGAGGGGCAGCGGCATATCCGCTTCGTGCGCGACCTGCGCACCCTGGTGGCAGCGCCTGCCACTTGGCGCCGACGAGGACGTCCTTCACACCTTGCGCACTCCGACCCCAAGCCTGAGGGCTCCGAGGCCGAGATCGCGGGTGATACGAATCGCCCCGGTGATGCCAGCCGGCAGTGCGGCTACAGCCTGTTGGTCATGGTGCCGTCGGCGGCTTCGTGGAAGCCGACCGCAGCATAGAAGGCGACCAGGTCGAGGTCCCATGCCGCCATGAGCACTTCTGTGTCCGGGAAGGCGGTCAGTACGTGGGCCACCAGCGCCCGAGCTACCCCGCGGTTGCGGTGCTGCGGAGCGACGATGATCCGGTCGACGGCGATGTAACCCGACTCGGGCGGCCGGTAGGCGCCGTACGCCCAGCCGAGAACCATGTCGCCCTCGCTGCAGAGATACGCGAAGATCGGCTCGCGGTCTTCACCTGCGAGGCGTACGGTACCCCTCGATGTCGCGGCCAACGCCCACTGCTTCTCTTCGCCGATCGCGTTCACGGCGGCGAGGTCGGAGGTAGCGATCGGACGCACGAAGAAGTTCATCAGCTCAGAGTACGAGCGAGTGGCGAGCTGCAGGCTGCAGCCAGCCAGTGTCACCGAGGTGGCCAGCGCACGGTGATGGAGGGCCTCCTGGGCGCGGCCTGCAAGAAGCCGGCTGACCGTGACGAACGCGGCATGCCGTGGGTTCTGCCCGTCGTCGGCGACGGCACGGGCACACGGTGGGAGAGGGTGCGCTCCGTGATCCCGCCCATGCGCGAGCCGTGCGCCAAGACGGTGCCGCTTCTGTGCCCGCAGCTTCGCGACGGCCACGTACAGCTCCGCGTTCGCGAGGCCAAGCTGATCGGCGTGCGCGAACTGAACCAGACCACCGTGGTCTCCTTCGCCGCAGCCGCTGTTTGGCAGCTGTTGTGCGGCCCGGGCAGGGCGGAGCCCCCGGCCGGCCAACGGTCACTCGAGGCCCCAACGGTCGGTTCACCCGCGAGGGGCAGTCGGCAGAGCCCGTGGGTGCACCCTGCCGGGTGCGCCCACGGGCCGATACGGTCCGGTCAGGCGCGGCCGCTGTAGTAGACGATGTCCCAGTGGCTCTTCTCGCGTGCGTACACGTTGCCGGCCGGCGACTTGTAGAGCTTCGTGCCGTCCTTACGGGCACCGGCCCGCTTGAAGTGGCTGGGGATGTACCGGTCCAGGCACCCGTCCTTCTTGGACATGTCCACCTTGTAACCGTTGCGGTGGGAGTACGTGCCCGAGCCGTGGCCGACCTCGGTGCCGGCGGTGATGACCACCCGGCACTTGCTGAGCTTCTTGAAGGCGATCGCACCCGCCACGGTCGCCTTGTTGATGTTGGTGAAAGAGGTGCATCCCCTCTTGTTCCAGTCGGCGCAGCCCTTGCTCGAGGTCCAGGTGATACCCGCCTTGCGGAACTGAGCCGCCGCGTCGTTGTGCCGGGCGTACTTCGCCGGCGCCGCCTCCGCCACGCCTGCGGTCAGCAGGACCGAGCTCATTGCCGCGACGGCCAGGGCCGACCTGAGCATGCTCATCCGGTTTCCTCCACGGTGCGCTGCGCGGGTGCGCAGACAAGATCCAATGTGTGTGATCTTGAGTGTGGCAATGCCCGCATGAGGGGAGAATCCCTCACAGGAGTGACGCACGGATGCTGCGACGTTTCTGCGGCTGACGCAGTCACCCTTTCAGGTAGGTCACGACACCTGCCGAGAGTGGCCATAGGCGCGCCGGTCCTTCACGTAAGAGCGGCCCGGGTGCTTGCAGGATGTCGAGGGTCAGCGTTCGGTCGTGGGCGGGCGCTGCAGCAGCGCGGCGGTGGCCTGGTCGAGCGTGGCTCTGCCGTTCAGCAGGTCGGTGATCATGCCGGTGATGGGCATCTCGACATCGTGGGTGTGGGCCAGGGCGAGCATCGCCTCCGCGCTTTTGACGCCTTCGGTGGTCTGCCGGGTGGCGACGGCCGCTTCCTCGACGCTCGATCCTGTGCCGAGGTGGGTGCCGAAGGTGCGGTTGCGGGAGAGCGGGGACGAGCAGGTGGCGACGAGGTCGCCGAGGCCGGCCAGCCCGGCGAGGGTGGCCGGGTGGGCTCCCATGGCCACGGCCAGCCGGGTGGTCTCGGCCAGGCCGCGAGTGATCAGCATGGCCTGCGAGTTGTGGCCCAGGCCCATGCCGGCGGCGATGCCGACCGCGAGCGCGACGACGTTCTTGGCGGCACCGCCGAACTCGCAGCCGATCACGTCGGTGCTGGTGTAAGGCCGGAAGTAGCCGGTACGGCACGCCTGCTGCACGCGGATCGCGGTCGCTTCGTCCGGGCAGGCGACGGTCGCCGCGGCGGGCTGTCCGGCCATGATCTCCCTGGCGAGGTTCGGCCCCGACACCACTGCCACTCGCTTGGCCTGGATGCCGGTCACCTCGGTGATGACCTCGCTCGCCCGTCGGCCGGTGTCGCGCTCGATGCCCTTCATCAGGGACACGGTCACGGTGTCGGGCCCGATGTGCGGCGCCCATGCGGCGAGGCCTTCCCGCAGGGACTGCGCGGGGATGGACAGCACGAGGAAGTCCGCCCCGTCCAGCGCGGCGGCCGGATCGGTTGTGGCCGTCACGGTGGCGGGCAGTTCGATGTCCGGGAAGTAGCCGGGATTGCGGTGCGTCGCGTTGATCGCATCGGCGATCTCCCTGCGCCGGGCGTGGACGGTCACCTCGGCGCCGGCATCAGCCATGATCTTGGCGACCGCGGTGCCCCACGACCCGGCGGAGAACACCGCTGCGCGGGCGGGACGGTGCTGGGGCACTACGGGTCCTTCCAGGGGGATTGCCCCGGCGGGGAGGGCGTCGGGACCGGCCAGCCTATCGGCAGCGGCGGATGCCGCTGGAGCGCCGCGGCCCGGTACGCGTTCAACAGCCAACCGGCGCGGAAGAGGTGCCGGGGCAGGCCGCGGCGGTGAGGAAGAACGTGACCGAATAGAGGAACCGTCCCTGGGCGATCGCCTCGTCGAGCAAGGCGACGAACCGGTCGGCCTCACAAGATCCGAGTCCGCCGTGGTCAGCAGCGGTGTGTGCCCAGGACCGCAGCCCCATCACGTGGTCGACGGCCGCCGGGTCCCGTACGACAAGAGTGCGGGCCTCCACGGTGATGCCGGTCAGCCCCCGGGCTGCGAGGAGGCCGGCGTGCTGGTGGGCGAGGGTCCCGTGGCGCAGCATGCGGTCAGCGCGGAAACGCAGGACCTTCCGGGCGAGTTCCTGGTCGGCGATGTCGAGGACCTGGGTGTCGTAGTCGGGGTCGGCAAGAGCGATGCGCCCGCGAGGGCGGACAACGCGGATCATCTCGTCGATGACGGCCTGCGGATCGTCGACATGCTGGAGCACACGGTCTGCCCACGCCCCGGCGAACGAGCCGGTGCGGAAGGGAAGCCGGTGGGCGTCTGCGGCAACGGCCCGCAGCCCGCGGGCTCGGCACTCGCGGACCATGGTGACAGCCCGGTCTACGGCGACCACTCCCGTGTGATGCCGGTGCTGCACGGTGAGGGCCGCCTCACCGGTCCCGGCCCCGACCTCGAGGAGCGTCCCCGCTGTGCGCGGCCCGACGAGTTCGTGAAGGCGGGCCTTGTATGCCGCGTAGAACGGCTCGCCGTTCAGACGGTCCAGTACGCCCACCCACTCAGCCGGGGCAGGCTGCTTGTCCACTGCGGTGAAGCCGTGCACCGGCTTGTCCATCGCGCCTCCCTGCAGTACGGGTTCGGCACAGAATAGAGGGGTAAGGGACCGCTCCGGTGCGGCCACGGCACCAGCAAGGCAGCGGCCGTCGAAAGATTCTGCCTGGCGTGACACGGCGCCGTGGCACTGCTCGGCCAATTCACCCGAGAGATCCGGTGCTCGAGCAGGCCGAGGAGGAAACCCCCTCCGGAACCGGGGGACAGCTTTGATACTGGCCGTCATGGCCACAGCTCCCGACGCACCGCCCCCGTTCTCCAGGATCAGAATCCGAACCGGGGCCCTGGTGTTCTGCGGTGACGATATCGCCCTCATTCGCCGTGACCGCGCCGCCTCCATCCACTACACCCTTCCGGGAGGCAACGTCGAAGACGGTGAAGACCTGCAGCAGGCCCTGAGCCGAGAGCTCGACGAGGAGCTCGGCCTCGACATCTCCCAGGCCGAAGGCGGAGACCTCATGTGGGTCATCGACCAGCGAGTCACCCGGCCAGGACCCACCCCGCCCCCACGTAAACTCCACTTGATCTACCGCTTCCACATCACCCCCGCTCTTTGTGCCACCCTCGCCGAGACCGAACATGACGAACTGCCCGACGGCAGCCACGAGACCGGCATCATCGAGTGGGTCAACTACCGCAAATCCGCCGCCGACCTTCCGCTCTTCCCGCCCATCGGGCCCGCCATCGCCGCACTGCCCCACCCCCGTGCCGTCGTCACCGACGCCGCCCTCCCCGCCGTCACCGACGAGAACTACACCTGGATCGTCTGACACGACGTGATCAGTTTCCTCCAACGCGCCTCCTTCCTTCTCTGCGACCACAGGCCAAGAGCGTGTGGGAGGGATGGAGAATGCGGCTGACGCGACGGAGCGAGCAGCGGGCTCCGCACAGTGCCCACCAAGGCCTCAACCGGACGAGAACGCGTTCGCCCGGGGCAAGCAGACGGGTATGGTCGCAGCTGTACTGCTGGCAACGATCGGGCAGTTCGCGGTGGCCGTAGCGGAGTGCGGGTGACGACGACGGCCGCCAGGTCCGGCCGTCCGAGCACGGCCTCGTTGGCTTTCACTCGCTGTTCGGCGGCCACCCACATCCGTGCCGCGTACGCCCAGAACAGGACGTGGGAGCGGCTGGTGCCGCCCCGGAAGGGCCAGACGCGGCCACCGGCCAGTTCGTTGCCGGCTTTTTCCTGGCTGGCGAGCCGGGCGCGGAAGTTCAGGGTGCGCCACAGCAGCAGCGGTATGTCGCGTTGCCGCCCGTGGCGGGTGGCGCCGGGGCCGATGCGATCCAGGGCGAGTGCGACAGTTCTGGTCAACGTGTCCGCCGTGGTGGCCTTCACGACGTTGGCGAGCGCCTGCAGGAGGCGGACATGCACAGCGTGGTCGGGGCAGCCTGGAACAGCGCGGCCGCTGTCCATGTCCTCCCCGAACTCCACTTCCCTGTCAAGTCAGCGTGGTGAACATTATGCCGATGACGAGAAAGACCGCGGGGACAACGACCGGTGGGCTAGGGTCCCAAGGGTTCGCTGAACGGGTGGGAGGGCTGGCGTCGGTCCAGCAAGACAGCGAGGCTCTGTCGGCCGTCGATCACGAGCAGATCGTCTGGGCCTGCTCGGTCGGTCATCACCTGAGCCATCACCCGACGGCGCCGGACGCCGGCGGAGCAGTTGCCGAGTGGTCGCTCCGGAGGCCGAAGGAGGGGATCATGAAGCCTGTTGAGATCGTTCCCGGCCTCGTCGTGGACGAGCAGCTGTTCGACGCTGCCGTCGCGGGCCTGGCCGCCCACGCGCAGGACGAGCGCGTGACGTGGGGCAGCTTCACGGACGAGCAGAACTGGACGCTCGTCCCCGGCCCGGACGGGGCCGGATACAAGGCGGAGTACCTCGTACGGGGCGAGAAAGAACGCACCGTCAAGATCAACCTGTGGTTCAGCCCTGATCTCCGCGATGGAGAGGCGCCGAAGCCGCACAACCATCCGTGGGAGTTCACCGCGTTCATCCTGCTCGGCGGATACACCGAGAACCGGTACGAGGTAGTCGACGGCCGGGTGGAGAAGACCACCCAGGTCCACAAGGCAGGCGAGCAGAACCATCTCCCGCTCAGGACGTTCCACGAGGTCACCCAGATCGCCGAGCCTGGCCGGACGCTGACCCTGATGGTGTGCGGCGCCGGCTGCAAGGGGGCCTGGGGCTACATCGACCCGGAGACCGGAGAGTTCGAGGAGAACCAGCCGGACCCGGGCTTCCGTACACACTTGCAGGCTCTGAACCCGCGCCTGCGCTGAACGCCCCGGGGCGTACCTCCGTATAGATGCCGACGTCTTCCACGCAGCCCGGTCCCGGATGACCATGGAGGGCCGGGTCCGGCTGCTGGAGGTAGGCGGGTTGGACCGCAAGAGCGGCCGAACCGGCTGAAGAAGCACGCGAAGCGCCCGAGCTGGAACCATCCGGAGGAGCAGCACAAGCAGCTTCAGTGGGTGGACGGGCTCGGGAACACCGGCGCGTGGCGGGTGGAGGTCTGTCTGTCCTCCCTGTTTGCTTTCCGAGTAGCGGCAGGCCGCCTGGCACTGCCCGCTCCTTCTCCTGAGGCTGACCGCTTCTCCGGCAGCAACCGGCAAGCCCGCACGCGCCGTTGGGCGGCTCCGTCACCTTTTCCGACGTTCTCCCTGTGTATCAAGCTCAGGGCCTCTTCGCTGAAGTCCGTTCCGCCGGAGCACAGTTCGCTGAGAGCCTCACGCGGCGTAGTCGGCGGGCGTCAGGCGGGCCCGGAGAGCGTGCTGACGGCCGTCCCTGCGGACGCCGTCAAGAGAAGACGCTGTACCCAGTCCGCTACGAGTAATCGGCGTGGTGAGAGGGGGAGGCAGGCGAGGATCCGCGAACCGAACCTGGTGACCGGAGACCAGCCGAGCGTTGAAGGACGCGACTGATCTGCGGTCTCTCCTCCTCCCCCTTGCTGCAGCTAGCGGTCGGGATCGTCGTTCCACAGCAAGACGTGCGTCCGGAATGACAATCCGTACCCGCGTTCCAGGGCTGCGTCGACCACTTTCTGCGCGGTGGTGATGTTCGCCCGGCCGTCCGATCCTTCCGGCATTACCATCACCCGCTGCGGCGGCACGGGCACCTCCGCGACGATGCGGTCGACCTCGGCGAGATCGGGTTCGTAGTTCGCCGTGACGACGAACTTGAACCACGCCTTCCCTTCGGTCTGCAGCGCCGCCAAGACCTCCGGTTTGTAACGCTTCGACAGCCGGTTGCCGGAGTTTGCCAGCTTCGGCGACACGTTGTACTGCGTGATACACGCGTCGAACTCGGGGACAGGTGCGATGGTGCCGGCCGTCTCGATGTGCACCTCGTTGCCCCAGCCGCGCAGACGCTCCAGCAGCGGCACCAGTTCGCGCTGCTGCATCATCGGCTCCCCGCCCGAGACCACGATGATCGTCGGCCGCGCCTCGACGTCCCACAAGGACTTCAGCCGGTCCAGGACCTCGGCCGGCTCCATCAGCTTCAGGCCGTATGCCGGGTCGTTCCGCTCATAGAGGTGCCCGCTGCGGGTCCTGGCCGCCTTCTCGGGCGTGACGGCCCAGGTGTACGCGGTGTCGCACCACACACACTCCTGATTGCAGTCGAAGGTCCGCACGAACAGGCAGTGGCGTCCGGCGGCGCTGCCCTCGCCTTGAACCGTTGGCCCGAACACCTGGCTGACCTTGAGCATCCCATTCCCTTTCTGTATGGGCCGACGACACCCTGGCCTCCGGGTACTTCCTGAAGTCTGTGATCACCGCCGTCGGCTGCGGCCGGAGCGTGCAGAAGACCTTGGCGGTGCAGCGGTCACTGGCCGACCAGGGTGGCAAGTGGCCCGAAATCGCCGGTGACGGCCGCCAGCAGCACGACGTGCGGTGCGATCAAGGCGAGCGAGGCTGCCGTGTACCGAGCGTGGTCGTCGGGCGTCAGGTGGTCGTTCTCCCACTGCTCCATCGCGGTGACGGCCAAGTCGTGCCACGCAATCTTTTGGTCCTTGTGACAGGCGATCGCGTGATCCTGGACCTGCTGGTAGGACGGCGCGGGAGGAGGGGAGTCCTGCCACTGCTGCCACAGCCGGTCGGCGCTCGCGAGGCAAGGGCGACCCGCGTCCGCGTACGTACACAGCAGGCGGGCCATCCGGGAGTGGAAAAGACCGTCCGGTGCCTCGGCAAGGACCTGATCGGTGATCCGCACACAGTCCGAGATCCACAGGATCGACTGGGTCATCCATGCGGACTGCAGCAGCCACGGGACCGCTGGCCGCATGCCTGCTGCGCCCAACTTGTTGCGCCGCTCACGCATTGCCCCGCCGAGCAGGATCTCCGCATCGCTAGGCTGCCAGCGCTCGTCCAGCAGGTCGCGGGCCGCTTGTACCGCGTACGACGTCTGATCGTCAGCAGTCATGTGCACACCTTACGGAGGGAGAACCGTGAGCGGTGAGGAAACGCCCATCCTCCCCTTTAGGAGAAGGTGAGTTCACGCAGCGAATGGGTGGGAGAAAAGGCACAGTCGAGCCTTCAAGGCCGGTAGATCCGATCGAGTGCTGGTACGGGCTGGTCGGCCGGATGACTTTGCCCGGGCAGGGACCGCAGCAGGTGTGATCCGGCGTACGCTGCATGGGCGACGGACACCAGAAGGGGCGCGATGATGGGCTGGCGGCTCGGCAGGCGACGTGGCGGGGGGATACGACAGGCAGCCCACCGTGCCCAGTGGATCATTGCGGTCAACGCCGGCTACATGGCCTGGATGTCGGCGTGGAGCGAACAACCCAGGTTGTTCAAGACCGATCCCGCTGAGATCCCCCGCACCATCACCGGTCCGCTGCTCGCGCGCAGCCAGGAGATCGACGAAGCGCTGGGCATCTTCCTCGCGTGTACCCCGCCCGCAGAGGTCACCGAACTCGTGGACCGCGCGCGCCGCTTGCTGAAGCCGCTCCTCGACCTGCAGCCGGCCTGGATCACCTACCTCGCCTCCTGCCAGGAGGGCCGCCGGCTTCCTACGGAGGACATGGACCTCGACTTTGGCGGCTTCCTTCTCGCAGAGTGGCCGGACGAGGAGACCGCGATCAGCGCGGCCCTCACCGTCGCGCCGATCCTCGATCAGGTACAGGAAGCCCTCGTCCCTTATTCAGGCGTCAACCTGACTGCCCGCTCTGCCGGTTGACCCCTCGAACGCCCTGGTCCTGGCCGGATGGGGGAGGGACACCGGTTGTCTCACCTGTGTCTCGTCGCCACCGAGCGCAACACCCGGTGCAGTGGCCGGCACGTACGGCCGTCCGTACCGGGAACAGCGAACGACGAGGTGTTGCGCGGAGTATCAGGCTCGCACCAGAGAGCGAGCCGAATTCCAGCGGTGTTTTCCAGGGCACGCAGCACGCTGCAGTGTCCGTTCTCCCCAGCCGTTGGTCATCGCACCGTTCAGAGCCGCGCGGCCGACCGGCCCCGGCTGCGGCCCAAGCCCGGACACTGCTTTGTGTGTCGGTGGGCGTGACCAGCGTGTTACAGGTCGCGGAAGTCGTCGCTGGGATACCCACCGTCCGCCGGGGGAGGAAGGTCGGGCCAGGTGGTGAGTTCGAAGTTGCTTATCCGCACGGTGAACCGGCGTCCGTTCTCGACCATGTCGAGGCGTTCTGGCGGCAGCGGGAGGCGGACCTTCCGCGCAGGCTGCTGTGCACGGTTCGTCTCGGCGGCCTGGAGGATCCATGCGGCGAGCCGCTTGGCGAAGTCGTTGGCGTCGGCGCTGTCCCGCCGCGGAGGCGCCGGGATCTGCGGGCCGTCGTGCAGCGCCCTGTCGCGTTGACGCCACCAGGACAGCCAGGAATACAGCAGCGACGGAAACATCTCCACCGGCGCGTCGGGCGTCTCGCCCGTCATGGTGAGAAGCACTCCGTCCTTGTTGTCCAGCTGCTCGAACGTTGAACACAGCCCCAGGCGGCATGTCCGCGCATCGATCAGGGCGCCGACGACATGCGCCACGGCCAGCCCCGACATCAGCCGATCCACGACGAGTTCCGGCACCTCGTCATCACGAACGCGTGCCGCGACCACTGGTGACGTCCGGGCCCAGCGCTCGAACAAGGCAGTCCTGCTCGCGTCCTCGGCGGTGCCGGTGTCGACGGTGGTGAGGAACCTGGTCAGCAGCGTGTCGTCCGGGAGGGGCTCGGGCGCGGGGTCGTGCCGGCTCAGATGGAAAACCGGAGCGGAGACCTCTCCTGGATTACCGGTGGTGCGGGTGTCGATACGAGCGGCGACACCACCGTCCCGCAGCCGGCCGGTCTCACACTCCGGGCGCATCCGAATGCCTCCTACTGCTCTCGAGCCGTTACAGCGACTCGGTCTTTTTGTCCGGCCGCTGCGGAGTGCCGTCCTGTCCCGGCAGTGGCCAGCCGGGTCCTCCCGGTGATTTCGCAGCGGTCCGGCAAGGACTCCTGGCCGGTGCCGGCCGCCCCGTGCCAGGCGCCGTGGGGCGGCTCCTCAGTGATCATCGCCCCAGGCCTGAGCGAGCCGGTCGAACCGCTGACGCTGGTGTTCGCCGAGGAGTACGTCTGCGATGGTGCCGGCGCGCTCCCAGTATGGGCCGTCACTGCGGGCCTCAGGATGGCGCGGGCCAGTGTGACGGGCAGGAGTGCTTCTGGCGATGCTGTCCGCGACGGTCAGTGCGGCCGCCCGGACCCGTTCCCACAGCAGTCGGTCATCCGGGTGGGAAGAGAGAGCAGTGCGCAACAGCAGGACACGCGAGGCGCGCCCTTGGTGTTCGATATCGGGGCTGAGGTTGAGCGCGTCGTACGCCGACCGTCGCAGTGTGCCGGTGACGCCCTCCTCCTGAGGAGCAGCCAGCGGTACGAGCACCGCGTCGGCGAACGACAGCTCCATGCGCACGATTCTCTCGTGCAGAGCCGCCGCGAGGGAGAAGGCCACCAGATGCCGGTCAACCCCGACATACAAGGCTGTCTCCTCCTCGGAGAGCTTGAAAAGCTGGTCCTGGCGAGATTGTTCCAGTGCCTCCACATGGAGGCCGATCAGCAGATCAGCCCAGACGAGGCAGCACTCCCACACCGTCTGGGGGGAAGTCTCCCCATTCGGGGCCTCCGGGGGTGTCATGGGCAATCCCTCTCGTATCCAGAGTGCGGGGTGCAGCGCCGCTGGCCTGCTGGTCCAGCCTATGGAACCGTGGGCGAGCGATGGGCCGGAACGGAATCTTCCGCCGGTCCTGGATCCGGTCCTCGGCCTGTACCACCGCTCTTTCGGCCACCAGCGCGAAGACGCCCTGAGACGCGCCCCCGTTTCCCGCTCGGTCGCGTGCAAGAAGGGCAACAGCACAACGGCGCTTCCCCGCCGGACAGGCACAGACCACCGCTCACGCAACCGCGCGCGGGCGTGCACCCGCTCACCCGCACAAGGGGGCGCGCAGACGCCGCTGTACGCCCTGTTCCCGTTCCCCTGGACAACCGTAGTGTCATGGCGTCGCCCACCGGCCCAGAAGGAGACAGCGCATGGAGCGACGGAGCGTACTGGCGGAGGAACTCGCGCTGCCGACCGCGGCCCTCCTGCCGCAGCTGTCCACCAGCGACCTCGCCGCCGACCGCCAACTGTTCGTGGCCGGCTCCTACGCCCGGCTCGGCCGGGTGCTGCCGCTGCTCCTGGGTGCCGCCGTGCACAGCGCCCAGCAGGACCCGGCCGGCGCCGCCCGGGCAGCCGGAGTGTGGGTCCTTAAGGCCCTGGTGGATGGCCGTGTCCCATGCTGTGTGAGGCGCGGGCGGGGGCGGACTGACCGTTGCGAGACGGTGACGCCAGGAGAGTAGGGGACGTGGATGGAGCTGTCCTGGAGCCTGCTGCACCCCGTGATGTTTGTGCCGTATCTGCCGACACTCGGGCCCCTGCACCCCGACGTTGTCAGCGCAGACCTGCTCGACGCCATCACCCAGGTCGCAGGGACTGGCCAGTTCCTGCCCCACGACAAGGACCGCCGCTGGTCCAAGCGCAAGGACGAACACCTCCTCGCCGACGGCGTCCACCAAGACACCCGCCGCACCCTGATCCCCACCCGCACCGGCCGGGGAATCCTGCGGGTTCACCTCTATGGGGCCGGCGAGCACCGGCCCGAGGCGATAGAGACAGCCGTCAGGCTCGCCGCTGCCCACGACGCCACCGCGGCCCGCGTGGTGTGGTTCCAGAATGCCCCGGACCCGGTGGCCGCCTCCACCCGTGTCCAGCTCCGTGCCTTCGATGCTGACCACCCTGCCCCATCCGTTGACGGGATCGCACATCTCGACAGCCTGCCCGCGCCCGAACACGCCACGTTCGGTGCCTTCGCCGAAAGGCTGGCCAACGACGGCTTCGCCTTCCTGCACTCCCGGATCGACAGCGTTGGGCCCGTCCTGGCCGCCGTTCGCGACGGGGCGGTGGTGGGCGCGATCGGCCCGATGGAGACCATGCCCGATCCGATCGGCAGGACCCGGCTGCTGCCGCAGTACCTCGGCGTGCTGCCCGAGTACCGGCGCCTGGGCCTTGGCCGCCTGTTGTGGCGCGCGGCGATGCACTGGGGACACACCAACGGCGCCGACTACCAGCTGCTGCAGACCACCGCCGGCGGTGCGTCCGACCGGCTGTGCCAGACCGAGGGCCTGGCCGACCTCGGCTTCGTCTGCACGATGACGGTATGACCCCAGCGTTCCTATCGGAGCTGCTCTCGCGGGCGATGCCAGCCCAACAACGACAACACCCCCAGAAGTCGAGCTGCGGCCCCGCTCGACTGGGAGCGCCGCCCGTGCCCACGGGCGGCGCCATCGGTCCGGAGCCGTCCAGCCCGCCCGTCTCTTCCAGGCCGCCCGCGCCGAAGAAACAAGGCCGCCCCGGCTGTCGCGCGGATCCGGAGGGGTGGCGCAGATCTGCGGGGGACTGCCAGGATGGGCGGAACCAGCGCGGTGGGGAGGGCGTATGGAAGCGGCGCAGTATGAGGTGCGGAGCGCTGGCACCGCGGTCTACATCGACCGCGGCCCAGGGCACGCATCCCGGATGCCGGTGACCTGCCGTGATTGCGGTGCCCGCGTCGGCCTGACTTTCACTGCGCAGGGTGAGGACGCCTGGATCACCTGCTCGGAGGGGCACAGGACCCAGGACTGGCGGCTGACCCCCATGGCTGTGCGAGACGTGGCCCGGGCGGCTGCCGACGCCGACGTTGACGTGGTCCCGGCCGGTGCCGAGATCTGGTTCCGGGTACGGACCCGGGTGCCCGTTCTGCCCGAGTACGAGCACATGTTGCCCCCTGATGGGCCTCCTCGCTGACAGTGCGCGGCAGCAGCGCGCAAAGGGGTCATTCACGAACACGCGGGACGCCGTCGCGTCGGATGGCGGCAGTACCAGCGGGCTCTTCGGCGGCGCCGGAGGCTGACCCGGCCGCAGGAACACCGTGCCCCGTACGACGAGCCTCGCGTACGGGGCACGGCCCGTTGCGGCCACGCGCCGCTCACGTTCGCCGTGGCCGGACGTGCAACTTTCTGCAACATTCTGGACGCGGCGTGCGGGCCGCCAGGAGACTCGGCTTCATGTCTCTCCGCGTTTTCCGTCACGTCCACCATGAGCTCAGCCACAGAACGCGCGATGGTGCTGTCGACCCGCCCGCGGCTGATGCCGTCCGCTACGACGCGATGCTGGAAGCCGTCGCCATCGCGCGGGGGCTTGCGCCGGAGAAAGGGCGCGCGCTGTACGAGGCCTGGGTGGAGGCTGAGCAGCCGCCGGGGTGCGACTGCTCAGTGTGCGTCACCGTCCGTGAGTTACGCCAGGTCGAGCAAGACCGGTTGGCCGTGGGCGCATACCGGGACCGTGACGGGTTCTGGGTGTTCCCCAACGGCCTGCCGGACGGTGACAAGTGGTCGGGTCTCTACCAGCGGGCGGAAGGGGTCTGGGTGTATCCCCCTGGCGACGGTGAGCAGGCTCCGCCCTGCCCTGCTCCGGCCCCGGACGAGGCGTGACCGAGGTCAGCCGGCCGCCACCAGGGCGGCAAGGACCAGCGCGGTGACGTGAGTGCTCTGGTCGACCAGCCGAGTCGGCTCGCCTGAGTCCGCCGGGCGGTCAGGTCGCGTTGTCCTGGAGGTAGTGGTGCGTGAAACGGTGATGCGCCCACCGCGCTCCCGCGTCCAGCAGAGAGCCGCCGGGTGTCTGATCGAAGGCGGGAAGGTCCATACCGCTCGCGGAGTGGGTCACCGGCTCGCGGTAAGCGGTCAGCCACCGAACCAGGGAGGACAACTTCGAGTCGTCCTCCAGGTCGTGATGGCGCGCCGCCAGGCCTGCTCGGATGGTGTCCTCAAGCGACGGCCCGTCCTTGGCGGCGGGGCGCGGGGCGAGCGCGGTCACGATGTCTTCCACCGGTACGTTCTCGGGCTCGCCGCCGAGCGGGCCCGCGTACAGGAGCAGAGCGATCGTGGGGAGCGCGAAGGTAAAGGGGCCGGCGGTGTCGTGCGTGGGCCAGACCGGTTCCAGCAGGGTTGCCGAGCGGTGCAGGGAAGTGGACCACCGTACGTTTCGCCAACTGCCCTCCTCCGCCACGTTGAAGTCCATTCGCCCCGCTGCCCACCACAGATCCCGTATGCTCGTCATGCCGTCACGCTACGTGCCTGTGGCCCCTGGTGTCCGCCGCTTCGATCAGTTCCGCGGGCGCCTGCTGGGAAGCTCTGCGTCGGCCCTCCGACCAGCACTGAAGCAGACGGTTACCGTCTCCGCCATGCTGCGCCGTGCCTGGTTCGACCGGGCCGAAGGCGCCCTCGAGGACGCCGAAGCCGAGTACGAAGTTGTCCTCGGCGAGCCGACACCAGCCGCGTGTACATCGGCTACGTGCCCGTCCCCTACGCAGCCGAGCTGCTTGACGCGACCAGCTCCGCCCGCGAGCGCCAGCAGCACAGCACCCCGCAGGCCGGCCCGGAGCTCCTGGCACACTGAACGCATGAGCTCTCAGAAGTCCGCCCGCCTGCACATCAAGATCACGATCGTCGGCACCTGCGCGATGATCCTTGCGGGCGGGCTGACGGGGGCGCTACTGGGAGGCTGGGGCGATGCCGCCGTGGTCGGACTGATCGCCGGGGCGATGACGGCCCTCGGATCGTTCGTGTCCCGGCCCCGTGTCATCGAGGCCCTGGGCAAGGCAGCGGACCGCGGCTACGCCGACGGACTGTCCCACGGCGTCCTCACCAAAGTCTCCCAGTACGAGGCGGCCGTCTTCCCCATGAGCCCCGGCGGCGTGACCGCGGAAGAGCGCTTCGCCCGTCGCGGTGCCGCCTACCGGGTCGCCTCCGCCGGCGAGCTGCCCCACCCCGTCCGTGAGACTGCGGCCACCGCCCTGGCCGCCCTCGACGACCGCGACCCGGCCGCCGCACAGAAAGCCATGACCGCCCTGTTCACCGCCGTCCACCGGCAGACGACGGGACGCTAACCCCCAGGGGTGCATGGTCCCGTCCTCGCACCCGCCGCTCCCTTGCGGCCGTCACCGGCGGCCCAGCGCCCGGGCGCAGGACGGAGAACCCCCGCCGTGGCCTCTCGACGCCGCACGGGCGGGACGAGATGGGGGCCGCGAGGCCGCGGTGATGTGTCAGCACTTCGCAGACTGGCTTCTCCCCACCGGCCTTGCACTCCGGTCCGGTGCCATTGGAGGTGACGAGCCCTTCCAGCCGGACCGGAAAGCAATGGCCAACGATGGCTTCGGGTGCGGTTCGGAACCTCCGCTTTCGCGTCAAATCTCTGCCACCTTCTTGGGGTGCATTCGCAGCGTCGGTGCAGGTGAACTGTCAGAAGCCGGGAACGGAACGGCGCGATGCGACGGCGCGTTCAAATGGAGAACCCCCAGGTTGAAGGCGCGATACTCGCTCACCTCGCCGACCGGCACGGACGGCTCGATCGGCTATGGCCGGATTGTGATCGATGCAAGCCAACCCTCGTGATGACCCATCAGTTTTTGTCAGTGCCCGCTGATACACCCATACCCACAGGGGCAGCATCATCAAGTTGCCAGGTCACAGGAGGGGGAAAAGGGCATGCCGCCGGAGGGATTTCACGAGGTTCGTCGCCACATCCGCAGGAATCCTCGGCCCCGCGGAAAGAAGCTGGGCGGCTGGACCATTGCGGGAATCATCGCCTTCGTCTGGCTGTGGGGTCAGGTCTTCGGTTTCAGCGGCGACAGTGGGGCCGAGACGAACAAGCCGGCCTCCACTCCGTCGGTGTCCGCGTCGCCGGGCCGGTGATGGGCGGCAAGCGGATGCGGCTGCGTGCGCCGCGCGGTCGCCGCGAGCGGGTGGCGGCGGCCATCGTCGCCCTGGCCGTGGTCACCATGCTGGCACAGGCAGTCACGGTGCTGTGGCGCGCGGTCGTGCGCGGGTGGCCGTTCGTGGTCGCCGTGGCGATGGCGGTCCTGCTGGCTGTCGCCTGGTGGCAGGTGCGGCGGGTCCGGCTGCGGCAGACCCAGGCCGCGATGGTTGCGGTGCTGCGGCTCTCGCTCGACCGGATCGACTCGCTCGGTGATGCAGAGTTCGAGTTCGTACTGCGGGATCTCCTGATCCGGGACGGCTGGTCGGCGCGACGGGTCGGGCAGGCCGGCGATCAGGCGGCCGATGTCATCGGCCACCATGCCCAGCGTGGGCGGATCGTGCTGCAGGCCAAGCACACCACCGTCGGCGGGAAGGTCGACTCGAAGGTGATGTACCAGGTGAAGGGGACCGCCGGGCCCGTCCACAAGGCCGATGTCGCGGTCGTGGTCACCAACGGCGGCTTCACCCGGGACGCCAAGGCGTGGGGCGAGCGGCACCAGGTCCACTGGGTCGATCGCGAACGGCTGCGGCAGTGGGCTGAGGACGGAGTTCCGCTGCACACCCTGCTGCGCCTGCCCGCCCGCAGAGCACGCAGGACCGCGGGACGACGAGCCGCGTAGCACAGGCTACCGCGAGGGCAGAGAAGGGGGAGCGGTGTTCGACGAGGACGGGTCGCTGGACCCGGTGCTGAAAGTCATCCTCTGGTTGATCGTCGGCCTGGCCATCGCCAAGGTCGCCTGGGAGTGGCTGACGCAGGACGCATGGCCGTGGGTACGCGACGACGTCGGGGCCTGGTTCACGGAGGACGTGTGGGGGTGGCTCATGGGGCATCCGTGGTGGTTCGCGCTGATCATCGTGGGCACGTTTGTGCTGTTGTGCTTCGTGGTCTTCTCCGACCGGGGCGGCTACGTCGCCTACGGCGACGCGCCCGAGGACAGCGATCACAGCCCGGTCGAGAGCGGTGACAGCGAGCCCGGCACCGCGGCGCCCAAGGTCTTGACCTTCCGGATGAAGCAGCTCGCCGCGATGAGCGCGGACGGCTTCGAGCAGGCGTGCGCCGATCTGCTCACGCGGGACGGGTTCCAGCGCGCCCGCCGGGTCGGCGGCTCCGGAGACCTGGGGGCGGACGTCGTGGCCTGGGACGACGACGGAGGCAAGATCGTTTTGCAGTGCAAGCAATACAGTGGCGCGGTCGGGTCCGAAGCTGTGCAGAGATTCAACGGCACCGCGGTGCCCGAACATCACGCGCAGATGGCCGTCATCGTGGCCCTGAACGGCTTCACCCGGCCCGCGACGGACTTCGCCCGGCGCCACGGAATCGTTCTCGTGGGCCGGCAGGAGCTCAGACGCTGGGCCCACGGTGAGCATCTGTACAGCGTGGTCAGGGAGGAACACTCGCCTGCATAGTCCGCCTCTCCGGGGCCCGGCACGCAGAACAACACCGCGTTCAGCGGCCTGTTGCCAAGGACAGGGAGACCGCAGCCTGCTCCGCGTCCAGGGCGTCAGGCGGCAGGACATCACGGAGCGGACGGACGGCCGCCAGCCCCGGTGGAGCACAAGGCATCCTTGATGAGAGAGGACCGTCGGAGCCTGACCAGGAAGACCTTGCCGCCGCCCTTGCTCGGATACCGGGCTTTGCTCACAGCGCGCGCGTGCGAGCGCGCCCCATCGGAGGCTCCAAGGGGTGCTTCCCGGCTGTGCTGATCCATCCGTTCGCCCGGCCGGTGCTCATCTGCTTCACCCACCAGGCGTCGGCGGCTGTTCGCCGGGGCGCACAACCCGGACACCGGTAACCGCGTACACCTTGGGGGGCCAGAGCGAGCAGAAGGTGGTCACTGGGGCAGTCGGTCGAGGACCGAGCGGCGTGGATGGCATGGAAGGAGACCCTCAAAGGGCCTGAAGCGCAGCAGCACGGTGGAGGCGACCGCGATTTCGGCGTCGAAGGTCTCGATCCGGGCGACCGCTCACCGGCCGCCTCCTGCACTGCCGAAGGCACCTCTATGAACCGGGCATGTACCACCTCCGGCGCGGCTACGGACACCTGCTGGTCAGCCTTGCCACGCTGGTAGCCGACATCACCACGATCCCCGGAGGCCCTTGATGCCCGTACCGTTCACGGAGGAAGACGCCGCCCGCTTGAAGGAGACCTTCGAAGCCGTCGTCGCCAACGGAGCTTCCCCGGGCGGTGTCCTCGCCTACGGCACCACCGGCGCTTCCCCGCAGTACATCAGCGTCGGAGTGGTCGCGCCGGAGTGCGGCGACGAGCCCGCCTCCCGCTACACGGCGTACGACATCGCCTCGCTGACCAAGGTGGTCGCCACCTGGCCGCTGGTCGGGCAGGCCCTCAGCAACGGCCTGCTCGACCTGAATGCGCCCATCCGGGACTTCCTGCCGGCGATGACCGGCGAGATGCCCAGTGCGGACGCGACCGTACGACAACTCCTCACCCACACCTCGGGGCTTCGCGCCTCCACCCGCCTCGACCACTACCGCGGATCCGACCTCTCGCTGCACGAACTGCTCTGCCGAGAGCCGCTGGACGACGCTCCCGGCACCCACCGGTACATCAACCGCGGCTACATCCTCCTCGGACTGGCCCTCGCCCACGTCAACGATCTGCCCCTCGACGACCTGGGCAGCATCCTGTGGGACAGGCTCGGCATGACCGAGACGATGTACGGCCCCCTGGTCCGCTCCCACAAGGTTGCGCCGACCGAGCAGCGCATTCCGGGCGCACCGCGTCTCTGGGGTACCGCTCACGACGACAACGCCACCCTGCTCGGCGGGGTCGCCGGACACGCCGGGGTGTTCTCCACCCCCGCCAACCTCGCCCTGTACGCCGAACGGCTGCTGACCGCGCACGCGGACGACAATGATGCCGCGCTGGGTGAGTGGCTGCGTGCCAGCCTTATCCCACAAGCGGCAATCGAGCCAGGCCTCGCCCGCGGACTGTCCTGGATCCTCGCCGCCGGCGGACGCGTCGCTTACCATCACGGCTTCACCGGCACCAGCCTCTACCTGGCCCCGGAGACCGGCCGCTACCTCGTGATCTGCACCAACGCCGTCTACCACGGCACCGCCCGCACCCGGATCGCCCCGTTGCGGTCCCTCGCGCTGAAGACGATCTCCGCGGCCTGACCAACGAAGCCCCCGCCGACTGGCCCGGCCTCGCCCAGGACGTACGGCGCCATGGTCTGACTCCGTACGTCCTGCCCATCGGCGTACGCTCACCACTCGCCGATACGTTCCAGGGCGTCCTCGACGACCGTCGGCACCGTGATCTGTCGCTCCCCAGGAGTGGCCCAGACGCCCGCCGAACTGGCGCCGTCGTTCAACCCACCCACCCCGCTCGGGAACTCGCATCACCCAGTCCTGGATCACACTGGGTAAAGCCCGCGCTGGTTTTCTCGCCGCAGGCCGGACTGCGCCTGGTGAGCTCTCCGGACATACATCCCAGACGTCGGTGCCATGTACGACGTCGTCTGCCTCGTCAAGGTCATCTCTGTCTCGGGCCGTTGGTGTGCCAGGCCAGGCCGCCGCGGGTCTGGTCACTTCGCCACCCCGTCCCTCGTCTCCTGCTCATCGGGGGAGAAGTGGCTCAAGGTTTGCCGTTCGCCGGGGCAGGCCCTTGGAGGAACTCTCTGGCGCCTCGGAGCTTCGTGCTCAGCCGGCTCTGTGAAGTGCGGCTGTCGAGACGGACGTCGAGGGCCCCCGGCAGGCCGGTGTCCGTCCTGCGGCCGGCTGGCAGCAGGACGGGGTCGATGCCGTCGCGTCGGGCGATGAGGGTGCCAAGGGCGTGGCGGCTGAGGGCGTCGGGCCCAGCCAGGTGGAAGATGCCGGTCATGTCGGACATCGCGAGTTCCCAGAGGGCGGCTGCCAGATCGGAGACGTGCACGGGGCAGCGGATGTCGTCCGTGAACAGGGTGCCCTCTCGGGTCCCGGCGGCGAGTTCGTGCACGATCCGCTCGTGGGCGGATGCGCCGTCACCGATGATCAGAGAGGTGCGGGCGACGACCGGGGTGGGATGCAGGAGACGGACCGCCGTCTCGGCGGTGGCCTTCGCGGCGCCGTATGGGGTGATCGGATCCGGGAGCGCGGTTTCGTCGTAGCGAACGTCGGCCCCGGAGAAGATCGCGTCGCTGGACACATGTACCAGCCGGATACCCCGCCGTGCTGTTGTCCTGGCCAGTCGGACAGCCCCGTCGGCGGTGACTGTCCAGTCGGCGCCTCCACTGGAGGCGTTGATCACCACGCTGGGCGCCACCGTGTCGACGACTGTCTCGATGCATTCGGCGTCGCGAAGGTCCAAGCGGTGCCACGGGACGCCGGGAGGCGTGTGGGGCCGGGAGTGGAAAGTCGCGGCCGCGGGGTGGCCTGCGGAGGTCGCTTGCCGTACCAGCTCAGTTCCCAGGAATCCGCTGGCTCCGATGATCAGCACCGTCATGCCGGCACACGGTAACGAAACGGCGCACGTTGCGCGCCGGAACAGGGATATAGGGGCGTACGGCGGCCGTGGACGGCAGGTGCGGCAGCAGGGCCGGGGGTTTCTGTTCCGCACCCTCTGCGGCCGGGAGTACCCCAGTCGCGAGCGCGCGGTCGGCGCCCGCTGCGCGCACGCGGGTGCCTGTGGTGCAGGAGGCGTGGCAGCGGACGGACTGTAGCCGGACACGAACCGCGGCGGGGTCCCTCACCGGCCCGGCACCGCTACCACCCGGGTCTGACAACCGCTGTGGCACACCGATGTCTTTCGGACGGCCCACTCCGGCGCATCCGTGCCGGTCCTCCGTGACGCCACGCGTGAGGACGCCCGTGTACTCCGGCGGCCTGTGAGAGACCGCCGTAACCGGATTGGCCGGATCTCGCCGCCGTGCCGTACCGCCCGCCGGATGCTCCGGGGACATCGACCAGCCGACGACATGCGCTGCTCATCCGTGCCGGCCGCGGCCGAAAAAAAGGGGGAAGCCTTGCCCATCGACGACGACACCATCACCGCGCTGTCCCGGCGCCGCATCGAGCTGGCCCGGCAGGCGGGCAGCGACTGGCGGTTCTCCGAGAGCCTCAAGGAGCTGAGCGAGGAGATGGCCCAGGAGTACGCGGGGCGTGCCCTGGTGGAGCTGATCCAAAACGGCCACGACGCGCTCGGCTCAGGCGGCCGGGGCCGCATCGGTGTTCTGCTCGACCTGCACACACCCGGCCCCGCAGGGGATGCCGAGCACCAGGGAACGCTCTACGTGGCCAATGACGGCGCCGGGTTCACCGAAGCCAACTTCCGGGAGATCATCGAGTTCGGGCTGTCCGGCAAGGGACCTGGCGAGGGCATCGGCAACAAGGGGCTGGGATTTCGCAGCGTGCTCCAGCTGACCGACTGGCCGGAGATCTACTCCAGATCCGCACCGGACTCGGCCGGCTTCGACGGGTTCTGCTTCCGCTTCGCGACCCCGGACGACGTGCGCGCCCTCCTCAAGGACCCCGAGGCCGCCTCCTGGGTGATCGACAAGGTGTCGCCGCTGGCCCTGCCCGTGCCCGCCGCCGTCACGGACCCCGTTGTCGAGGAGTTCGCCGCCCAGGGATTTTCGACAGTGGTCCGGCTCGCGCTGCGCAAGGAGAACGCGGTCACCGCCGCGCTCGCCCAGGTCGCCGAACTGGTGCACTCCGAGGCCCCGCTGCTGCTCTTCCTCGACCGGATCACCGCTCTGACGGTGGAGACCCTGGACGGTGCGGGACGGACGGAACGCCATGTGCTGACCCGCTCCGAGCGACCGCCTGCCTGGTCCACCACGGCAGGCGTCGGGGGCATCGCCGAGGTGGACCTGGGCGAGGCGGGCCGGTACCTGCTGGCACGCGGGAGCGTCAGCGCCGACGCCCTGCACGACGCCATCGAACGAAGCATTGCGGGCGACGAACTCCACAGAAAATGGCGGAACTGGCAGGGCGACACCTGGGTGGGCATCGCCCTCCCCCTCGACCGCGACCTCGACGCGGGCCTGATGTACACGTTCCTGCCGATGGGCCCCGAGGCTCCCGCGCCCTTCCCCGGCCACGCGCACGCCCCCTTCTTCACGAAGATGGCCCGGCTGCACCTCAACGAGACAGTGGCGCTCAACGACTTCCTCCTCGACGAGCTCGCCACCCTCTGTCTGAACACCGCGCGGCACCTGCGCGCCCACGCACCCCGATCGCTGGCCGTCCGCCTGGTGCCCGACACGGTGTGCTGGGCGCGCCCCGACCGGATCGACGCCGCCGCGCACGGCGCGCTGGCCGACGAGACGGTGGTGCCGCTCGCCGGAGGGGGCGAGGACGGATGGGGCTGCCTACGGGAGTCCTTCGCCTGGCCCGACGACGGCATCCCGTGGAAGGTCATGACCGCGACGGCGCTGGCCGCCTGCGGCGCCCCGGTCGTGGACCCCGAGGTGGGCGCCGCCCGCCAAGGCAGGATCGACGACCTGTACACGAAGCTGCTCGGCGGAAGGTGTATGCGGGCGGGGGCCCGCGTCAAAGCCGAATGGGCGGAGCATCTGGCCAGGACGCTGCACCCCGGCACGGCCGCCCCTGTGGGCGTCGAGTGGGCCGACTTCTACGACGACCTGGCGCAGGCCTTCCGCGGGGAAGGGGCCGCCGAACTGCGCGGCCGCGCCATCGTCCTGGACCACAGTGGGGAGCTGCGCGCGCCTCTGGGCGGCGAGCCCGGTGCGGGCCACGGCAGGGAAGAGAGCGTCTTCTTCGCCCCGGAGGGGGCCGGCACTGACGCAGCCGCCCGTGTCCCGAGCGGCCTGCGGGCCCTGCGCAGACGTCTGGTCTTCACTCACCCCGGCATCGCCTGGCGTCCGGCGGGCCGCGGCTTCTTCGAAGGCAACCGGCTGATCCGCCGGTACCAGCCCGACCGCGTCCTGGACGCGTTGCGAGAACTGCTTGCCCACCGGCCCTCGCACGCGCTGTGCCGGGATGCCCTCGTCTTCGTCCATCACCAGTACCCGCACCTCAGCCAGCCTCAGCGCAGCCGGCTCGCCGCCGTCGGCTTCAGAGTGCCTCTTAAGGACGGCGGCTGGGCGAAGGCCGCCGACTGCCTGATGTCGCCTGGGTGGGGCACCGAGGGTGCCCGGCTCCTCGCCCGTTTCCTGGACTCGGGCGGTGATGCCGTACCCGAACTGGCCGCACTGCGAGGGCGCTGGATCTCCGCGCCCGACGACTGGCCCGTGCGCGTGAGCGATCCCGCGCTGTGGCGCGAGTTCCTGCTCAGCGTCGGCGTACGCGACGGACTGCCCCTCGAGGAGGTCACCCTCCCGGCGGCCGAGGGCCGCAGCCTCGCCCCCGGGAGCCTCGCCCGCCGCTTCCCGCTCACTTCTGCGGTGACCCGGGCCTGGGCGTCCGACGTGAGGCGGAGATGGTCGTCGGGAAATCACCCCCAGACCCCCTACGCGTTCGACCGGGCGGTGCCGCACCTGCCGGGCATCGAGGCGGTGGCAAAGCTCGACGGTGCGAGCCGGCGTCTCTTCGCCAGCCTGGTCCTGAACGGTCTGCGGACATGGCCGCAGCACGCGCTCACGGTCGGCGTCCGCCGCCCGAGCTTCCGGCACCAGCGGACTCCGGACCTGCACACCTGGCCCACCCCCGTGAGCTCTGCCCTGCGCCACCTGCCGTGGCTGCCGGTCGAGGACGGCGCCGAGGGCAGCCTCTCCTTCGTCGCCCCCGGCCGGGCGTGGTACGGCGACGACACCGAGCTGCCCCCCTTCGTTCCCCAACTTCCTCTGCCGGTTCGGCGGATGCTGGGCGACAAGCGCACGCTGGAGCGGCTGCGCTGGCTCGGGCTGTGTCTGTGGGAAAACCCCGCCGATGCCGCCGCGGCGGTGCGGGACCTCGGTGAGCTGCTGGCCGACGGCCAGGTACCGGACCGCTTCGCCGTCCGTTTCAAGAGGTACTACCGACAGGCGTGGCAGCACACGGCCGCCTCCGGGTCCTGGCCCTGGGACGACGACGAGACGATCCGGCTGGCCGTGACACAGTCGAACGTCCTGAGCGTGCACGCACTGCCGGGCACGGACGACGAGGAAGAGGAGGTTGGGGAACTGGACGCGGGCACCGTCTACGTCGTCGACGAGGCCGCCCCGCTGAAGGAGTCCCTCGTCGAACTCGCCGGGCACCCCGTGCTCGTCACCGCCCCCGAGCACGGCAAGGACATTGCGCGGCTGCTCAAGCGCCACGGCGTTGACCTGCGCGTGCTCTCCACGACCGAGTTCCAGGTCCGCACCCGCGACGGCCGGCCGATCACTCCGGCGGGCGACCAGCCCCTGCTGACGGACGGCAGGGAATGGCTGCTCGTCCTGGTCGCCCTGGTCATGGAACTGAAGTCGGGCGCCTTCACCCACCGCAGCGAGCAACGGATGAGGGAGCTCCTGGACCTGCTGCACCTCATCCGCATTGTCCGCACCGAGGAGGTCGACATCCTGGTCGCCGGCTGTCCGGTGACACCCCCGCCGACCGCGCGTGCCCTGGCCCTGCCCCACCCGGAGCACCCCACAGTCGTGGTGTGGGCCGGAAACGACGGCCGCTGCGAACTCCAGGCGTGCGCACCCGCCCTCGCCCAGCTCCTCCACAGCCCCACGCTCCACGACGCGCTCGAACTGGCACTGACGAAGGTGCGCCAGCAACTGGGCACGCCACCGGCCGAACTCCCCGACGTCGACGACCGCACGCTCGCCCTCGCCCTCGACACGACCGAGGAGAAGGTCGCGGAGGTGCGCCGCGGACTCACCGGCGAACTGACCACGCTGGTGCGCCGGCTGCGACCGGTACTGGTCTGCACGGCGGGCCCCGGCCGGGCCGCCGAAGTGGACGAGGCGCTGCGCGGCGCCCGCTCCGAGGAAGCGCTGCTCGACGTCATCGACCGCTACCGGACGACCGTGCGCACGCCCGCACCCGAACTGCTGGCCCGTACCCGTGAGCACCGCTCACTGGCCGACCTGCGCGACGCCCTCGGCCTGGACTTCACCGCTTTCAACGCGGCGCTCGAGGCGATCGGCCCGCCCTGCCACCCACTGACCCATCCCGAGCTGCACGAGCGGGCCTTCGACGAATTCGTGCACACCCACACCGATGCGATCTTGGACCGGCTCCGGGAGCACTACGCTCCCCTGGCAGCGGCCGGCGCGGACGTCTCCAGGTACGTCCAGGCCCGGCACTTCGAGAAACTGGCCCCCGACCCGGCGTGGCTGCCGCTGTTCCGGGTGCCGCCGCCGGAGATCATGCGCGGACACGTCAGCGCGTGGCTGCGCGCCCAGGGAGTTGAGGGAGACGACTGGGACGACCCGCAGAACCCCACCCTCAAGCCGGTGGCCGAACTCCGCGTGGCCAACGCCACCGGGCTCGACGCCCTGGTCCCCGAACTTGTTCCGCTGGTGCAGGCATGGTGCCGCGCCCACGGCGTCCCGGTCCCCCCGGCCTGGCTCCAAGCACCCCTCATGCACGCCAAGGACGGTCTCGACCGCTCAGGCCTGGCCGATCTGTCGCTTCTGACCGAAGACCAGTTGCTGCAGTCCGTCTTCCGTGACCTGGGCCGGCCTCCGGGTATGCCGCTCACCGCCGACGCGGCGGCGCTCGGTCTGTCCCCGGCGAACCTGGCCGCGGCGGCATCCCGCCGCCCGGGCGGATCCGCCGCGCCCACGCCCACCATCACCATCGGTGGCGCAGAAATCCCCGTCGGCCGCGATCAGCTGGCCCGGATCGCCGAGCTGGCGCACCAGAGCGTTGACGAAGCCCTGCTGGCACAGCCCGGGACAGTCCACCTCACCTCCATGGCACCGGTCACCCGCCTCCGCAGCACCAGCCCCGCCGGGGCCGGCGCTAGCTCTGCCCAGGTCTCCCGCCCCACCGACGCCCAGCGGGAGGCGATCGGACTGGTGGGCGAGGTGGTGGCACGCGCCTGGCTGCGCCGCAGGCACCGAATCGTCCACTGGCGCTCGAGCTACGCCGCACTCCTGGGCAGCCCCGAAGACGCGGCGGCCGCGTCGAACTCCCACGGCTACGACTTCGAGGTCCCCTGGCGCAACACCTCACTGCTCTACGAGGTGAAGGCCCTGTCCGACGCTTGGACGAGGCACGAGCTGGAGTACGAGTTCGATCTGGGCGCCTCCGAGCACCACGCGGCGACGGCGCACGCCGCCACCACGCGCTACCGCATCCTTCTCATAACGTCCGCCCTGGACCCCACGTCCCGCCAGCTGTTCGAACTGCCCAACCCGCTCTCCCCCCGAGGCAGGGACTGCTTCCGCATCGTCGGCCACGGGCTGCGACTGCGCTGCGCCCCAGGACGGTGACCCGGTCTCACTCGCCGGCGGGTTCGAGGCGAGAGTGAGCTGCTGCAGTACCGCTGACCGGCCGGAAGGAAACCGGGCCGCCTCCGGTTCTGCAGCACACAACCGTCAGCGTGAACGCTCCCGTGGGCGAACAGCCAGTTCTCGCCGAGTTCGCAGACCGCGGACGCGAGGCAGACACCGATGCTCCCCGCCGCCGGGGTGCCATACCGCACTGCCCTGATGACGCTCGCGCGGGCCGCGGTGAGGGACGCCCGCAAGTCTGCAGAATCTCGCGTGATCACGTGCGCGGACACCAGCGTTGCTGTCACGATCTGAGAGCAGCGGCACGCGAGGCCGCCGGAGCGGGGACATGCCAGCCCGTCCCTGAACCGCGGCCTCCCGAAGCCGCGTTGGCGACCTGCGTCACATCGGGATCTGGGGCGGAAGGAGCGGCATGCAGTTAACCGTAGTAGTGCAGAACGTAGGGACCGGAGGAATCAGGAACGGGGACGGCGACCCGGAAGACCGCTGGCCGGCGCTGGCCGAGCGGATCAACGGAGCCGCCGACCGGGTGGACGTGGTCCTGCTTCAGGAAGTGTCGGAATGGGACAAGTACGGCCACAAGCAGCTCAGCCGCGCCATGAGTGATCTCGGCCTGGACGCCCTGCCGCTCGCCCCGTCACGCAGCGGCCTGGGGACGGCGATCCTGTACCGCCCCGAGGTCCTGGGCCGCTGGGTCCGCTGGAACACGGACTTCGCCAGCGAGACACTGCACGGCTTCGGCATTGCCACCTTCGACCTGGGACTGCCGGCCCCGCTCGCATTCGCGTCGGTGCACCTGACCCCCTTCGACGCCGACGCCGCGCTCAGCGAGGCCAACCTGATCGCCACCCGCGGCTACAAGTACGGCCCCTTCAGCGTGCTGGGCGGCGACTACAATTACCCGCCGGCGTCATCGCAGCATCCCGCTCCGGACTTCTCCGCCATGCGGCCCTACAACATCGCCTCGCGCACACTGCTGCCCGACGGAGATCTGGTACCCGCCCAGGGTCTGGAGCCCGACCGGCGGGTGACACGCAAAATGGTCCACAACGGCTATGTGGATGTGGCCTGGCATCTGTACCAGCAGACCGGGGACGAGGACTTGCTGCGGCCCACGGGGACCGATGACCGCATCGACCAGGCATGGGTGAGCGGGGCACTTGCTCCGGCGGTGTCCGACTACCGGGTCCTCGACAGCCCGAGGGGAGCCGTCGATCACCACGGACTGGTCTTCCGCCTGGAGACCACCGCCATCAGCACGGACAACGTGTGGACCTACCGGTGACAACCACCGGCTGACCGGTGCAGGCCCAGGGCACAAGCGCGCGGGCCGGCTCGGAGAAGAGCAGTTTCATCCCCGGCCGCCAGCCGCGCGGTGAAGCCCCGTTCGTGCGCCGGCCAGGCAGGACGGCCTCGCACCACCACAGGCTGGTGCCGAACCCGAGGGAAACTGCTCGGGCCCGGCACCAGCCATCAATCAGTCCCTCAGATGTTCGGCGGGGGTTCGTACCGCTCGACACCGAACCCGGTGACGTCCAGCACGCCGCGCAGGAGCAGGGAATTCCCCGGCTTCGGAGAGAAGGGGGCCAGATCCTCCAGCCGGTCGCCCCCTCCCATGGGGAGGTACACGTTCATCGCCGATCGCTTCCTCATGCCGGTGTCGCACACCGGCGCCCGGAACGTGATCAGGTCTTTCCTGTCGCTGCCCCGCATCCACCCCGGTCCGATACGCACTCTCGGCAGTGCTTTCGCGAGACGCCGCCGTCCCTCTGCTACATCAGCGGCCCGGACGCTGGCACCGTAGACCGGTGCCGTTCGCCCCACAGCCTGAAGGACCGCCCGGTGCATCAGGATGTGATCCGGATGCCCCGTCAGCCCGTCACTCCCGACGGTCAGCACGGCCTGAGGCGCGACCGCTTCCACGTGCGGCACGATGGCGGCGGCCAGCTCGTCGACAGTGGCACGGGTCAGCGAGCCCGGTGACGGGTCGCCCCCCGTGTCGAGCCACCGGCCCGCCTCGATGTATCCCCAGTCCGCCAGGCCCAGGACCTGGCAGGACCGGTTGAACTTTCGGGTGCGGAGCATGCGGGCTATGGCGATGGTGTCGGCGTGGGGCTCGCCTGCTTCCCCTTTGGAGGCGACCCGCAGCACGACCCGGCAGCCCTCCTCTGCCAGATACTCGATCGCGGCTCCCGTGGCGTAGACCTCGTCGTCCGGGTGAGCGTGCAGGACCAGGACCGTGGCCTGGCTGTCCACCAGCTCCTGGAAAATGGACGTTTCCAGCCAGGTTTCGGGGTCGTAGGTCGTCACCTCGCACCGCCGACGATCTCGGCCCACACGAGTGCTTTGTCGTCATGCGGCTTGTACCTCGGGTAGCGCCGCCCGTCGGAGTCGGTCTCCTCGTGGCTGTGGACCGTGTCGACGACGGACTGCGGCCCGCGGGCCGCACAGTCCTGGGCCAGTGCAGCCCACGAGGGGTAGAGGCCGTATTCCTCGACCGCGCAGCTCACCCCGTCGGTCATCACCAGGAGCCCCGAGATGTCAGCCGCCGGCCAGGACCTCACGACCGCGTGCCGTGCCGCCTCCGGAACTGCCTCGGCCACCCAGTAGGCGCCCGGCACCTCCCGGTTGACGTGCTCCATCTGGATGCCCCGCAGTTCCTGGAGCAGCCGGCGGTGGTCCGCAGAGCCGAACCCTTCGCCGGCCCGCAGCCGGTCCTGGTACTCCTGATACCGGTGCTGAGGCGTGACCAGGTCGGCGAGCCGGTCGTCGCGGACTTCGTCCACGCTCCCGTCGTGCAGCAGCGCGACGACAGGCGTGTCGGCCAGTACCAGGGCATCCACCTGTCCGGCGTGCAGCCGCACCATGGCGACGGTGGCTGCGGGGGACTCTCCCGGCACCAGGTCACGGCGCCTGGTGACCGCGGCGATCGCTCGGTCGAGGACCTCGCGCAGGTCACGGTCCGGAGCTGCTGTCAGCTCGATGGCCAGCTGCAGCCCGAGGCAGTCGGAGTACCAGCCGCCGAGCGGCGTCGAGCCCGAGAGGGTGGACACCCCATCGAGCACGATGACGGCATGGGGGAGACTCACGATGCGGTCCTCGGAGGGCCGGCCCCCTCCGGTACGCTCCCCCTCCGACACGAGAAATTTCATTTCGCTCACGTTTTCTTCCTCTCTTTGAAGGGAATTCGTGTCGCCTTTCGGGCGGCACGAAGAAACAAACTGCGGGCGGATTCGCGGGTGGCCTGAGAGAAGTTCCCGGATTTCCCGGGCGGTCCCTGCTGCTTCAGTGGCGAGAATCCGAGAGTGGGGTCTCGGGGTGCCGCATGACGAAGGTATACCCACGGAGGGGCTGCACGCACGTGATGTGTGAATCTGTCACATCTGGGCTTTGACAAGGAGTTTCGCACCCTCCGGGGGGAGAGGATGAGGTATCAGGGCGAGCGGAGGGGGCACCCCCGGAACGGAATCAGTGACGCTTGCGGGGGTCTTGCCCGTGGCCGCCAAGCAGGATGTCCGGCGTCGCGCCGGACAAGGAGAAATTACTTGCGGCAAGGCCGGGCGAATTCCCTGTCCGGTATATCTCTGGCTACACGCCTTCCGGCCGGGCAGCAACCGCCTCGAGGTGCTGGACGGCAGTGCGGGCAAGGCGCGCAGAGACGGTCCTACTGGAACGCCTCATGCCGACGCTCGGTGACGGCGACGGCCAAGGTTTCCAGCGAGGGAATGCTTTGCGGCGCACCGGCTGCTGCGGTGAGGAGCGTGGCGGTCGAATCACGGCTGTCGGCTCGAGAGAAAGAGCTGGCGTTTCTGCAGTGCCGCTACGGGGAGAGGAGTTCCTCGGCTGTCTTGGTCAGGAGGCAGGTGGACGCCCTGCTGTCGTGGGTGAGGACCAGAGCTCGGCGAGGCAGCAGGGCGAGTCGGTCGGCGAAGTCGGTTGCCGGGGCCGCCTTATCGGGCGCGAGGCGGAAGATGTCCGGGTAGCGGTCCTCGGTCTTGCTGGTGAAGAAGTCCTCTTCTCTCAGTGCGCGCGGCGCCGGGACGAGCTGCGGCTCGGCGTCCTTCTCGACGCGGGGGAAGAGTAGCGCGGTGGCGTGAGCCTGGGAGGCGAGCGTCATGCCGAGGAGCGAGGAGAGCTGGTCGGGAAAGAACTGGGGCTTAAGTTCCTTGCCCTTGGAGTTCCAGATCGGCTTGGTGCTGCCGGCGTACAGGGCGTCGGTGACGCGCTGGTCCTGGGTGGGGTGCATCTGCTCGCCGGCCAGAATGCGGGCGCGCAGCGGTTCGTACAGGCCGACCGACCCCAGCAGGCCGAAGCCGATCGCGGAGGCCGACGGCCAGGGCAGGATCCGCAGCCCTTCAGAGTCCGGTCGGATGAAGAGGCGGTCGTTGGCGAGGAGCTCGAAGCCCTTGCGGGCGAGCAGGAGGGCCGTGGTGGTCTTGCCGGCGCCCTTGGGGCCGAAGGCGAGGAGCGCGCGGCCGTCACGGACGACGCAGGAGGCGTGCAGGATATGGAACCCGGCGCGCAGTAGCTGGCCGCGGATGAGTTCGCGGGCGAGGCGGGAAGCGGCAACGGCGACCGGCCGGGCTTGGGCGCCTACCACTACGAGTCGGTGGGCGGCCGGGGTGTAGTGGTAGGCGAGGCGCTCGGCGGGCTGGACAGCACAGATCACGCCGTCCTTGTGCCGGGCGACCAGCGTGCGGGCGTTCGCGTAGTCGACTTCGTCGTACTCGTAGTCACCGACCTGGGTCTCGAGTCCCGCCAGGCGCTTGCTGTCCACATCGGCCAGAAGCAGGGCGTCACCCTCGCCGATGCTGCCGCCGGGCGAGGCCGAGGCGTCCACGGCGGCAGCGTTCCACCAGCCACCGAAGTAGCGCAGGGCCCAGTCGGTAATCTCCTTGGTTTCGCTGACGACCGTGACGGCCCCCTCAGCGGCGAGGATTCGGGTGGCGTTCAGCACGCGGTCCCTCCCTGCAGAGTCTGCTGATATGCGGAGTCGAGCTTGGTCCGGGAGGCAAGGGGTTCGGCCGCGAGATGGTGGGCGGCCTCGTGTTCGGCGGGGTGACATGGTTGAGTTCGCCGTGGAGGCGGTGCTGGTTGAACCAGGTGATGTAACTTGGCGACCTCAGTCATGATCTGCCCCGGAACCACCGTGTGGACCAGCTTACGTGAGGGCTGCGGCCCGCTTCATGAGTTCTTGGGCTTGGGGCGCGTTCGGGAAACGGCGCAGGCGTACTCGCATGTCGTGGATGGCTGTGCTGACCTTGACGGAGCGGACACCGTCGGCGCAGTCGAGGAAGGCTGACCACGTGGACATGGCGCCATCGACGTCGCCTTGCTTCAGGCGGACGCCGCCAAGGTCGGCCAGGACGATGGCACGGGTACGGCGGCGGTCGAGGCCGTGGATGTCGAGGGCGAGATGAAGGTGTTCTTCGGCTGCAGTGAGATCACCGAGGCGGCTGTAGATCATGCCGGCTTCGTGGGCCCAGCGGCCCGGTGAATAGTGAGCGGCCCAGGAGTCTCCGGGGCCGGTAAGGGGCTTTCCGATGGCCTTCTCGGCGAGCGTGAGATGCTGTTTGGCCAGAGGCCGGTCGTCGTCCTGGGCTGCGGCGTTGGCGAGTGTGGCGTTGTAGTAGGACACGACGCGGGGGTTGCTCAGATTCCGACCGTAGGTGACGCAGGCTTCGCTGAGCTGGACGGCTTCTGCCCGGTAGCCGAGGCCGATGCATTGGACTGCCAGCCCACGCAGGGCGGTGCCGGCGAGTTCGGGGTCGCCAGCTTCATCGGCGAGGCGGTAGGCGTGGGCGTAGTAACCCTGGGCGATGCCCTGGAGTTCGGAGGTGTCGCCTTCGTCCTGGGCCATCCAACCGGCGAGGTGGGCGAGCTGGGAAGTGGCGGCGAACAATTCTCTGCCGGTGGCCTCGGTGTACTTGCCGTTCAGCCAAGGCTCGACATCTTCGGTGAGATACCGCACGGCGAGGTGGCGGGCGTGGCCCCCACCGAGTTCGGAGGCAGAATCGCCGAGGGTTTTGACCATGACCTTGATGGCCTCGACTTCGCCGCGGCCGACGCGGACAGCGTCGGGCGGCGCGCTCTTGACGCGGCGGGTGATGCTCTCGGGGTCGGGCAAGCCGAGTGCGGCGAGGGCGTAACCGCTGGACGCGGTGAGGAAGCTCCGGCGGTCCACGTCGAGGTCACTCCTTCCCAACTGGATGACTGAGGCCACGCTATCGGCGTGGATCGGTGCGGAGGCGGGGGATTGACGGATGGCGTGGACGTTGGGATCGAGTTCGAGGACCTGGGCGATGTAGGGCCACCAGTATTCAGGCGTGCGTTCGCCAGTCATCCACTTACGAGCGTACTGGCGCTGTAAGCGGCCCGGTCCGCTGCCCTCGGCCCTGCCTACGGCGCGGGCCAGGTCGGTGGGACCCCAGCCGCGCTCCTGACAAGCCATGCTGATCAGGCTCGCGATGGTGTGAGCGTGCGGCTTCCTCGTCATCCCGTCATCCCGTCCCTGGACTACACGAGCCTACGGAGGATTACATCCTCCCCTCTCCCGAGGCCCCACACCTGACGATTGACTGACATCGTCCGCCTCGAACACGGTTCCTTCAATGAGTCGTTGGCCAAGAGCGGCTGGGGCTCTCGACAGAGCGTGGTCGTCGACTTCCGGAGGAAGACCGGGGCGGGCCAGCCATGGCGTTGCGGGCGGCCTGCTGCCCGGCAGCGTGTCCTGTGGCCGTTCGTTCGGCCAGCGGTTACGAGCACGGGGACACGAGTTGTTCAGCCGTGAGAGAGGAGGCCAACCATGTCGTACGACCACTGAGTCCGATCAGCGGGGCCGGGACCGCAGCGGGTGGTCCCGGCCCCTTCCGAAAAGCACCCTGCCCGGCTGTCTGAGGGAGAGCTGATGCCATCAGTAACCGTGTACGACCCGCTGGACGCCGCGACGCTGGAGGATCCCTATCCGGTCTTCGCCGAACTGCGAACACGCACGCCGGTGTTCTGGCACGAGGGGATGACCTCGTGGGTGCTGACCCGGCACGCCGACTGTGTGCGGGTGCTGCGGGATCACGGGCTGTTCGCCCGTGACCCGCGCCGCACCGGGGGGACGGTCCCGAAGCCGTCCTTGAGTGTGCAGACCCTCGACCCGCCGCAGCAGAGCCGCGTGCGCTCGTTGTTCATGACGGCGCTGCGGGCTCAGGACCTCGCGACTGTTGAGGAACGCGCCCGCCGCCTGGTGGCTGGCCGGCTCGACGTACTGGCGGCCGCGGGCAGGGAGTTCGATGTGGTCGCGGAGCTCGCGGTGCCGCTGTCCGTGGCCGTCGTCGCGGACCTGCTCGGGGTCGAGCCCCCGCCGTACGACGAGTTCGCCGAGGTCTCGGACGCCATCATGCGGAGCATGGACGGCGGGCTGGACCCCTCGCTCGTGGAGCCGGGGCGGATCGCCCGGCAACGGCTGAGCGACCTGGTCGACGGCTGGTTCGCCGCCTCGTCCCGGCCGGGCCTGCTCGATCACGTCCGCCGGGCCGGGCCGGATGCCGATCCGCTGGCCCGGCTGTACGTGAAGAACACCGCGAGGGTCATGTTCCAGGGCGGCTACAGCACGATGGCGGCCGCCGTCGGCAACGCGGTGGCCGTCCTCCTCGACCGTCCTGAGGCCCTGGAGCAGATGTGCGATGCCGCGCTGCTGGCCACCGGCGTGGACGAACTGGTGCGCTTCGACGGGCCGGTGCAGGGCACCACCCGCGTGGCGGTGCGCGCGTGCCGGATCGGCGGGGTCGATGTCGCTGCGGGGCAGAAGGTGGTGGCGCTGTTCGCCGCCGCCAACCGCGATCCGGACGCCTTCCCCGGCGCGGACCGGCTGGTGCTGGAGCGCACACCGAACCCGCACCTCGGCTACGGGTGGGGGCCGCACTCCTGCATCGGTACGACCGTCGCCCAGGCGGGCCTGCGCGCCCTGGTCGCGGCGCTCGCCTCCTACCCGGTGCGGTTGGTCGCCGCCGGCGAGGGTGTGCGGCGCCGCACGGCGACCATGCGGGCGTATCAGACGCTGCCCGCGCGCTTTCACCGCTGATCCGTCCTCGGCGGCGCCCGCGCTCGGGTCCGCCGCCGGGGTCTCCGCTTCTTCCACCTGTGTCAGGAGATCCGCCGTGCGCATCCTCGTCGGCAATCACATCGACCCGTCCATTCGGGCACGCGGCGACATGCGGGCCTGGACCCAGCGTCTGCTGTGGTTCGCCCGCCCCGGTGACCTGCTCGTCCTGTGCTGCGAGCCCGACGACGCGTTCCTCGACTACGTGCTGGCCCACACCGGTGTGAAGCGGAGCGAGATGGCCGTCCTGGCGGCGCCCGCCGGAGCGTGGGGCGACAAGCTCCTCGACCCGGCCGCGCTCACCGATCCCGGTTTCGTCAAGGCGGTGCGGGGCGCGCTCGACGCCGCGGGCGGACCGGGTGCGGTGAGCGAGGTGTTCGCGCTGTGGCCGTCCGCGTCCGTCGCCCGTTTCGCCGCCGCCCTCGGCATCGAGGACCGGTTCCCCGGCGCCGCGTTCTTCGCCCAGGGCGGCGGGGAGATCGGCAACAACAAGGCGAACTTCCGGGCCCTGGCGGCGGCCGCCGGGGTGCCGATCCTGCCCGGCCGCGTCTGCCACAGCCGCACCGAGGCCATCGCCGCGACCGGAGAACTGCTGAAGTCGTCCGGCGGCGGGGCGGTCGTGGTCAAGCAGGCCCACAACGGTGCCGGGGTCGGCAACCAGCTCCTCGTGCGCGATCCACAGCTGGCGGTGGACCACGTCGGGGCCCGCCACCTGCACCACCTGGCGCCCGGCGAGGACGGCATCACCGCGTACTGGGATCAGCGCTGGTCGTGGGCGAGCGAGGATGGCCGGTGGCCGGTCGTCATCGAGACCTTCGCGGCCGGCGCGGACGCGGTGTACTCCGAGCACTACGCCGCCGACACCGGCAGCGAGCCGACCGAGATGGGCCGCCTGCTCTACGTCGGCCGGCGCCTGAGCCACCAGGTCGTCCCCCTCGACGGCGTGAGCGACCCGGTGCGGGCGGCGCTACTGGACGGAGGCACCCGGCTGGCCGAGGCATACCGGGCCTTCGGCTACCGCGGGCACCTGAGCGCGGACGCCCTCGTGCTGCCCGATGAGTCCGTGGTGTTCACGGAGGTCAACGCGCAGGTCTCCGGGTCGCTGCACATCTACCAGCAGATCGCCCACCACATCGTGGACGTCGCCGCCGCCCCGCGCCGTCAGGTGGTCGAGTACCACGTCCCGCCCACCTGGACCGTGCCCGACTTCGACACGTTCCTGGCCGCGCTGGACGAGACGGGCCTGACCTACGACCCGGCCACCCGGACCGGGGTGATCGTGTCGATGCCCGCCATTCCCCTCGCCCCCGGGGCGCCGGTCCAGTTCGTGTTCTGCATCGCCTACGACCCCGCCACCGGTTACGACGACGCGTTCGCCCGGCTCGGCGAGCGCTTCCAGACCCTGCCTGCCGGCGCCATCGACGCCAGCGAGCACGTCGGCCATACGGCCGTGTCCTTCTCCTCCTGATCGGGAGCCCCGCCATGACCACCAGCACGACGGCGGCCGCCGAGGCGGCCCAGCTCACCCCCGCCTTCGACCTCGACGCGGACCGGCTCGCCGCCGAACTCGCGGCCGTCACCGCCCATACCTGGAACGTGCAGCGCACCCACACCTACGGCGGGCAGGTCGGCCAGCCCGCTCCGATCGACTGGCGCGTCCTGCCGCTGCGCAGTCTCGGCGGCGACGCGGAACGCACCGACCCGGGCGGTCCCGGCCCCCAGCCGTTCGCGCCGACTTGCTGGCTTGAGCAACTGCCCTACCTCGCCCACCTCCTGGACCAGGTCCCGGCCCCGCTGAACGCGGTGAGGCTCATGGCGCTCGGGCCCGGCGCCGTCTCCGCCGCGCACTGCGATCCCAAGTACCGGCTCGACCGCGGCCTCACCCGCCTGCATATCCCCATCGTCACCACACCGGACGCGGTGCTCGTCCTGGACGACGTCGAACACTGCTGGCAGCCGGGCACCCTGTGGTACGGCGACTTCTCCCGCGAGCACCTGGTCCGCAACACCAGCGATGCGGTGACCCGCGTCCACGTCGTCATCGACGCTCTCCTCACCGCCGAACTCGCGAGCTGGTTCCCCGCCTCCTGGCAAGAGCTGTTCGCCCACGGGGAGGTCCTGTTCAACCGCCCCGCCCCGCCCGCCGCGCCCGCGTGGCCCACCGCGCTGCCGTACGACGTCCTCCTGCCCAGCGGGTTCGCGGACTTCGACGCGGCCGCCCCGCTGGACGGCTCCCTCCTGCCCGCCCGCCTCGACCGCGCCGACGGCGACGGCGACGGCCTGGCCCTGACTGTCGCCGGACGCTCCTTCGCGCTTCTCCCGGCCGGCGACGGCGGCGAGTGGCGGTTCTCCGGCTGGAGCGAACAGCGCACCCTGGCGCCCGGCCCCGACGGCGGCCTGCTGCTGCGAGTCCGTCGCGGCCGCGCGCTCGCCGACCGGCACATGCCCGCCGAACCCCGCACCCCTTGACCCTCGACCGCTCTCCATCTGGAAGGAACCGCCTTCGCCATGCACCTGCACAGCCACGACGACTTCACCCCGCTCAAGGAGATCATCGTCGGGTCCGCGGAGAACTACCTCGGCCACGACCGTGACCTCTCCTTCGAGCTGTTCCACCACGAGAACATCAGCGGCTTCCGCTCGGACTGGGCCTATCCCCGGCTCGCCCAGAGCGGCACCGGCACCCGCGGGCAGAACTGGGCCGTTAAACAGCGCTACGCCGAGGAGCTGCACGAGGACGTCGAGAACCTGGCCGCGACCCTCACCGGCCTCGGGGTCACCGTGCACCGGCCGCTGCCGCTGCCGCCCGACGCGGCCCGCATCGCGGGCCTGGGCTGGGAGGCGCCGCCCACCCCCGCGCTGAACATCCGCGACAACACCCTCATCCTCGGGGACCAGATCATCGAGACGCCGCCGGCGATCCGCTCGCGGTACCTGGAGACCCAGCTCCTGCACCGCGTCTTCCGCGCGTACGAGAAGGCCGGGGCCCGGTGGACGGTGATGCCGCGTCCCACCCTCACCGACACCTCGTTCGATCTGTCCTACGCCCGCGACGCCTCCACCACCCTGGGCGGCCCGACCGAGCCGATCGCCGACCCGCAGCCCAGCCCGTACGACGTCGGTCTGGAGATGATGCTCGACGGCGCCCAGGTGCTGCGGCTGGGACGGGACCTCGTCGTCAACGTCGCCCAGCACAACCACGAACAGGGCCTGAACTGGCTTCAGCGGCACCTCGGCCACGACTACCGCGTTCACCGGGTGTGGCGGATGGCGGACAACCACATCGACTCGATGGTCCTCGCCCTCAAGCCGGGGGTGTTCCTCGCCCGGCACGACGGCATCCGCGACCTGATGCCCGAACCGCTGCGCTCCTGGCGGTACATCGTGCCGCCCGAGCCCGACGCGGGAGCCTTCCCCGTCTACGGCGACGACGACCTGGTCCTCACCAGCCCGTACATCGACCTCAACGTCCTCTCCGTCGATGAGCACACCGTGCTGGTCAATGAGGACTGCACCGGCCTGGCCAAGGCCCTGGAGACCGAGGGCTTCGACGTGGTGCCCGTCCGGCACCGGCATAGGAGGTTGTTCGGCGGCGGCTTCCACTGCTTCACCCTGGACACCTGCCGGGACGGCGGCCTCGTGGACTACCTGTCATGACCGGCGCCGCCGTGCTGCTGCTGGACGCGGCGGGACCGGAGTCCGCCGCGCTCGCCCGCGCGGCGGCAGACCGCGGCCACCAGGTCCACGCCGCCACCGTGGCGGACGGGCCGGCCCCGGCTCCGGAGCTGGCCGGGCAGGTCGTCACCGACTTCGCCCGGCCCGACCGGGCCGTGGAAGAGATCACCGCGTACGCCCGCCGCCGCGGCGTCGGCGCCGTCCTCACCGCCAACGAGTACCTGACCCCCCTCGCCGCGCTCGTGTGTGCCGAACTCGGTCTTCCCGGCAACGACCCACGCCTCGCGTACGCCGCCCGCGACAAGGCGGCGATGGCGAGCGTGCTCGCCGCGGCCGGCGTACGCGTCCCCTGCACCCGGCTCGTCCACGACGACACCGAACTGGCCGACGCGCTCGCAGACCCAGGGGTCGGCTTCCCGTGCGTGATCAAGCCGGTCAGCGGGGCGGGCTCGGCCGGGGTCACCGTGGTGACCTCACCGGCCGAAGCCGCCGCGGCCGCCGAGACCGCCCGCATGGCGCGCGGGCGGTACGGCGCCGCCGCGGCGGGCATCCTGGTCCAGGCGTACGCCGCCGGCGACGAGTACAGCGTCGAGTCCGTCACCCAGGACGCCCACACCACGCACCTCGCCGTCACGCGGAAGGCGGTGACCGGCGGCGCCCGCCGCGTCGAGACCGGGCACAGCCTCCCCGTCCGCCTGCCCCCGGCGACCGAGACGGCCGCGCACCGGGAGGTGGCGGCGGCGATCCGTACGGTCGGCATCCGCCACGGCGCCTCGCACACCGAGGTCGTCATCGCCCCCGACGGCCGGTGCACGGTCATCGAGATCGCCGCCCGGCTCGGCGCCGGGCACATCGGCGTCCTGCTCCAGCACGCCCTGGGCATCGACGTCTTCGCGGCCCTGCTCGACGTCGCGCTGGGCCGTCCGGCCGCGCTCGCCCCCACGGCCCGCGGCCATGCCACCGTCCGCTTCGTCACCGCCCCGTGCGCCGGACGCCTCACCTCCCTGACCGGGTTCCCGAAGCCGGGGCCGGGGGTGCCGTTCGTGCGCTGGCGGGCGGCGATCGGCAGCCTGGTGAACGCCGCCGGCGTCAACGCCGACCGGCTGGGCGCCTTCGTGGTCACCGGCCCGGACGCGGCCGAGGTGGAACAGCGGGCCGACCTACTCGCGCGGCAGATCCGCGTCCGGGTCGTTCCGGCACCGGCCCGCGCCGCACGGACCTGATCAGCTCAGCTCGGCGAGCAGGTCGGCCATCGCCCCGTAGCTCTCGCGGACCGCGTCCGCCTTCCCCAGCCGGTGCCGCTCCAGCCGGATCGCGCCCAGGTGCCTCGCCTCGTAGATCCGCGCCCGCCACACTGCGGCCTCCGACCGGTCCAGCGGCCCGTAGGACTCCCAGAACGCGGTCCGCTCGTCGTTCTTGGCCGTCGCCATGCGGATCGTCCAATCCGCCTCCGGCGCCCCGAAGGTGCAGCGGTCGAAGTCCAGCACGCCGCTGATGGTCGGCACCTCGGCGTCCCGGGCGAGCAGAGCGTTCACCGTCCACAGGTCGCCGGTCAGAAGGCGGGGTTCGGCGACCTCGTCGAGCACCGCCCGGTCGTGGCCGGCTACGGCGGCGACCTTGCGCACGTCCGCCGAGTCCAGTCCCACATCGTCCAGATCCGCGGCGATGTCCTCCAGCGACGCGATCACGGCCTCGCTCCACGTGGCGTATCCCGGGCCGGCCACGGGACCGAAGTGCGGTCCCCGCACATCGTGCACGGTACGGGTGATCGCACCCATCTGCCGGAAGAAGAACGGCCACGCGCTGCGCGGATACGACCCCAGATGCTCCGGAGCCGGGACACCGTCCAGGTGGGTCTGGATCATCCAGTCCCGGCCGATCACCTGCCCCGTCCAGTCCGCGGCGATCACCTGCGGCATCAGATGCGCGATCGGAGCCAGCCACGGCACGCTGGCGTGCTCGTTCCTCATCAGGTGCAGCTCGCTGCGGAACTGCCGCTCCTCCGCCGGCGCCGCCCGAAGAACCACCGGACGGTCCCGCCCGGCCAGGACCACGCGATAGACGCTGTTGTACAAGCCCGTGCCCAGCTCGACCGCGGACACCGGCGAGGCGTCACCGCCGAACGCGCGGCGGCAGACCTCTGTGATCTCCTTCGCGGTCAGTGACTGCTGGAATGCCCCCGCACTCCGCTCAACCGGCCGGAAATCCATTCCGCTCACTGCGCACCGCCCCGGACCCACTTCGTCATGACCGTACGCTACGCCGATCGGTCGCCGTGATGCTCGACTTCACCGCACCCACGAGGCGTCAGCGTCCCAGCCGATGTCCCGCACATAGCCGCTCTGGCCGACGAAGCCCCCGCCGTGCACGCGGACCCGCTCATGCACGGCAAGGCCGCCTTGCTCGGCGCTGAAGACGGCGCTGACCGCGGCCGGACTTCGTCAAGGGGCCCGAGGGCGCGCCGTTCCTGCGCCGCGACATCGTGCACATCCTGCGCAGGCTCGAGCAGTAGAACACCGCAGGCATAAGGTGGCGCATCTGCGGGTGCGCGGTGGCCACCGCGCGCAGCCGTTCTTTCAGCTCTTCCAGCGTCGGCGGGCGGTCGCCGATGAGACAGGCCGCGGAATGAAGGTCCACGAATGTCCTTTCCGCGTGGATGGGGTGACAAGAGGAGCGGGCGCGGTCAGCCGCTGGTGGTGATCTCCGCGAGTGCGGAGCAGATCTGCTGGTGGTGGTGCTGGTCGGTGCCCAGAAGCTCGGTGATCAGGGTGCTGTCGTCGAGGGTCCGGCGAGCCAGAGCGGCAGCCTCCTCCGACTGGCCGGTGTGGTGCAGGAGCACGGCGAGGTCCGCCTGCGCCCGCAGGGTGTGCGGGTGCTCGGGTCCCAGAGCGGCGGCGCAGGCGGCGGCCAGGTCGCGGGCGACGTCGAGGGCTTCGGTGTAGCGCTCCTGCTCGCGCAGCAGGCGCACCAGCAGGTGCCGCGCGGCCAGGGAGGTGCGATGCTGGCTCCCGAGTACCTGGGCCAACTCCTGCGTCACCACGCGCAGGACTGTCTCAGTAGTGTCCGCACCAGTGCGCTGGAGCACCCAGGACAGGGCAAGTCGCGCAGCCAAGGCCTCCTCGTGCGTGGCTGGCAGCCCCGACTCGGCACGCTCGACGGCCTCGCGCGCCAGCGTTTCGGCCTCCTCCCAGCGGCCCTGCTCGCCGACGGCTTCAGCCAGCCGCGCCATCGTTCCGACCGTCTCGGCTGCCGTGGGGCCCACGAGCTGCTCCCGCCCCCGCAGAACCTCCCGCAGCAGGGCTTCACCCTCGGCCCACCGTCCCTGGCCGCAACAGACCAGGGCGTGGCCGTGCAGCGCTGCCAGGTAGGGGACGGTACCGGCGGCCCCGGACTGCCTGAGGGCGTTCAGGACGTGTCCGTACAGTATGTCGGCGCGCGAGAAGGCCCCCTCGCTGAAGGCGCGTTCGGCCCGCGCGTGAAGGCGCTCCAGGAGCCCGTTGCCGAGGCCCGGCTCGGCCGACGGGATGGGCCTGACCCGGGTGGGGTGCGGCGCAAGGCGCACGCGGACGTAGGTCCGGTCGTCGAAGCTGTCCGCGCCGGGTCTGATTCCCTTCGTGCCGGGGTTCACGCCGACGCGCAGGGGGTCCTGAACGATGGCCTCCCGCAGCTCGGCCTCGGCGGCCGCCAGCGTCGCCGCCGGCGACAGGAAGCCGTCGGTGGCCAGCACGACCTCCTCTACATCGTTGTCGAAGGGGATGATTTCCACGAAGTCGGCCGGTACGGGGGTGCCGTCGAAGACGCCGTAACCGTACGGGCCCGGCCGGTTGGCCAGCCGTCCTTGCTCTTTCAGGATTGGCAGGATGACCGCGCGACCCGGGTCGTGTTCCGCGATCTCCTCCTGGGACCGGCCGCCGGCGAGCATGCAGTGCGTGTACGCGGCGCGACTGCCGGCCAGGACGTCGTCGATCCGTTTCGTCGCGGGCAGGCGCGTCCATGTGGCTGCGCGCCGCAGCGCCACATGGACATCGCCCACCCGCCAGACGAGATGGAGGGCCGGGACCACCACGGCCGCGACCGCGCTGGGAGCGACTGGATCCTCGGCCGGGACGTTCCACCGCTCGCGCAGCTCGGCGAGCGCAGCCGTGATCTGCTCCACCGCTTCACAGGGTGTCGTGCCGGGCGCCATGCGGGCGAGGGTGTCGCGGACGCACTGCGCGGCACGCGCACCGCCGGTCAGCCCTCCGTAGTCCCGTCCACTCTTGTCCGTGGCCCCGTCGATCACGGCCACCAGATCATCCGTGATAAGGAGTTCGTCCTCTTGCACGCCCGCAGCTCCCTTGGGGACCGTGACGTGCTCGACCACCTGCCAGGACCCGGAGCCGTCCTCCGCCGCGGCTGGCCGGGGCGCTGGCACCACCGTGCCGTGCACGGGGAGGGGAAGTAGAAGGGTGTTGGTGAAGGGGAGAGCACCGTAGTGGGCGTAGAAGGAGCCGGCGTCATTGCCGTCGATCACGCTGATCCGCAGGGATGTGGCACCCCGGGCCCGGCAGTGCTCGTCGACCGCCTGGAGCAGATGCCTCCCCAGACCACGGCCCCGGGCTGCGGCGGTCACCACCAGGGTCTCCAGGACTCCGACACGCTCGCCGAACTTCCACGAGCCGACCGCCGCCACGATCCGGACGAAGGCGTAGCCGAGGAGCCGTCCGTCCTCGCGGACGGTGAGGGCCGTCGCATCGGGCTCCTCCAGCCAGGACAGATACTGAGCCCGCCGGATCTGCCAGGACTCGGCCGCCGAACGGACCTCGCCGAACTTGCCGAGGTGAGGAGCACAGGCCACGTGGTGGTGCAGAAGCTCGCTCCACAGCGGGGCGAGTTCGTCCAGGGCATCAGACGGATGCTCCCCGACAACGAGCGTGAGGGATACCGGTGTGGACGACATCGACTTCCTTCGAGTAGGTGGGAAGGGCTGGGATGAACAGACGGCGCTCAGAGGGAGCACGCGGCGGGGGCCCGGGAGACCTTCCACGCCGTCAGGCCGCCTTCGTGCGGCTGCTCGCAAAACGGGGCATGATGTGGGGTGATCTTGCGGAGCCTGTTCTGCAGCGGATCATCGCCGGTCGTGTTACCGGTAGCGTCGGATATTGGATCTCTCGGAATGCGTCGAAGACCGCTGGCTTCATATCACCGTCGTTATCAATAGGTGGCGCCAAAAAGCCCAGATGAAACGCCTCACATGGTCTCTGACATGTTAGGCACGTGATCCAACGAGCGTGGCTCAGTCGGTGGACATGGTGAGGCAGACGGATCGGCGGCCCAGCGGAAGCGGCACCCGCGGCCCGGTTACGGAAGGGCGCCGGCGCGGGCGGCGAGGGCGCGGAGTTCGGGTGTGGTGCGGCCGGACAGCAGGAGTCCGGAGATGAGAGACCTCACTGCGGGACGGGAGTGCGTCTCTTGGGGTGCCTGGTGCTCGGCCGCCAGCAGCGCGCGCACGCATTCGTCCCTACGCCCCCGTTGGGCCAGGGCGGCCGCTACGTCGGTGTAGTAGCGCGCCCGGCGTTCCACGCTGGGCAGGCTCTGCGGCGGCAGTGCACGTGCGGCGGCCAGGGCTGCAGAGGGGTCGCCGGTGGAGAACTCGGCGGAGATGCGGTGGAGCTGGACGGTAGCGGGGCTGAAGCCGCCGCCGTGATCACGCAGCGCAGTGGTGCCGCCGAGACCGGCGGCGATGGCGGCGGCCTCGTCCGTCAGCTCCCGCATCCCCTCCCGGTCGCCGCCTCTTGCGGCACTGTACGCAGCTGACTGGATCAACAACCCCCGTTCGGCGGCGCCGCTGCGGGACGCGCGAAGGGCCGGGTCGTCGGCGGCGTTGAGCGCGATCGACAGCGCCTGCTCTTCCCAGCCGGCGCGTCGGGCAAGCACGGCGAGATTCCGAGCGGCCTCCGCCACCGCGAGAGGGTGTCCGGCCGCTTCGGCTACCTGGCGTGCGCGGTCGGCAGCCATCCAGCCGAGCTGCTGCTCGTCCAGCTTGATGAGCATGCGCGTCGCGAGTAGGTAGCTCTGTCCGAGCAGGTCGAGGTGATCTCCCTCGTCGGCGGAGCCGAGCGCGTGTCCGGCACGGATCAGGCGGGGCAGGCGGACGACTAGATTCGCGTAGTGGCAGGTGTGGAAGTCAGTATGCACGCGGGCGAGTTCGATGGGTAACTGCTCGGGGGCCGGCAGTTCGTTGTCCTGCCCGATGCCGAGCATCGCGTCACGCAGGCGACCGACGAGGATCTGTCCCACCGGCACGTCCTGGGCCGCTGCTGCCCCCGCTGCCGAAAGCGAGACGCCGGCGGTAGCCGCGACCGAGAGAGCCAGGAACTTCCGTCGCCGCACTGAGTCGTCACCGTCCTCCCGCTGAGTTCGTCCCAGCCTAGGGCCGGGAAGGCGCGGGTACGCGAGACCAGGAGAAACAGGGTATCCGTGTCGAGTCTGTGCAGGGGGCGAAGACGCCGTGAGCCCGAACTCCTTGGGCGGAATGTCGAGAACATCGGCGAAGCGTCTGAGGACGTCAACGTCGGACAGCGGCGAGAGACCCCGCTCGTACCGGGAGACCTGGGAGGCGGAGTAACCAGCTCGGGCCCCGAGATCAGCAAGCGTCCAGCCACGGGCCTGGCGCCTGCTGCGGATCAACTCACCTGGTGTCCTCGGCCGTTCGGATCGAGCTCGCGCCGTGCTCACTGGCATCCACGCCCCCGTCGATAGCCGAGGTATCCCCCGCTCACCGTAGACCGGGCTGCCGGGCAGCAACAGCGGTTTTGCACCAGATGCAAACGACATTGCAGGCCGCGGCAGCGCCCCTGCCGCGGCCGGACCGGGTGCGGTGCTCTGGAGCATGTCAAGGCCCGCAGCAGGCGGGCCGACGTGCTTTCACCGAGGGGCGTGAACGCGAATGAGCGTACGCAAGAAAGCAGCCGTCATCGGGCTCGGCCACCAGGCCCTGGAGGACCACCTGCCGGGGCTCACCGACTCCCAGTTCGCCCGCCTTGCCGCAGTCTGCGACACCGACCCCAGCAAGGTCGCCGCCCAGGCCCAGCAGCACAACGTGCCCGGCTTCACCGACATCCGCGCACTGCTGGAAGACGTGCGCCCGGACTTCGCCATCGTCGCGGTCCCCCACCACGCCGGCCGTGAGGTCATCGAGACCTGCGCGGCGGCCGGGGTACATGTGATGAAGGAGAAGCCGTTCGCGACCGGCCCGGCCGAGGCCGCCGAGCTGGTGGCGCTGTGCGACAAGGCCGGGATCGAGCTGATGGTCACCGTCCAGCGCCGCTTCCATCCGGTCTACACCGCGGCGGTGCAGCTGCTGGAGCAGATCGGGCAGCCGTACCTGGTCGAGGGCCGTTACACCTTCCACTGCCCCGACCCGTCCGCCGGCTGGCGCGGCCGGGCATCCCTGGCCGGCGGCGGCGCCCTGATGGATATGGGCTACCACCTCATCGACCTGCTCATCTGGTACCTCGGCCTGCCCGACCGCGTCCTGGCCGACACCTCCACCGCCGCACATCCCGACGCGGACTGCGACGCCGAGGACACCGCGCTGGTCCACCTCGCCTACAACTCCGGCCTGTACGGCTCCCTGCTCATCTCCCGGCTCCACCGGACCGAAGGCCGAACAGCTGACGGTGACCGGACCCCGCGGCGCGGTCGTGATCGAGCGAGGACGGGTGCGGCGCCTTGCCCCGGACGGGCAGCTGATCGAGTCCCTGACCCGTGCACCGGCCTGGCCCTCCGCCGCGACCGCGCAGATCGACTGCTTCTGCCGCGTACTCGACGGCGAGCGGACCAACCCCTGCGGACCCAGCACCCACGTGGCGCACGCCGCGTTCCTGGCCGCCGCCTACACCTCCCAGACCTCCCGCACGCCCGCCGACCCGAAGGAGTACCTGCTGTGACCGCCACCTCGCCCCTTGCCCTCCTTGGCGGACCGCCCGTCATCGAGGCCCCCGGCTCGCACTTCTCCTGGCCCCCGATCGAGGACAGCGACGTATCGGCGGTCACCGGCCAGCTGATGTCCGCGGTGTCCATCCCGGACCGCTCCGGCGTCGTCGCCGAGCTGGAGGACTCCCTGGCGTCCTTCCTCGGGGTCCGGCACGTTGTCACCACGTGCACGGGGACGGCCGCCCTGCACTCGATGTACGCGGCGGCCGGCATCACCTCGGGTGACGAGGTGATTGTGCCGGCGCTGACGTTCCACGCCACGGCCACCCCGCTCTTCCACCTCGGCGCCCGTCCCGTGCTCGCCGACGTCGACGAGCACGGGCAGCTCGACCTCGACGACGCCGCCCGCCGCATCACGCCGCGGACGAAGGCCGTGGTCGCCGTCCACCTGTGGGGCCTGCCCGAGAACATGGACGCCTTGGCCTCCTTCAGCGCCCAGCACGACCTGATGCTGCTGGAGGACGGCTCCCACGCCCACGGCGCCACCTGGCGCGGGCAGCCGGTCGGCTCCTTCGGCCGCGCCGCGGCCTTCAGCATGAACGGCCCCAAGCCGCTGTCCGCCGGGGAGGGCGGATTCGTCGCCACCGACGACACCGAGCTGTACTACCGCGTACTGCTGCACGGCCAGTACAACAAGCGGTGCCGCCGCGAGATCCCCGCCGACCACGCCCTTGCCCCGTACGCGGTCACCGGCATGGGGCTCAAGCTGCGCATCCACCCCCTGGCAGCCGCACTGGCCAACGCCCAACTTCCCCGCCTGAAGGGCTACCTGGCCGGCCGCGAAGATGTTGCCGCCCGGATGCGGAGGGCTCTGCGCGACGTGCCGGGCATCGACGTGCCGCACCCGCCGTCCCATGCCCGTCCGGCCTGGTACGCGCTGCCGCTGCACTACCGCCCGGACCAGCTCGCCGGCCTGCCTGTCGAACGGTTCCTCGAAGCCGTCCACGCCGAGGGCGCCAGCGAGGTCGACCTTCCCGGGGCCACCCGCGCTCTCGGCGATCACCCGCTGTTCCACACCCCTGGGGCACTCCTGCCCGGCTACGCTGACCATCAGGGCCCCGCCGCCGACAGCTTCACCACCGCTCGACGTGTGCACGGCCGCACGGTGAAACTTCCGGTGTGGCACCGCGACCAGGACCTCCACCTCGTCGAGGCGTACACCGCGGCCATCTTCAAGGTCGCCGAACACCACAAGGAACTCGTGAAGTGAACACACTCGTCGACGCCGCCCTGATGGGCGACCTCCTCCACGCCGCCGACGCCGACGGCATCACCAAGCACGTCGTCGGCGCCGTCATCCCCAACGCCGAAGGCAAGGTGCTGCTCCTGCACCGCGCCGCCGACGACTACCTCGGCGGCCTGTGGGAGCTCCCTTCCGGCGGCGTCGACGCGGGCGAGACCCTGACCGAGGCCCTCTTCCGGGAAGTCGCCGAGGAGACCGGCCTCACGGTCACCGTGATCGGGCCCTACCTCGGACACTTCGACTACCTCTCCAAGAGTGGCAAGAAGACCCGACAGTTCAACTTCACCGCCCGCGTCACCCACAAGAGCGACACAGTCAAGCTCACCGAACACGATGCACACCTGTGGGCCGACCGTACGGAGCAGGAGCGGGTCTCCAGCGCCGTACGAGACGTGCTGGCAACCTGGCGAGAGGGAATCGCGTGATGGATCCGGCTGCCCGCATGGGCACTCGCCGATCGCCCGGAACCAGGACTCGTCTCCCTCGGCCCGCCCGTGACGAGGCATCGGACCTCGGCTCCCTACGGCCGGTTCGGGCCCGCATCACCGGGCCGGGCAGCGGCATCGACCTCGAGTTGGTGCAACGGCTCACCCAGCAGTCACGCGGAGTCCCCAACAACGGAGCCGGACTCCATTGAAACAAGGGCAAGACGATTGTTCGGGCGATACCGTGGCGCGTCATGAAGCCCTTCGTCTTCAAGCACGCCGACGCCCGCTGGCCCGAGGGCTCCACCCTCTTACATGTATATCTGACGGTATCTGACCGGGATCGCGCCCTTCTCGACCTTGTCACCAGCGCGAACGAGGCCCTGAAGGACTTCCCACTCACCCCGGTACCTCGTCAGTGGCTGCATGTCACGCTCGACCAGATCACTGACCGCCATGCTGCTCTCATCCCCCACCATGAACGCGACGAGCTGGTCGGCGAACTCACCAAGCAGCTTGCAGACTTCCCGCCCTTCGAGGTTCAGGTCGGGTCAATTCTGGCATATCACTCGGGGGTGATCGCGGACCTTCACCCGGACGACCAGATCGCTGCCCTCCACCGTGCCGTCCGTGAGGCCATCCGCACGGTCCGCGGCGACGACGCGGTGCGCTACCCATGGGGCCTCCAGCACCTCACGATCTCGTACGCGCGCGAGGAGGCGTCCTCCGACGATGCCCAGCGCATCCTGCGCCGGGTTCGTCCCAGCCACGCGCCCCTGCATGTCACCGAGGTGCAGCTGGTCGATGTCACCGCGGACAGCACTGCTAAGACGATCACCTGGGAGCAGCTCGCGACCATCCCGCTCGGCGGCCAGTAGGCGGGCGAGCCGGGCCGCCTACGGTGGTCCGGCCCGCTTCGCGTGGGTCACTGAGGTGGCAGATTACCCTCCCGGATCATCCGGCGCAGGCTCGTCCTGGACGCCGCGAGGTCGTCCTCCAGGGCGGCAACCTGGCGCTGGAGCGCGGCAGTCGCTGAGGATCACCGTTCAGGCCGCCGGGCGTGAGCAAACCGGCTGGGCGGTGACGTCGGCTGCGTATGCCGCCCGGTCCCCGCCGCTGGCCTGCTGCCACCGCACAGCTACCTCACGGTGGATGCCCAGGGTGCGCGTGAGGATCGCGGCCGGAACCTGAGCGGCCAGTGTGAACAGGACCGGAGTTCGGTCTTGGCGTGGATTGGCGCCCAGTCCGGTACACCACCATGATCTTGAGCCCCTTCAGCTCTGCAATGGTCCGATTCCGCTTGGAAACCCGCTTATTGAGTTCCGCGACCGTGGCTTTGAGGCGCTCGATCTGCGTGATCCGCGGATCCACGCTCAGGGATCAACCGCTGCCTCTCGCCCCTGGCCACCCGCGGGCCGGTGATGAACACGCCGATCGTTCGGGCATGCTCGGCCCACACCGGTCGGTGACAGGGGGTGGCAGGTGGCCTGCGGGCAGCGTGTCGAGTCCGGGGCCGGCCATCAGCAGGCACAGGGCCTTGACCGGGTCGCGGAACCAGCAGGAGTTGGCTGGTCCAACGAGCAGGGACTTGGCCAACTTGCGGAGCAGACTTTCCAGGTGGCGGCCGTAGTGAAGTAGTTCAGGTCGCGCGCACCAGGGCCGCTGGGCATGACGCCCTTTTGGGCGTCCCGGAATGCCTGGACCGTCAGCTGCAGGTGCTCTTCTTTCTCCGCCTCGGCATGGAAGAGCTGCTGAGATCCGCCGGGACGCGCTAACGGTGCAGTCGGGTATTGGAATCCCCAGAATGCGTCGATGCAACGCCAACCTTACCCGTACGATCTGTGATGGCGACCTAGCCCCGGCCTTCGGGCATGTCGAGGCGGTCCGGCGCAGGTCATGTACACCTTCAACCGGAAGCTGTTCAGATGATTGAGATGGCCCGTCTGGCGCAGAAGGCAGCTGCCGTCATTGAAAAGAGAGGGCTGTACCAAGGGGACTTCAGCGACCCTTGGACAGACCCCGATCGGGGCGCGGTCTGTGCTGTGGGGGCTCTTCGCCTTGTCATGGAGGGGCGGCCCGACGCTGAACCGGAAGACCAGAAGCTGTTCACTGCCACAGTAGATGCATTCGCTCGTTTCCTGGGTGTCTCTTCGGTGCCGGACTGGAGCGACGAAGCCGGGCGAACAAAACAGGACATAGCTCAGGCGTTCCGCCGGTTCAGTGCCTCCGTTGGCTGACGTCGGCAGTGTAGGCAGCTCAAGTCCCCGCCATCGACCGATGAGATCAGGAGCACGACCGTGGAGAAGTTCTTCACCCCCGAGAAGATCTGGAAAGACGGCGGCCCCTTCCCGCACGCCCTCATCCTGCTCAGCCAGTACCCCGAGTTCCGCGAGTACGCCCGCGCCCACCACGAGCTGCTCAGCGAGTACGGTGACCAGCTCGGCGTGGTCCCCGAGGCGTGGCTGCACTCCACCGTCCAGGGCATCCACCACGCCATCGACGGTGACCAGCTGAACCAGCTCCGCGACGCCCTCCGGACAGAAGTTGCCGGCATGAAGCCCTTCCAGGTCCAGCTCGGTCCGGTGTGGCCCGGAGTCACCGCGGTGACCGTCGCCGTCTACCCGGAAGACGGCATGGCCCAGCTCAACGAGCGAGTTCGGGCGGCGGCCGAGAAGGTACCCGGGATCTCCTTGCGGGCCAAGGAGGCCAAGTTCTGGGCTCACGCGACGCTCGCTTATGCGCGGGCTGACTTCCCCGACAAGAAGCTGAATCGTGCCCTGCGGGCGCTCCGGCCGCCGCGCGTCGACGTCACGATTGATCGCGTCCACTTGGTTAACCAGTACCAGCGTCGTGACCTGGGGTATTACACATGGGACGTTCTCGAAGAGGTCTCGTTCAGCTGCTAGCTGCGGTGCAGTCAGAGGCTCTATCCAGCTCTGGCGGGAATGCTCCACTTCTGTTCCGTGCAGCGACGACGGGGCGACCTGGCATCACCTCGGCCTTCGTGACCCCGCCCGCCTGGAGGAGGTCCTCGACATAGTGGCCCCGGCCATGGTGATCAATGCGACGGGCGGCGGCTGGGACTGGGCGGTCACCGCCGAAGGCGGTATCCGCCTCGGCCAAGCCGCCGCCGAGCGCAGCATCCGCCTGGTGCACGTCTCCAGCGACGCGATCTTCTAGATCACGGGCCGCGACTGGTACGACGAGTCGCGCCTTCCAGATTCGCTCGCCTCGTACGGGGCCGCGAAGGCGGCCGCCGAGACCACCGTACGCCTCCTGTGCTCCCACGCGGCCGTCGCCCGCACCTCACTGATCATCGGCAACGGCCGCTCCGAACACGAGCAGCTGGTGCACGCGCTGGCCGCCGGCGCTCGACAGGGCGTCTTGTTCATTGACGACATCCGCTGCCCCGTCCACGTGGAGGACCTGGCCGCCGCCCTGTGGGAGATCACCCGGTCTGACGCTGCCGGCGTGTTCCACCTCGCTGGGCCGGATGCCCTGAGCCACGAGCGGGGCGAGCTCATTGCTGCGGTACAGCTCGTCGATCGGTCCGTGCCGGGCGGGTGTGCTGTGTATCGACTGCCTCCCTGATGCGGGTCGAGACGAATGGGTGGGGGTCGGGCGTCCAGGAGCCCGAGCAGCGCGCCCTGCCCCGACTGGAGCACGTGCGCGGTCTCCAGCGGGATCCAGAAGCACTCGAACCGTGTCGGCTCACCGTGCCCGTCGTGGTCCTCTTGGCTCGGCCACCGTTCGGGCGTCGGCTCGGTCAGCTCCATCAGGAAGACGTGCCGCTCCTGGATCTCAGGGCGGTACGGACCCATGTCGTACGAGGTCACGCCCAGCTTGCGCACGATCTTGAAGTCCGTCAGTCCGGTCTCCTCGCGGGCCTCGCGCAGCGCCGCCGCCTCGGGCGTCTCGCCCTCACGGATGCTGCCGGCCGGGACCTGGACGCCGACCTCCTCCCAGGGGAAGTCGATGTGCCGGTGGACCAGCAGCTTGCCGCCACGCACGATGTAGCACAGCGCCTTGGCCTTGGTCGTCTTCACAGGCACGGGGTTCTCCTCAGGAGTCGTCGGATCGCGCCCGCCGGTCGCACCCCGGAGCCGGGCCACGAGAACCGGGCGGAACGGAAGCGCTGAGTTTAGGTCTCGCGAGGAGACTCCCGACAAAGTCCGCAGAGGCCGAAGAAACCTGCCGCATGAGGCTGTCGCCACCACTCGTGCAGAACTTCAGGGACGCGGCGCGCTGGTCGACTCCATCCTGGAGAGGCAGATCCGCAACGCTCGGTTCTGGGCAGAGCAGGGACTGCATTCGAACGGCGTTTCCGTCATCGCGCAAAGCCTTGCACGGAGCCGCCGAGAGCACGCCTTTGTTCACGCTCACCACGAGACCTTCGAGGCGCACTGTGACCGATGTGTTGCTCGTGGGAGTCCTCGCTTCGAGATGGGGCAGGCGAGCCATAAGGCGGTGAGATCGGTGGCGTCCGGTCTCAAAACGTTGTGCGGTCCTCGCTGCGCGGGTCCCCGACCACCAGCCGGTCCTCGTAAAGCCCTTCCTGCGCCCGGCGGCGCCATGGCCGGGCGTACCGAAGGGCCACGTCGATGTCCGTGTCGGTCGAGTCGAGGTTGATGTCCGCGACCGCCAGAGCGGGTTGTCCGTCGGCGGGGCACTGCGCCAGCCATCGGCCCCCGGGCGCCACGATCCCGGAGGGCACCGTGGCGCTGAACTGAGCCGGCACGGCGTAGCCCAGCCAGTAGCAGTACAGCGTCCCGTAGGCCTGGGCGACGCGTGCCCTGGGGGCGTCGTCGACCATCACGGAGAGCAGGACGCAGTCGACGCCCAGGCGCTCGTACTCGTCGAAGAGCGGCGGGAAGTGCGCCTCGACGCACAGCGCGCAGCCGAACCGGATGCCGTCCACGTCGAAGACGAGCGGCTCACGCCCTGGGGTGTACAGGTAGGAGACCTCGGTATGCGACAGAAACCGCTTGTCGTACCTGCCGACCAGCTCGCCGCGGTCGGAGACGACGAAGAGGCTGTTGTGGGGCCTGCTCGGCGGCGTGAGCGGGTGAAGCGACCCGAACGCCGTCCACAGCCGTAGCTCCCCAGCCAGCGCAGCGATCGACTCGGCCTCCTCGCGCAGAACGTCCCAGGCGGCACGGCTCCAGTCGGCCGGGACAAGCTCGCCATCCAGGCCGGCCGCCATCACGCGCTTGCTCGGATAGACGATCGCTCCCTCGGGGAACTGCACCAGCCGCGCACCCGCCCCGGCTGCCTCCGCCATAAGGGCCCGGATCTCCTGCCCGGCCGCCCGCAGCTCACCGCGGTCGGTGGGGTCCTCCGGCACGGTGCTCTGCGCGACAGCCAGTCGCAATGTCCTCGCCATGGCGCGGACGCTACGCGGTCCGCTACTGCCCGGGCTCGGAGCTCCGGGCGGCTCGGCCGGATCCGAGCGGGTTCTGTCCAGTTCGCCGACTAGGGGCGCGAGGAGGGAATCCTCGCCCAGCTCAACTACGACCTGACCGGCCTGGCTCGCGTAAAGGAAGGCCGCAAGCCCGAGCCGACCGCCTCCGTCATCGACACCCAGAGCGTCAAGACCTCCATCAACGTACACCTGACCAGCCAAGGAACGGACGCCGCGAAGAAGATCGTGGGCCGGAAGCGGGGCATCCTGACCGACACGATCGGCCTCATCCTCGCCATGACAGTCGCCAGCGCCGGCCTCTCCGAGAACGCCATGGGAATACGCCTCCTCGACCAGGCCAAAGAGACCTACCCGACCATCACGAAAACCTGGGTCGACACCGGCTTCAAGAATGCTGTCATCGAGCACGGGGGCTCGCTTCGGAATCGACGTCGAAGTCGTCAACTGCAACCCAGAAAAGGGCGGCTTCCGCGCCGTGAAAAGACGCTGGGTAATCGAGCGGAGTATCGGCTGGATCATGATGCACCGCCGCCTCGCCCGCGACTACGAGACGCTCACGGCCAGCTCCGAGCCGATGATCCACATCGCCTCGATCGACATTCCCTCATCGCTTCGCTGCCAGCCGTGCAACCTCCCCTGCCGTCGGCACCTGTCGATGTTGAGGGATGTAGCAGCGACGCTGGTTGCAGACCTCACCGTCCTTTTTGACAGCGCGGCAGTACTCGGCGTGGTCCTTGCACCGGTCCCCACCTTCGAGGGGGGTGATCCGGCAGATACGGGTGTTCTTGGGATTCGCGTAGGTACAGCGTCCGAGGCCTGCGGCGCGCTCGGGACGGTGCAGTTCGCACGGCAGGCCCTGGGCCTGGACGGGGCGGAGGCACCAGGCCTTCGGGAAGGACTCGTACGACAGAACAGGATCCAAGGGCTCCATGCACAGCGGCTTCGAAAGCTGCTCAAGCCAGCTAGCGAGCTCATGCTCGTGGCTGGTGCGTGACAGATGCGCCAGGGCGCACAGAAGATCTGGTGTGGCCTTGACGTACCACTCGTCGTACTGGTGGCCATTGATGAAGCCGGGCTGCGGACGGAGCTGAGCAGCGGCCTCGAAGACCGCCGTCATACTGCCGGTGATCTCGTCCGGTGCGCCCGTCGTCCCGGCTTCCTCCGCGCGATTGGCTGGTTCGCTGTCGTAGGCGACGTCCACGCGGTGTGCACGGATGTGGGCGGCGTCCCGGACGATGTCGAAGCGGCGCAGTTCGGGGGTGTCGCAGTCGGTGACGTCCGGGGTGTCGTGGAGGGTGCAGTGCTGGGCGAGCCAACGATCAGTGTCAACCGTGTCGCCGGCGCCCAGTGAGCCGTACGCCTGGACGTAGCCGGCGGAGCCGAGCTGAAACTCATGAAGACCAAGCAGCTGCACGTACTCAACGGGGTTCTGACAACGGCTGCCCCTCCTGGTGCGAGCAACGCACCGCAAAGCATGGGCATCCCCGCTGGGATTGACCCACAGGCGACCGCGCAACACAACGAGCTGCCGTGGCTTCATGACGCTACTCCGTTCGCTTTCGCTCATTCCGTAGGTGCGTGGACAGACACGTGAGGCGTCCACGCTCCGCTCCGAATCCGAAGGCCGTGCCACTGCGGTCAGTCCTCAGCGCGGGTGCACAGGTGCCCCGCCGGGCACGCCTCGCACCCCTTCTCATCCACGGCACCGGACGCCAGCGCCGCAGCGAACAACTCCCTGGCGTGTCCGGTTCCGTTCACTCCCTCGCGCTGGCCGTACGCCTCGGGATCGGGCTCCTCCAGACCGGACCGGCACATCCGCAGGTACGCCACGGCTCCGGCAACCTCAAGAGGCAGTTCCGCCCAGATGCGGTTCGGCATGCAGGTCATCGCAGTGACCGCATCGGGATCTCCCTGGAACCGCCAGGGCTGCCCGGGCTCCTCAGGCCTCTTGGCAACCAGGCGGATGAAGGCGATGTCGTGTTCGTCGTCCGTATCGACAAGCAGCGCTCCCACCGCATGCAGGTTGTGGAGCGACTGGCGAACGTCGGCCGTGGCGCCGAGCCTCGCTGCTGCCTCCGCGAGGGGCACGAGAGTGCCCTCCTCGTCGTCGCCGAAGATCGGAAGGTGGCCGGTGTCGATGAGGTCGTCCAGATATAAGGCGGCCTTCGGTACCTTGTTGCCGTACAGAGGACCGAGACGAGCCAGACGTTCCATCAGGGCGCGGGCATCGTCGTCGACCCGCGGATCATCGATCTGGTCCGGGTTCATGCCCGCGGTCACCCAGAACCACTCCTCGTAACCTTCGCCGGGCGGCTGGAGCTCCTGAAGGGTGTACTGACGCGGAATGCGAGGCCGACGCGGTTTCCCCGGCTTTCTCCTGCCCATCACAACTCCTTACCTAGTCTCTGTTCGGGCGCATCAACACAACGCTCAGCGGCACGGCAAGGTGGTGCGCCATCCGGGTGTGTCCTGCATCAGGAGGGTGCGTTGAGCACTCGCGCCCGTGCTTCCTCACCCTGGTCCCGGCTGCCGGCCCGGGCGACGTGGAGGCACGGGCGAGCACCACGAGGGCCAGGAGCACGGCGCCAAACCGGCACGGCCGCCGCGACGGCGCCGGCGTCCATCCCCTTCGCCCGGCGGCGTACGACGCGGCGGGCGGTGCGCCGGGGCGGCCAGGGCGTGGTCATCGTCGGCCTTGATCGTGGTGTGGCTTTGGGGGCGGGCCGCTGCCAGAGCGCTGTACGACGGCCCGCCGGATATGTTTCTAGCAGGTCTTGAATTCGACCGGGGCGGTGTCGTGCACGCCGTCGACTGCGAAGAGGCGTCGGCCGGAGCGCCGGTGCTGCCGCTGGAGCAGGCCCTGGACGCAGCCGAGCAGCCGGGTGCGCGGCTGTGCTCGCTGTGCGGCGCTGCCACTGAGCTGGGCTCGCTCAGTCCTCAAGGGCTTCGAGCGCGGCTTCGAAGAGACGTGAGCGGGAGATCAGCGGCGGGTGACGGCGTAGCCCGCGTCGTTGACGGCGCGGGTCCACACGTCGCGGTCGAACCACTTGGTGATGTTCGGCTGGAGCTCGGTGATGGTGCGCATCCGGGCTTCCCAGTCGTGTCCGGCCGGGCCGCGGCTGCCGTTGCATCCGGTGCAGCCGTCCTCGCCGTGGATGTGGCCGGCCATCCAGGCGTTGACGGCCACGTTGACGATGACCGCGTACAGGTCGCCGCCGCTCTGCGCCAGGGAGTCCGGCACCCCGGCGAGGACCAGGGCGAGCTCCGGGTTGTCGATCGGCGGCATCGGGGCCTGCCCGACGCCCTTCTCGCTGCTGCTCTCCTCGAAGGCCTGCACGCTGTCGGCGAGACGATCGGCGAGGGCGGCGGCGTCGAAGTACCCCCAGACGGAGCGTACCTGGATCCCGAGCCGCTCGGAGACGGTGGTGATCTGCTTCTCGATCGTGTCCTCCACGGTCGCCGGCGCGAGGGTCACCCCCCGGTGGGCCAGCTCCGCGAGCGTCTGGGCAACGGCTTCCTTGAACGCCTTCGTGTTTCGCACGAGCGCATCGTAGGCGTGTCGGCGCAGCCGCCGGACGGCTTCATCGGCATTGACCGGCGATGGCGTGCAGTCCGGGCGGCGTTGTCAGTGGCGGCTGCCACCATCCGGTCATGCCCATCAGCCGGGAGTACGCACGCTCCCTCTTCGCGGACCTGACACAGAACGCCACGGTGCCGCTGGACCCTGACGAGCTCCTCCACATGCCGAGTCTGCGGCAGCACGGCCACGTCTTCTTCGGCGACATAGCGGTGCGCTGCTACAAGCACAAGGCGCGCTGGACGTACGACGAGCGGGACGTCCGTGCCGCCGGCCAGACCCTGGCGGACCTGCACGTGGACCTGGACGACGTCGTCGACGTGCAGTTGCCCGCGTACCGCGACCTCCCGGAGCGCGCCCCGGAGGAGTGGTACCGGCCCGACTGGCGGCGCACGCTGATGTCGTGGATGGTCGAGCGGGCCCGCTTCAAGCTGGTCCAGGAGAACCGTCCCTATGACGAGTGGGGCGACTGGAAGGCCATCGGTGACAACGGGCTGCCCGGAGGCCTGACGTGGCAGGAGTTCGTCGCCTACAGCAGCCAGGCCCGGCACCTGCGGAACATCGCCGGCACCCGGCCCCTCCAGCTGCTGGCCTGGAACGGTGAGACCTGGCTTCTGCCCCGGGCCTACACCGAGCTCCTGGACCGCTGGGAGCAGCGGGAGGGCGAGCTGGTCGAGCGGGCCCGGCTGTGCCGCTGCGGAGCCCAGGGACCGTACGGGGGAGACTGGAGGCGGAACACCCGCACGGGGTACGCCACCATGTGTCCGCCGTGTGCCGGGGAGTCCAGCCAGCTGTACACCGGCCACCTGCGGGGCGTGCTGTACGCCGCTCACCGACGGCGTGGCACCCGGGCAGACGACTACCTGTGCCGACTGTGCCAGCAGAGTCCGGCCGCGGCGTGGGATCACTGTCACGAGCACGGCTACGTCCGCGGCCCGCTGTGCGGCAGCTGCAACACCCGCGAAGGAACAGGACTCCCCTACCTCTTCCTCCGCCTCGAAGGAGCGGCACTGCATCTCCTGGAATGCCGCGGCTGCCTCGAACAGCGGACCTTGCCGCGCCGGTTCCATGCCGCCGTCGTCTGCGCGCACCTGGAGCAGACCGAACGGCACGGGCGCTGCCCGCGCGAGCCCTACGCCCGCGAGGTGGAGCACGCCCACGGTGTGCGCCGGTTCGAGCTGCAGTGCAGCGGATGGCACACCAGCCGGTGGACGAAGGACGTGACGGCACCCGAGGCGGCCGCGCTCGTGCGGGCCTTCGTCGACGCGACTCTCACCGCGCAGGAAGGCCAGCCATAAACTCGCGCAATGAGCGATTTGATGGCGACGATCGACGCCGAGGCGTTCCCTCTGTACGTCGTGCACGGCCCCCACCTGATGGTGATGGTGCCGGTTGCCCGGAATGCGGTGGCAGGACTCGACGAGGCGTACACGGAGGCCTCGCTCGACTTGACCACGGGCATCCAGAGCACCGGCACGACCATCGACGCTCGGTGGAAGGTCACGCCCGATCACCGGCACGTTCTTCTGCAGCTGTACGGGCGGGAGCCGCAGCAGTTCGAGCTGGCAGTCCGCTTCGAGTTGAAGACCGACCGGCAGCGGCAGGGCTTCCTGGACATGGCCGCCTTTGGAGACACCGGACGGGTCAGCCTGTGGATCTACCCCGACAAGGAAGACACAGCGAGGGCCGCGGTCGCGCTGCAGAAGAACGACCATGCACTCTTCGTCTGTCTGGGCATCGGCGTGGAGGAAGACATGCCGTGCCGCACCCTGCACCGACTCGCCCGACCACCCCGCACCGCTCCGTAACTCGCACGCGACGGCGTTCGTCGAGTACGGCATCGCGTGCATCACCACCCGCCCCGCGGATACGCGAGCGAGCCCCGGACCGATGCGGTCCGGGGCGACTGAGCAATCCAGTCGGCGAGTGTGCAAGCTAGTAGCTGCGACCGTGCCTACTTGCGCACACGGAAGCGCAGCATGGTGGCCCCGCCCGACTGGACGTTGCTGAACGGGTCCAGGTCGATCCGGTCGAGGCCCGGCGGCGCGAAGCGGACGCCGTCGCCGAGCAGCACCGGCAGCACGTACACCAGAATCTCGTCGACGAGGCCGCGCTGCAGGCACTGGGCGGCCACGTCGGCGCCGAGGATCTCCAGGTCCTTGTCGCCGGCGGCGCGGCGTGCCGTGGCCACGGCTTCCTCGATGTCGCAGGTGAGGAAGGTGACGTTGGGGTCCGGCTCGTCGGGCGGGAGATGGGTGAGGACGAACTGCGCCCCGCCGCCTGGAGGAGACGGTCACTGCCTTCGCCGACGAACCGGACGCCCTGGTCGACCTCCTGCTCTCGCTGGCCCGGCAGGCCACCACGCCAGCGCAGATCACCGAGCTGCTCGCCCTGTGGCCCGGGCTCCTCGACCGCTTCCTCACCCCTGGCCGGCGCTGCTCGAGGCACCTGCGCGAGCCGCTCCTTCCCGCCCCGGCCGGCGGCACCCGCTGGCCCGCTCAGCCCACCTGGGCCGTCATCACGACCTGAGCCAAGGCCCACACGGGCGCCACGGCGCGCGCCGACCACCTCATCCGCATCCTCGGCCGGCACCAGATGTTCACCAGTGCTGCCATCGCACTCGTCCTCGATGTACTCGGCGCCGACCCCGCACCCGTCAGCTGCCTCAGCCGCAGCGCCGTGCCCTTCCACCAGCACGTCCTGGCCAACCCCGTATTGCGCGCCGAGCCGATCGGTCAGCACGCCCATCGCCTGCTCGATGAACTCGCCGCCAGCGCAAACGCCGAAGCCCTGCAAGCACAACGGGCCCTGGAGCGTTGCCTCTCCAGGGTGAGGGCGGCGGCGACGGCGGTCATGCGGTTGGGGCTACAGCGAGCTCTGCGGAAGATGCGCCAGGACTTCAGCCTCGCGGCGCTTCGTTCGACGGGTGCTCGTGCCGCTGACAGTGCCCGGTTGATCGTCCGCTGGGGCGCGGTGAGATCCTGGTGCGGGAGCCGTCTGATCGGTGTGGTCACCCAGGGGCCGGCGCCGATGTAGGCGCGGTCGGCGAGGACGGGCACGCCCTGGCGTTCGCAGATCCGGATGATGCGGTGGGTGCGGGCCGCGGTCAGGTCGTGGGTGTGGCCGGGCAGTGCGGGCGAGAGCCACAGCAGCCGGCCCTCGGGATCGGCGACGACCTGCACGTTCACGCCGTGGCGGCGGTGTTTCTGGGAGAAGTCGGCCCGGCTGTCGCCGACCCGGTCGCACTCGGCAAGCGTCCCGTCGAGCAGGACATGATTCGGGTCCGTCTCCCGCAGGACCCGCAGCAGCCCGGGTGCCCTGCGGGCGAGGTGGCCGACGACGGCGGTGACGTAGGCATGGGCCGTGCCGACGGATATGCCGAAACCAGCGGCGATCTGCGCGAGCGGGTCGTGCCTGCGGAGGTAGATCAGGGCGACGAGAGCACGCTGGTGCGGCCGGAGCTTGCAGCGGCGGTCACCCTCACGGGTGACGATGAGCATGGTTACCCACTCGACCAGGGCGTGAGGCAGGTCGAGTGAGGCAGGATAGGGGACCAACGAGGCTCCTGCGCTGATGAGTTGAGACGTCGAACACCTCTCTCAACGGCACAGGAGCCTCGTGCGTTGCGGGACGCCACCCCCGTCACCCGACCGGTGGCCACTCTGAAAACGCTCAGTGTGCCATCGGTTCCGTGATCGTCAGGACGCTGTTTATCGACTCTTGCGTGGCCCTGGGCACGTGCGCCGATTGCGGAGGGGGCACGGGCCACAGATAGGAGTCAAGGCGATGCTGAGTCGGTCCAGGGCGGGCGGAGCCGGTGAAGGGCCTCGCGTCCTCTGCCGGTGCTCGGCTTCATGAACGTCGCCTACGTCGCCGTGCCCGTCCGGGGCTGCTCCGCCGTGCGGTATTCGGCCAGGTCCGATGGCTTTGTGCCATTCAACGGCAACTCGATCCCAACATCACCGAAGCCTGGCTACATAAGGACGCTGGGGCGGCGTGCTGCCATCCCCGCGTAGTGATGGCCGGTCGTATGGGGGAGGTCGGGGCGTTTGGTGACCATCAACGTGGCGCTGCTGCTCGCAGTCATCGTCGTGTGGAGGTTGCGGCGGCGTACGGAGGCCCGTAGCCGCTTCGACGAGAAGCTGACCGTTGTCATCGTCCTGGCGCTGGGCGTCCTGATCGCGCCGACCCCGGCGGGCCAGGGGATCTTGAACGTCCTGGGGCAGCTTGCGAGCGGCGTCACCCAGGCCGGCCGATGAGCCCCCGCGCACGCCAGGCCGGGACGGTGCCAGCCCGCGCCTACTGCCGGGCACGGGTCTGGGGAGAGGGGGAGTGATGGCGGCACGTCGACGGCGTCGGCGTTTGAGGAAGCGGACGCGCAGGCAGTTGCAGGGTTGGGGTGCGGTGGCGATGCTTATCGCCGCGGTATGGGTGGCCGGGCATTGGTCGGTGGTGTGGCCCGTCCTGGTGGCCATGCTCGCCGCGGCCGTGGTGGGCGGGGCCGGATGGGCGCTCTGGCGGGCGCACCGTCGCGCGGTCGGCCAGGACCGCGCCTGGCGGGCGCAGGAGGAGGCCCGGGCGCGCGAGTTGTCCATGGCTGAGGTCGACGCGTTGTCGTGGCAGGAGTTCGAGAGGTACATCGCGGACCTGTGCCGGCGGGACGGCTGCACGAAGGTCGTCGTCAGCGGCAAGAGCGGCGACTTGGGCGCGGATGTCGTCGGCTACCTGGCCGACGGTCGCAAGCTGGTCGTCCAGGTCAAAAAGTATGCCCCGCACCGAAGCGTGGGCTCGCAGGACATGCAGAAGTTCGTCGGCACCGCCCGTCTCGAACACGGCGCTGACGTCGCGTTGTTCGTCACCACCTGCCGCTCGTTTACGAGGGACGCGCTGGGCCTGGCGCTGCGCCAGGACATCGTGGCCATGCATCGCGACCTGCTGGGATCCTGGGTCAAGGGCGCTCGTCTGGAGACCCTGATCCCGCTGAACGGAAGCGGGGGCGGCGCCAGGCGGTGCCCCTCTGCCTGATCGTGACAGGCGGGGCATCGCCGATCACCACGCGCCGGTGGTCGGCCAGGGCCGCACGTGAGGCCGTACGGAGCTCCGGCGCCGTGGCGACGCGCTGGTGCTTCTGGGGCCCAAGCCGTCGACGGGCCCCTGGCCGTCCGAGGGGGAGGTCAGGGGCCCGTCTGCCATGGCAGTGCAGTCATCAGTTGCGGTCGCCCAGCCGGCAACGCCGGGAGGCCGGCTGGGACCCAGGACACTGATGCACGCGTGCCGCCCCGACCAACGGCGTGCGGCCGAGCACGGTCACGCCGCCGTCAACCGGGGGCGTCAAGGGGCCGCGGCTCGGCCGGGGCCGGGCTCACACGAAGGCGAGTTTGCGGAAGCTGTTGCGGATGTCGGTCAGCGGCTGGCGGTCACGGGTGTAGTAGAGCTTGTTGGTCAGCAGGACCGCCCAGCGGTCCTGGCCCGGGGAGATCCACATGCCGGTGCCGGTGAACCCGTAGTGCACCCAGACGTCCTCTTCCTCGGCGGTGCCGGGGGCCGGGTGCCAGAACAGGCCGCGGGCGGGTTGCAGGCCACCGGTCAGCACGGTCAGCGAGTAGGCGGTCCACTCGGTCCCGAAGCCGGCCTGAGCGGGGGCGGAGTCTGGGTTGAGCATGTAGCGCAGGAACCGGACGAGGTCGTCGAGGACGGTGAAGACGCCGGCGATGCCGCAGACGCCGCCAAGGAGGCGGGCGGAGAAGTCGTGAGCTGTGCCCTTGAGGTGGGTGTCGGTGTCCTGGTCGAGTTCGGTCGGCGCGCAGCGGGCCGCGAGGTGGCCGGGCAGTGGACCGAAGCGGGTGGTGTCCATGCCCAGCGGCTGCCAGGTG
>NZ_JBIAHR010000023.1:0-124132 GCF_042870695.1 Streptomyces sp. NPDC006384
CCCATCACCGTCTTCGTCGGTACCCAAAAAACACGCCACTTGTTCACGGAGCCACCCTGTCAGATCAGCTTCAACACGCTGATTCAACAGGGAACACGTCCCACTTCGTCTGCGCCCAGGGGCTTACATCGACGGTCGCGGTCACCTGTTCATCGGGGGTGCTACAGGCCGTCTTGCCGACGCGCTGGAGAAGTCTGCCGAGTTCGGCGATGCCCGATTCCGGGTGCGTGGCCACGTACAGGGCGCTGGGCTGCCAGGGCGCGCCGGCGTGCGGGTATAGGTGGCAGAGCCCGGCGGCGTGTACGGCGAGCAGGGTCACTCGGTGGGTGTGGATGTGGTCGGGGTGGCCCGTCAGTTGACCGTACGCGTCGTGCGTGATGACGATGTCCGGCCGTAGCTCGCGGATGTGTCCGACGAGGACCCCGACCACGTCATCGAGGGGGACATCGCACAGGCGGGGCTTGCCGGGAGCGGACTGGGGGATCCGGGCGTCGGCGTAGCCGAGCATCCGGGGCTGCCCGGCCCCCAAGATCGTGAGCGCGTCCGCGAGCTCGGCGGCCCGGTGGGTGTCGGGGGCCCAGGTGGCCGTAACCACGGTGGTCGCGGCGCCTGCGGCAGCGTGCTGCGCGAGAACACCGCCGACCAGGAGAGACTCGTCGTCAGGGTGAGCGAAGACACCCAGAAGGGAGGGGCGGCGGGCATCTATAGGGGGCGGGGGCATGATGGTGCCTTCCTGTCGAACGCGGTCGGGCGTGGGCGCCGGGCTAGGCACGGCCGGGAGAGTAGGCCTGGAAGTCGGCAGGCGGGTGGTCGAGCGGCAGAGTCGGGTTCCAGGCGGTCAGGCACTGGGCGCTCGGTACGAAGAGCGGGCCGGGTAGCGCGTCCAGGGGCCAGAACCGCCAGGATCCGATGGTCTCCTCGCGCTGCTGAAGGACGCCGGACCACTGCGTGACGACGACGGGCACTGTCACCCGGACGACGTCGCCCACTCGGTCCAGGAGTGTGCCCAGCACCCGTACGTCGTCGGGATCCGCCGCGAGGCCAGCTTCCTCGCGGAGTTCGCGGACGGCGGCCTGAGCGAGGGTCTCGCCCGGTTCGACGGTTCCGCCGGCGAGCTCCCAGGTACGGCGCCGGTGCCGCCCGAGCAGGACGCCGTCCGGGCCGTGCACGATCACGCCCACTCCCACCACTGCGTGCGGTGGTGGCGGTGCGCTGGTACGGGGGCGGCTCGGCACGCGCTGCGGGCGGCGGGCGGCGTACAGCCGGTAGGAGACGTGGTTGTCCGGTCTATCGGAGTCGATCGCGGTGACCGCCTCCGTGGTGAGGCCGTGCTGGACCAAGAGGTCCTCCCACAGCTGCGGGCTGAGGACCCACATGTCGACGGGGTGGTCGTCGGTGGTGCCGGGCAGCCGCAGGATCTCGGGTTGCGGGGCGACCTCGTTCGACGGCCCGGTGCCGGCCGAGTTGGTGTGCAGCGCGGAAAAAAGCAGCAGGCCGCCTGGTTTGAGGCCGTTGGCCAGGACGGGCAGCAGCCGGTCGGGGTCCAGGTAGGGGACGGAGCAGACGGAGTAGATGACGTCGTACGGGTCGGCGTCCCGTAGGTGGGCCACGGCGTCGGCGCACACCAGGCGCAGGCCCGGGGTGTCGGGGTAGCGCGTGGCGGCGCGCTGGTGCTGGGCGGGGGATGCGTCGACGGCGGTGACGTCGGCGCCCCGGGCGGCGAGGTGGGCGGCGTGCCGGCCCAGGCCGCTGCCGAGGTCGAGGATGCGCAGCCCGGTCACGTTGCCGAAGACCTCGGTGCCGGGACCGGTGCCGGGGATGCCCCAGTCCCACCGGTCCAGCTCGGGCAGTTCGAGTCCTCGCGCGAGTTGGTGGTTTCCGTAGGTGTTCCAGGTCGCGACGGTGTCATGCTCGGTGGTCACCGGATCCTCCATCAGGTTGCAGGGCGGGGGTCAGGGGTGCAGGGCGTAGCAGCGCAGGACGTCGAGGTCGGCGGTGTGGACTGCGGACCAGCCCGTGGTGAGGAGTTCGACCTGGGCCGGGGTGATGCCGAGGTTCTGCAAGGGGTCGGTGACGGGGCGGCGGCCGGCGATCTCGGTGACGACCCAGAAGGTTCCGCCCGGGGCGAGGAGGCGGCGGACTCGGTTGAGGAAGGCTGCCTTGTCGTCGATCCACCGGTAGACGAGTCGGCAGGTGATGGCCGCGTACGCCGGCTCTAGCAGGGTGCTGAGGTCGTCGGCGGTGATGTCCATGCATTGCCAGACAGGAACGATGCCGGGCGCGGGGTCCTGGGCGGCGGCGAGCGCGATGGCGCTGGGGGAGCAGTCGATGCCGGTCGTGCGGTAGCCGAGCTGGGCGAGGCGTCGGGCAAGAGCGCCGTCGCCGCAGCCGATGTCGAGGGCCGGGCGGGCGCGGCCAGGGCCGAGGTGGTCCTCCAGCAGCTGGTGCTCGGTGTCGTCGAGCTGACGGTAGCGGCGGCCTTCGGACCAGAGCGGCTCCCAGTAGGCCGCGGCTGCCGTGGACGTGGTGGACGTGGTGGACGTGGTGGTCATCAGGCTCCTTCGCGGACGGGCGGCACGGCCGCGCGGGCGGGGGTCTCCCGCAGCGCGCGGAGGGGGGAGGCGAGCAACAGGACGACGGGTACGACCTGGGGGAGCGCTCCGACGGCGAGGGTGGCCCGGACGTCGAGGAGGAGGACCAGGCCGCCGGCGGTGGCGGCGGCGAGCGGGCGGGCCCCGGCGGTGAGCGTGGTGCTTGCTGACTGCATCCGGCCTTGGAAGGCGGGGTCGCACACGGCCTGGCGCAGGGAACGCTGACTGGTCCCCGATGCCGTCGCCCAGAACAGCTGCACCGCCAGCGTGGCGGCCAAGACGATCTGCCACCGCAGGCCGGGCCCGGCGCACAGCAGGGGCACCTGGGCGAGGGGGCTGACCGCGAACCCCACGATGATCGTGGGACCGATGCCGATCCGGGCGGCGATCCAGGGCGCGAGCAGCGCACCGGCCAATCCCCCGGTACCGCCGACGCCCATGATCACGCCGAACGCGGACGGGGACGCTGCGAGCCGGTCCAGCAGGTAGTACGCCCAGTAGGTGTTCATCACCGCCAGGCCGAAGGAGAGCGTCGACAGGGCGGCGATCACCGTGCGGATCGTGGGCTGCCGGGCCACGTAGCGCACGCCGTCGGCGATGTCCCGGGACAGACTCGTATGGGCGCGCGGCGCGGCGGCGGCCTCGGGGACGCGCATGCGCCAGATGAACACCGCGGAGACGACGAACGACAGGACGTCGGCAAGGACGGAGCGGGCGGGACCGACGGCGCCGACCAGGACGGCACCGGCGTTCGTGCCGGCACTGTCGGCCACCGAGGAGGCCGCGCCGAGCTTCGCGTTCGCGCCGTGGAGCTGGCCCGGTTCGACGAGGGCCGGCAGAAGGCTGATCGCCGCGGCGTCGCGCAGCACCTTGGCCGCCCCGAGCACGACCGCGACCGCGCACAGCTGCCCAACGGTGAGCGCGTCGGTGAGGGCGGCGGCCGGGATGGTCACCAGCGCGCCGACCGCCGCCAGGTCCGAGGCGATCATCTGGGGCCGCTTCGGATGCCGGTCGGACAGGGCCCCGGCCCACAGCGCGACCGCGCTCGGAAGCTGCCCGAAGAACGCGAGCACGGCGACCTCGGTGGTGGACGCGCGCAGCTCCAGTACGGCCAGCGCGGGCAGGCTGATGGTGCTTACCGCCGATCCGGACAGGGGCACGGCGTCGCTGCCGAGCAGGGACCGGAAAGCGGGACTTGACCACGCGGTGGCCTTCGCGGCCCGGGCGGCGACCGTCACGGCGACTCACCGCCGCCGGTCAGCTCCGGGGCGACGACGTTGGCGTAGCGAACTCCGGCGGCGAAGTGGCGCAGGACCTCGTGGGTAATGCTGCGGTGGACGTCGCTCACGGCCGGTCCTCCCTCATGAGCCGGTCCAGGGTCCGCCGGCCTCGGGCGGTGACCTCGGGATGGTCGTTGTCCGGGCCCCAGGCCAGGCAGTTGACCGCGTCCAGCGCGGTCAGGCAGCGCAGCGCCTGCCGTTCGGCGCTGGTGAGCTCTCGCCCGTACGACTGGAGGAATGCCTGCTGGCGGTCGGGGTGGTCGAGCCACTCGGTAACGGCCAGGATGACCAGGTCCTGCACGCGGGCGGCCGGGCGGGTGCGCTCGAAGTCGACGAGCGCGAGACCCGCCTCGGACCACAGCCAGTTCCTTGGCTGGTTGTCGCCGTGGATGTAGCCGAGCGGCACCGGTCCGACGCGACGGAGCTGGGCCGCGTAATCGCGCACCAGCTGCTGCTCGTTCCCGGTGAGCCGGTCCCCGGCCCGGCCCAGGTACTTCTCCACACCGTCGGCCGCGGCCACCAACGACGCTTCGGCCTCCGTCCGGTCGTGGTCGTCGAGTGCACCGGCTTCGTGGAGCCGGGCGCACAGCATGCCGGCCTGCGCGTGCACGGCCCGCCACGCGGCGGCGGTCAGGCCCATGCCCGGCGCCGGGGCACCGAGCGCCACCGTGAGCAACAAGGCCAGGTCGTCTGCGCGGCTGTCGAGGAGACGAGGCGCCCGGCTGTGCCCGAGCGCGGAAACGACGCTCCGGTAGGCCCTTGTCTCGCGGGTGAAGAACTTCACCGAGGGCGAGACCTTCACGTACCAGCGGGCCCCGCCCTCGCCGGTCAGCTCCCACACCCGGGAGCGGTGCCAGTCGTGCGAGGCGTCGCGTACGGCCACGACCGGCCGGGTTCGCTGCTCGGCCCAGCGTTGCACGGTGGTGGGCAGGCGTTTGGTCTGCCTCACGCCGTGCACCTCGTGCTCGGGTGTGAAGCGTACGAGGAGCGGGAGGCGAAGGCGTCGGCAGCGGCGAGGAATGGGGACACGGGTGCTCCTTGACGGCTCGCGGGAGGGGATGGAGGCGGTGCGGTGTCCTGCTGCTCATTCGTTGCGGCCGAGGTCAACGTGGTTCCCCTAGACGGTCGTCCGGCGTGGTCGTGAGGCTCAACGACCACGCCGGGATATCGAACTGGTGTATTTGAGTCGCTTCGGATTTCCCGAGATAGAGCGGGTCGAGGCGCATGGAGAATGCACGGACCCAGCCCTCGCATCAGGTCTGTGTAGTAGAGCGGTTGGCCGAATCGCCGACGGTGGCGTCCGCGGAGGGATGCTGCTGTTGTGCGGCATCCGGCATCCGGCATCCGGCATCCGGCATCCGGCAGCAGTGCGGCCGTGGTGCGTCGAGGTGACGCCCCACGGCCGACGGCGTACTACTGCTGGTACGGGATGAGCTGCCGGAGCCGGGTATCGTCTGTCGGCGAGATGGGCCGGCCGCTGAGGGTAGAGGCCACGGCAGCGCACGGGCTTCCGCGGACGGGGGTGACCGCTCGCCTATGCGCAATACTGCGTGGCGGCCGCCAGGGTCGAACCAGTCGGCAAGGTCTCATCCGATTGTGGCAGTCCATCCCTTCCGCGAGAAGGTGACCGCCCCGTCGGCGGTGATGGTCACCGCAGCGCCTCGGACGGGGAGGTCCCCATCAACGACGAGCCAGGTGCGAATGCGGTCCAGCTCGTCCCACAGGCGGGTTGGCCCGCCCTGGTGCACGGTCGGCAGTTCGTGACGAGTTGTTGCCGTCGCCCGGGCCCAGGAGCCGTCCTTGTGCAGCATGTACACGGTGCGGCTGCCGTCGTCGGCGGTGTGCTGGCGGTGCTCGATGCCGGGCAGCATCAGTTCGAGAGTGGATCGCAGGTCCCAGGTGTCCGGCACGTACGTCAGCGGGTAGCGTCCCGTGCTGGTCTCGCCTTCGGCGTGCCTGGCGTGCTGCCACCCGGGCGCGTCGTCCGTCGGTTCGAGCGTGACGGTCATGAACGTGGTCCCTTCGCGATGGTCCAGCTAGTCCTTAGCGTTGTCCGATCTCAACGCGGCTCCCTTGGCGGTTGCTGCGGCTGAGCTGGGAGACGTACAACCCGGCTTGCTGTTCGAGCACTCTGTATCTCAGCCGTGATCGCAATCCCGGAATAGGGCGCACGGCGGGGCACGGGAGCACCCGCTGGTGAGGCGGTCACGGCGACGCGACCCGCGTGAGGTGAGCGTGCCGACGGCTTTGCGCTGTCGGCGACGCGCGGCTGTGGCACCCGGCATGCAGCTCTCATGATTGCTCGCGATCAGTCTGGGCCCAAAGTGGGTCGATATCTGAAAGTTGCTGCTGTGCGCCCTCGGAGAGCTTGGCCGCTCTGAGCTTCTTACGCTGTTGATACAACCACGAACGCAGCGGTCCAGCGGGGATATTGAAATGTCCGTGCACGGCATGGAATTGAGCAAGTTCCTTGCAGCGCAAGTTCCAGCGATCCTGGGCCGGATCCCATGAGAATCCAATAGAATCCAGCAGCTCCCTATACTCTGCGCGCAGAGTGTTCGACTTGTAGCTGCTCCGCTGACTCCTTTTCCAGGACTGAACATTGACGCCCTCTGGAGTCACGAGGTCTTTTGGAACACCGCAATGTCCGTGTTGGGCATGGAATTCTTTCAGTATGTGATAAGTGTTTCTCCAAGCGGCGTCACGCCGGTCGGAGAAGTCGATTCCGACCTCTTTCATCAGTTCAATCTGCCAGGGGGCGAGCCTGCCATTTCGGTGGGCTACGCGCTGATTCTCCAGCCAGACGGCTTCGCGATCACCCGACGGGAGGCGCAGCAGGCTTTTGCGGCGGTCGTAAACGGCTTTCAGCTCGCGGTAGCGGCGCATCCACCGGTCCTGAGAGCGATCCCATGGGAAGCCAATGGCCTCCAGTAGCTGTTCGCGCTGCTCGGAGAGCTTGCCTTGGCGGCGGCGGGCGCGCTGGGCCTCGCACCAGTTCGCGACGATCACGCCATGCGGTGACTTGACGCTCGCATCAATGACGAAGTGCCCCTGTTCGGTCGCTATTCGCTTCACCACTTCGTAGGTCGTTGTCCACGATGCGTCGAACTGGTCCCAGACCATGCCAATCTGCTCCAGCCGCTGCCGGCGTTCCTCCAGCAGTTCGCCGGCGTTGTGGGCGACGCGCTGCTTGGTCCACCAGGCGCCCAGCCTCAGACCCGACGAGGTGACATGGTCGGTGGGGATGCTGACGTGTCCGAGCGCGTCGCGGAACGCCACGGCGGCGCCGTAGTGTTCCTCCCAGGACTGTGTGGAGGTCCGAACGGTCTGCACGGTGATGGCGCTTGCGAAGTGGGGCGGGACGGGGATACCGGTGATCCGCAGCCAGTCGGGTAGCCCGAGAGGGTCCTTGCCGTCGAGCGGAGCACTGCCTTGGTGGCCTTGGCCCCGCGGAGGGTGCGGCCGGGCGCCGAGGTCCTGTCGCATCTGGGCCAGCCGCTGGCTGAGCCCGTCGTCGTGCGCGCACAGGGCCCGCACCACCTGCCACACAGGGGCGAACCGGGAGGTGTTCAGAGCCTCCTCGGGGTCCTCGCCGGGTTTGAGCAGGACCGGCACGATCACCGACGCGGTCTTGGAACCGACCTGATTACCCCGCCGCAGGGCGCGGCCGACAGCTTGAATGCAATCGATCGCGGAACCACGGTTGTCGACGAAGGCGACGGAGTCGACGGCCGGTACGTCGATGCCCTCGCCGAGGACCCGCGCGTTGGTGATCACGACGAGGGAGTCGTCCTCACTTCTCAGCCGGGCGAGCGTCCGCTGTCGTTCGGCGAGGGACTCGGAGCCGTGGACATGCCCGACCCAGAGGTCGGCGGGGCGTTCGGAGGGGGCGAGGTGGGTCCCAGCGTGCGGGAGAGTGTTCGCGAACCAGCGCGCGGTCAGGACCCGGTTGTGAAACGTGATCATTCTGCGCAGGCCGTACTCGTGAGCGGCGCGCAGGATGGCGATCTGGGTGGCCAGCACGGCTGGGGACACCGCAGAGCGTCCGCTCTGGTAGAAGTCGCCGTCGGCGGTGTCGGCTGCGGCCCGGACGTGCTCGTCTGTGACGACGGGCACGATGATGCGGTAGTTGGCCAGAAGCCCCAGCTCGATCGCGCGGGAGAAGCCCAGCCGGTAGGCGACATCGCCGTAGACCTTGGGATCGTCCATGCTGATGGCGTCGTCCCGCCCGCCCGTGATGATCCTGGGGGTGGCGGTCATGTACTGGCGGCGCGCGGCGGGAATGAAGGCGTTGCTGTGGACGATCGCGGATGTTTTGTCTGCCTTTCCGGCGCTGCGATGGGCTTCGTCCAGGACGATCAGGTCCCACATCGGCAGTCCGTGCTGGTCGTGGGCCGCCGCGACTACAGGGAGGCTCGCATAGGTGACGGCAGCCGTGACACGGCCCGGACCTTCCGTAAGTCGGGCAAGGTCGCTGGCGCGGGTGGTTACCGCGGCTCGCTCCGCACGCAGATGTGGCTGCTCCCGCAGAACGTCCTTGTCGGAACATACGGCTACGACACGGCCCATTCCGGCGTCACCGAGGACTGTGCGCCATTCCCTCAGTGTCTGCGTGATCAATTCCAGGAAGGGGACCACCACCAGCACCCTGCTCACGTTCGACCGTGAGGCTAGGACCTGATTGGTGGCAGCAGCAATGCGGGTCTTTCCCGTTCCGCACGCTAGGACTGCTGTGACGCGTTCGGCCTTGTCGAAAGCATCCGTCAGCGCGTTGACGGCTTCCTGCTGATGAGGCCATAAAGCTGTCCTGGCATTGTCAGGTCGGAGGTCGGTGGAGAGCGGAGTGGGAGCCGGGGGTGGCGGTGATAGCTGCTTTCGCGCGGCGCGCGGTGGGAATGTCATAAAAGTCTCCGTCCGTGCGGGATGGTGGTGCCCGGCGCCGGGGCGGGCCAGGCGCGTACGGCGGCGGTCAGGATGGAGCGGGCCTCGGTGGCGAAGGCGTGCTGTCCGCGGGCGGTGGCCGTGACGGCGATGGCGGCGGCGTCGGTGACGGCGCAGATGCGCATCAGCTCGCTCTCGGCCCGCTCCGGTTCACGGCCGTACCCCCGGTAGAACGCGCTGCGCAGGTCCGGGCGGTGGTACAGGGTGCGCTGGGTGATCCGCAGGAAGTCGCGGCCCACGGCCTCGTAGCGGCTGGTCTCGAAGTCGATGACGCCCGCCTCTGCCTCGGTGCTCCACAGGATGTTGCGGCTGGTGAAGTCGAGATGGGAGGGCTGCGCCCGCTGAGGCGGGAGGGCTTCCAGCAGGTGGAGTGCCTCGTCGAGGACCGCCAGGTCGGTACTGGTCAGGGGGCGGGTGCCGGCGGCCAGTTGGGCGCGAATGTACGCGGCGCGGTCGGCGCCGAAGGCGGGCAGGACGGTTCGGGGCGCGGTGTCGTGGAAGCGGGCGAGCAGGGCGCCGGCTTGCTCGTAGGCGCGGCGCTCCTGCTGGCTGGTAAGGGTGAGGGACTGCAAAGGATGGCCGGTGACCGCGGTCATCAGCAGGAGCTGCGCGTTCTCGTCGACGTCGAGCAGTTGAGGCGCGCTCGCGCCGAGCGCCGGGGCCCAGCGGGTCAGGGCCGTGAGCTCCCGCCGGAAACTGGCGGTGCTGGTGTTGGACTTGAGGATCATCTGCTGTCCGTCGGTGGCCCGCAGGCGGAGCACCGTGGTGGACGTGCCGGGCCAGCTGTGGTCGGTGATGACCTCGGCCGCCCCGGCCATCCTCGCTATCGCGAGGCTGCTCACAGCAGGTGCAGGAAGGTGAGGGCCTGTGCGGCGACCTGGTCCGGGGTGAGCGCGGTGGTGTCGATCACGTCGGCCCGCTCTCCCAGCCACGCCGCGTACGCCTGCTCGTAGTCCGCGAGCTTGCGGCGCCGGAAGGCGCGGACCTTCTCGCTGCGTTCCTCGTCGCCGGGGAACTCGATGCTGCCGTCGATGCGCTTGTGGATGGTGTCGGAGTCGGCGTGCAGGAGGAGGTGGTGGACCTGGACGCCGGCTTTGGCCAGGGCGTCGAAGATCTCCTCGGCGTAGTCGCGGCGCAGCAGCGTCATCGGCGCGATGACCGGCCCGCCCTGGGTCTGGTGGTCGAGCTCGATGCAGAGGCCGGCGACCAGGGTGCGCCAGGCCGGGTAGTCCTGGAAGTCCTTCTGCCGGCTGGGGTGGTCGCGGATGCTGTTGCGCAGGATGAAGCCGATCTCTTCGGGGTCGGTGATCAGGCTGGTGGGGAGTTGCTGGTGGAGCAGGCGGGCGGTGGTGGTCTTGCCGCCGCCGAAGGGACCGTTGATCCAGATGATCATGCGTGTGTCTCTTTCGTGTTCTCGGTGCTGATCCCGGCCGGACACCGAACGGGCCGGTTACTGCTGGTGGCCGGTGGTGCGGGGGTGGGGCAGGAGGGGGATGCGCCGCTGGTGGTAGGCGACGTGGAAGCGATCCGCGTGCACGAGCCAGAGGCGGTCCAGTTCCAGGGGCGTGTCCGTGGAGGGAGGGGTGAGGGTGATCGTGTGTCGGCCCGCGGCGGCGGTCAGGTCAGCGTGATCGTACGAGCCGCGCCGGGTGGAGCGGGGCCGCAGATGGACGGCGAACAGGCCACGGGCCTGTTCGGGGAAGGTGACGTGGATTTCGGCGGGTTGACCCGGGCGGAGGGCGGGCGGAACGGTGATGTCGAGGGGGTCCAGGGTCGCCGGGAGGCTGAGGGCGGGCCCGCACTTGGGGCAGCGCAGGGTACGCCGGTCGGTGAGGCCGAGCGGGCTGGTCAGGTGCTCGAACTGCCGGGGCGCGCGGCAGTATCCGCATGCGGAGGCGGGCGTCCAGTGCGTGGTGCGGTGGTGGGCGCGGGCGGCGGTGAGCTGACGGGAGAACGCGCCGCCGCGGGTACGGCTGAGGATCTGAAGGACGGTGCGCCCCCACTGAAGGCTCTGCTCCTCGATGCGCTCCTCCCACCTCGTGTCCGGGGTGCGGGCGGCGGCCAGGAGCGTGTTGAGGGCGGTCTGCCGGTAGGAGGTCATCTCCTTCACGCAGGCGGACAGGTCCGCGTCGGGGCGCCGGTCGAGGGAGGCGTACAGCCCCTGTTCGAGGGCTTCGGCGTCGGCCAGCCGTACTCGCCAGCCGCTCAGCGCCTCGGCGTCAGCGGGCGGCCGGCCGGCCGCGAGGGCCGCCGAGGCGGGCGCGGCGACCGCGGTGTCGGGTTCGTGGAGTCGCTGTTCGGGGTCGCCGAGCAGGAGTGCGGAGGGGCCGCGGATGCCCCGGCGGTGGCCGTCGGCGTCCAGCAGCGCGGCGATCTGGCCGAGCCGGGCGCCGCAGTGCAGGCTCGCGGCGGTCAGGCGTGGTTCGTGCCCGCTGGTGTCCAGGTCGCCGCGCACCAGTCCGAGGACCGCGCCGGGGTGGCCCTCGACGGCGTCCAGGGCCAGGCTCACGTCGGAGGGGTACTGCTCACTCTCGCCCAGGGTGATCGCGTTGCACACGAACAGGCCCAGGACGCGGGCGCGCAGGGTGTGCGGGGCGAGGGGGCGGGTGCGGCCGGCCGGGTCGGTCTTGCAGGCGCTCGGCGTGCACCCGCCGGCCAAGACCTGCCCGTCGGGGCCGTGTTCGGCCGGTCCGCTCAGCCCGCACAGGGTCACGGTGCCCAGGGAGGCGTGCGCGGCGGAGCCGTGGGCGTCGACCAGGAGGCTGGCGAAGTCGCCGGCCAGGACGTCGGTCAGGGTGCTGCGCTGGTCGGGCTGCCCGGGGGTGAGTACGTGGGTCAGTCCGGTGGTGCCGTCCAGGAGCGCGGTGCGCGCGGGGGCGGACCGGTCGGGGTGGGAGGCGAGGAGTTTGGCCGCGGCGAAGGTGCAGGCGGCGTCGTCGCGGCCGGTGAGAACCCCGGCGAGGGTGTTGTTCCGGGCCGCGGCCTCCAGGAGCGGCATCAGGACGCTCAGGGTGAGCGCGCGGGAGCGGGCGACGACGAGGACGCTGCCGCCGTCGGGCCCCAGAGCGCCGGGGGCGTGGAGCCGGGCGGGGTCGAGGACGTGGTGGGGGCGGCCGAGCGCGCGGGCGACGAGCTCGCCGAGGTCCTCGTGGCCCACGAGGCTCACCACCCGGGCCTGCGGCGGCCCGCCCCGGCCAAGGTCGGGCTCCGGGTAGGTGTGCAGGATGTCCGCCCACCGTTCGGCGCGCCCGGGATCCTCGGGCCGAAGGACGGGCACGGTCGCCTCGTCCAGCAGCCGGGCGGCGTCGGCGAGGGTGGAGGCCCAGCGGTATCCGTCGGGAAGCCGGGGCATCAGCACTCCTCCTCGGCGGGCGTGATCAGGGCGCGCAGCACGTAGGGCACGGACACGCTCGCGGGCAGGCGGGCGGCTTCCTGCCGGGCGGCCGCCATACCGTCCTGGTGAGCGGGGTCGGTGAGCTGGCGCTGGTAGGGCCAGGCCCGGTCCGCGAGCGCACCAAGAGCCTGCTCGGCGGTGCGGTGCTGGGTGAACTCCGCCAGCGTCCGGTCCTGGGTGGGCCGCCCGCGGGCGGCGAGGTGGGCGGTGATGCGCTGGTCGGTGCCCTTGCCGAAGAACAACGGCCGGGGACCGTCGGTGAACGCCGCCTGCCGGTAGGCGGCGTCGATGCCGGCGAGCGGGTGGGGGCCGGCCGGGTGCAGCAGCAGCCGGACGAGGCGGCCGCCCGGACGCAGGACGCGCAGCGCCTCGTCGGCGGCGAGCAGCGGATCGGCGGCGAACTGCAGCACCTCGTGCTCGACGACGACGTCCGCGCCGAGGGCGGGAAGGGGCAGCAGCAGCGCGTCGGCCTCGACGACCTCGACACCCGGCAGGTCGGCGTCCCGCAGGTGGGCGGCCATGGCGGTCGACGGTTCGACGGCCCGGTAGGACGCGGGCCCGTGCCCGGCGAGCTGCCGGGTGATCCGCCCGGTCCCCGCGCCCAGCTCCACCACATCGCACCCGGGCAGTTCCTTCGCGGCCCAGGAGCGCAGGGCGTCGGCCATGGGCTGCGCCAGGGGGCGGTGGCGCTCGTAGACCGCGGCCAGGGCCGGGGTGTAGAGGGGGTCTTCGGGGGCGCGGGCGGTCAGGTCCGGGGGCCCGTCGAGCAGCGGGGCGAGCGCGGCGGCGGTGTGCGGCCACGGCCAGGAGCTGGTGGTGTCCAGGACGAGCTGGGTCATCTGGCGCAGGTGGCGCAGGAGACTGAGCAGCGGCCGGAGCCCGGCGGCGAGACCGGCTGCGGTGGTGGGGTCCGCGCGCAGCGAGGCCGTCAGTGCCTCGCGGATGGCCGGGGGGAGGTAGCGGGATGCCGTGGTGCCGGGCCAGGGTGCCTGCTGGTGCCGCACGAGCAGGGTGGCCAGCGCGGTGAGGTGCTGGCGGACGGCGTCCAGGTGGGTCGCGGCCGCCAGCGGGTCGCCGCCGGCGTCGGCGGCGGCGAGCTGGTGCAGGGCCCAGCCGGTGTGGTGGAGCAGGTCGTCGGCGCGTCCGGCGGCGGCCGTACGGGCGGCGGGGGTCCAGGGCGGCAGGTGTTCGGCGTCCACGTCACCGGCCCCATTCGCCCAGGCGTCCACGTGTCCGGCGGCGGCCCGGGGGTCCGCGCCGTGCGGCAGCAGCCGCCAGGTGGTCAGAACTCCGGCGGCGCTGACGGTGGCCAGGGCGTCGGGGCCGAGCGGCACCACGGTCACGGTCGGGTCGTGTACGGCCAGGCGGGCGGCGAGCACCGCCGGGGGCAGTCCGGTGGTGAGGTAGCGGGTCGCCACCGTGGTCGCCTTGTCGGCTTCCGCGTGGCCGGCGGGCGGTGCCGTCCCGGCGGGCAGGCCCGCGGCGCGGGCCGGAGGCGCGCCGGCCGCCGGGGGGAGGGTGACGCCGAGGCCGGCGAGGAACCGCTCGAACTCCTCGGCGCCGGTGTAGTGGTGGGCGTGCAGTCCCATGTGGAGGGCGGCGGTGACGTTGGTCCGGCTGTCGTCGGTGAACGCGACCTGCCCGGCCGGCAGGTCCATCAGCGCCAGCGCCGCCTCGTAGGCGCCGGGGGCGGGCTTGGTCACCCGGATCTCGGCGGAGTTGGCGACGTGATCGAACACGTCGGCAAGCCCGTGCAGCTCCAGATCGGCTGTGACGGCGGTGGTGTTGTTGGTGAGGGCACAGGTGACCAGCCCGGCCGCGCGGGCCCGCCGCAGCAGATCGGCCATCGCCGGGTCGGCGTCCCCGCGGTCGGCCGCCCACAGCTTGGCGGCGCGCGTCCCGGCCTCGCCGAACTCCTCGCTCAGACGGGTGGTGACCTGCTCGACCCACTGCTCGTGGCTCCACACACCGTGGTGCGCCAGGTCGAAGCCGCCGTCGTAGGCGACCTTGCGGACGGCTTGCTCGGGCAGGCCGCAGTCCAGGGCGGCCTTGATCGCGCTGCGGCGCGGCCACAGCCGCAGGACGCCGTCGACGTCGACGAGCAGTCCGCGTACCGAAGAGGTCATGGTGTACTCCCGGGCGTCAGGGCGGTGGTGAGGAACCGGGGGGTGGGGTCGGCGTAGAACGCGTCGAGCGGGATCTGGGTGCCGTACTTCTCGTTGATCTGTTGCAGCAGGAGCAGAGCGCCCAGGGAGTCACCGCCACAGGCGAAGAAGTCCCGCGCGCTGTCGGCCGGAGCCCCGGTCTGCTCCTGCCACCAGCCCGCGACGGCCTCGGGCAGCCCCGGCTCCGCCGCCTGCGTGCCCTCGTGCGGCCTCGCGGGCTCGGATGTGGTGGCGAGGGCCCGGCGGTCGATCTTGCCCGAGGCGGTCCGGGGCAGAGCCGGACGCGCGGTGATGAGCGCGGGGACGGCCGCTGGCGGCAGCCGGTCCGCCAACTGTCTGCGCAGCCGGTCCGGCAGGCCCGTGTCGTCGGTCTCCACGTGCAGGACCAGCCGGGGTCTGCCGCTCGCCCCCCGGTCGGTCAGCAGCGCGGCCGCGCGCACGCCGGGCATCTGCGTGGCGGCCTGTTCGACCTCGGCCGGCTCCAGGCGGACACCGCCGACGTTGAGCTGGTCGTCGGCACGGCCGAGGAAGACGAAGCGTCCGTCCTGCGGCCGCTGCCGCACCACGTCCCCGGTCCGGTACACCCGCTCGGGCCGCCGGACGCCATCGGGGCCGGGCAGCCGCAGCAGGAGGAACGCCTTCGCGGTCTCGCCGGGCCTGTCCAGGTAGCCGGCGGCGAGGCCTTCACCGCCGAGGTAGAGCTCCCCCGCCGCACCGGCCGCTACCGGCTGGTGGTAGTCGTCGAGGACCCAGGCCCGTACGCCGGGCAGCGGGAAGCCGATCGGGACCGGGTCTTCGCCCGGGTGCACGCGCCAGTGGACGATCGCGTCGACGCACGCCTCGGTCGGGCCGTAGGCGTTGGCGACGTCGTACCGGCTGATCCACAGCTCCAGCGGCCCGGGGTGCAGTGCCTCGCCGCCCAGCACGATGCGCCGCAGGTGGGGCAGTTCGGTGAACGGGGCGGCGGCCAGGCAGGTCGGAGTGCCGGTGAACGCGGTGATCTCGTGGTGGGCGAGGAAACGGGGCAGGGCCGGACCGGGGACGCGGTCGCGCGGCGCGGCGATCTGCAGCCGGGCCCCGGCCGTCAGCGCGCCCAGGACCTCCCAGAGCACCGCGTCGAAGGTGAGGGCGGTCAGCTGCGCCACCCGGTCGCGGGAGGTGAGGCCCGCCCACTTCGGCAGGGCCGCCGCTCGGGCGGCGACGGCGCGGTGGGGCACCAGAACGGGCTTGGGGGCGCCGGTGCTTCCGCTGGTGTGCCAGATGCAGGCGATCGCCTCCTCGTCCGCGCAGACTCCTGGCCACGCTGTCGCCAGCGGTACCGGGGTGGTGGCCGGGGCGAGGGCGGTGAGGCCCTCGGCCCATCCGGGCGCCGTACCGGTGAGGGTGAGGATGGTGGTGGCCCGGCAGGCGGCGGCGATCTGCCGCAGCCGCTCGGGCGGGTGCGTCACGTCGACGGGGACGGCCGGGACGCCGACGTGCCACGCACCGAGGAGAGCGGTCACCCACGCGGTGCCCGGGGCGAGCGCGAGCAGAACCGGGCCATCGCCGGCCCCTTGCTCGCGCAGCCGGGCCGCAGTGTGCGCGGCGGCGGCGAACAGCCCGGAGTAGGTGAGTTCGTGTTCGTCGTCGGCGACGGCGATCTTGTCCGGGTGCCGTTCGGCGGTCCTGGTGAGCAGGTCGGTCAGGGCTGTCATCTACGCCGCCTCCTTCCGGGGCGTGGGCAGTACGACGCCGCGGTGCGCCGCGCGCAGCAGGTTCAGGGTGCGCAGCAGGTCTTCGTGCGGGACGGACACGTTCACGCGGATGAGCGGCGGCCCGGGGTAGAGGTGGTGCCAGGAGTCCTTGGTGCCGCCGAAGAGGAGATGGGCGTTGAGCTTGAGGTCGAACTGGCGGCCGACGGCGTTGACCCAGGCGACGGTTTCCTCGGGGCGGTCGAGGTCGGCAACCAGGCGCGGCAGCAGCGAGTACCCGGAGACCGGGCGCAGGTGGTCGCCGGTCTCCAGCAGGTCTCCGGCGTGCTCGGTCAGCAGCTCGAACCCGTGGGCGAAGTGCTGGCTCATCGCGTCCAGGTGCTCGACGATGGCCCGGCAGTCCGCCTCGGCGGGGACGCATATGACCTGTTGGTGCGCGTACTGGCGGGCGACCCAGCGGTAGCGGCGGGTGAAGGCGGCCGGGTCGCGGTCGTGGGTGGCCTCGGCGAGCAGCAGGACGGTCAGGTAGAGCAGGACGACCTGCCCGGTCAGGGGGCTGGTGGAGGCGGTGCGGTCGAACTGGTCGTCGCGGACCGCGTTCAGGAGAGAAGTGCTCCCGCTGATGAGCAGGCCGGGACGGATCCCGGGGACGCACAGGTCCTTTGACGGCGTCATCAGCACGGCACTGTCCGACACCCCGCCGGACAAGGTCGCGCGGACCCGGTCGGTGACCTGATGCGGGCTCGGGCCGGTGCCGCCGGCGAGGAAGACGACGTCGACGACCCGGAAGTCCGCATGGAGCGGGGGCGGGGTGTAGAGGGTGCCGGTGACGCCGTTGGGGAAGATCTCCACCAGCGCGGTGTGCGAGGCGCTCTCGCCGGTGGCGTGGACGGCGCCGTCGTGTCGGTAGCGGCCCAGGACGGTGCCGCCCCAGCGGCGCGGCGTCTGCTCGAAGGCGTAGTAGCAGGGCGCGGGCAGCACCAGTCCGGCGTCGCACGCGGCCAGCCACCGGGTAACCAGTCCGATGCCTTCGGTGGCGCCGCTGGTGAAGACGACCTGCTCGCCCTCCAGCTCGACACCGAGGTAGGCGCCGGCCAGGGTGGCGGCCAGGGCCCGGTCGCGCTCGTCGGCGGACGTGCCGTACTCGTGCAGACGGCCCATCCGGGCGCACTCCGCCAGGGCCCGGTGCAGGAACCGGTGGGTGGCCGGGGCGGTGGGGTACAGGTTGTAGCCGTAGCCGATCTGTGCGCTGGCGCGGGAGACGCCCTCGCGTAGTTCGCGGTAGACGGCCACGCACGGCGCGTCCTCGGTGAGGGGAGCGATCAGCGTACTCATCGCGTCACCTGCGAAAGGATCGCCTGCACGTCGGCCGCCGCGCTCGCCGTCGCCATCTCGTCGAGCCGGGGCGTGAAGGGGTAAGGGTCCTCGGGATGCAGCGCGGCGGTGTGTTCGGCCAGCTCAGCGGGCGGGGCGCTTCCGTCGGCGGCGGCGATCAGGATCTGAGCCAGGCGCGGCATGTCCTCGGCGCGCAGCCCCAGCCACGTCACCTCCGCGAGTCCCAGGCGTAGGGCCGGTCCGTCCACGGGTAGGTCGGTCAGCCAGTTCACGTGCAGTCCGGCCTCGTACAGGCGCCCGGCGGCGTCCCGGGCGCTGGGCTGGGGGGTGCGGGTGACCCACAGCTGGTGGGTGCGGGTGTAGCCGAACTCGGCTCCGGCCAGGGCCCATCCGCCGTGGGCGAGCTCCTTGCCCAGCGTCTGGGCGTTGGTGACCACGGCGCGGGCGTAGGAGTCGGCGTGGTCGGCGAAGGCCGCGAGGGAGAGGCCGAGCGCGGCGACGGCGGCGAAGTGGTGGTTGGACACCATGCGGGGCTGAATCTGCGTGATCCGCTGCGCGGTGGCGAGTTCGCGGGTGGCGATGATGCCCTTCTGCGGGCCGGGGAAGGACTTGTGGGTGGAGGCCGAGAGGCTGTCCGCGCCGCAGGTGAGCGGGTTGGGCAGCGCGCCGCCCATCACCAGGCCGAAGGTGTGGGAGACGTCGACGTGCAGACCGCTCTGCACGTCGGCCTGTTCGATGGCGGCGGCGAGCGGGGTGATGTCGAGGCCGGTGAGGGCGTGGCACTGGTCGACGTAGACCAGGCTCGGGCGGTGCGCGCGCAGGAAGCCGGCCAGCTCGCCGGTGTCCAGCTCGTGCATCCCGTTCCCGGGGAGGTGGACCGGGGTGTAGCCCATCTGCCGTGCCACGTCCGCAGTGGCGTAGTGCCCGCCCTGGGCCGGGGCGAGGCAGGCGATCGTGCTGCCGGTCGGCCCGCCGAGCGCGGCGATGACCATCTGCATCGCGTGCAGCCCGGACAGCGGCCGGACGTTCACGGCGGCGGCACCGGTCAAGCGGCGCAGCAGCGGGACCGTGAGGCCGGTCTCCAGCCAGGCGGCCTCCTTGCCGGACGGGAAGCGCCAGTCGCCATCCGCCGGGTCGGGGCGCTCGTCGAACATGTAGCGGGCGGCGAGGTCGTCGACGAAGGGCAGCCGCGCGACCGGGGGCATGACGTTCTCGGCGGGGATGAGACTCAGGGTGCGCCGGGCGCGTTCTTGGTGGGTGCGCAGCACGTCGAGGCCGCGGGCCAGAAGCTCGGCACCGCTGGGTACGGACGGGGTCATGGTCCAGGGTCCTAACGGGTGCGGGCTCATGCGAGCGGGCGGAGGGTGAACAGGGCGCGCAGCAGCAGGCGCGGGGTGTCCGGGTTGTCGCGGAAGGCGGTGCGGCCGTGTCCGAGACGGTCGTTGGCCAGGATCAGGGCCTGTCCGGGCTTGAGGGTGAAGTCGGTACGGAAGGCGCTGCCGGGCTGGGCGGCGGCGTCGAGAAACGCCAGGGCCCGCGCCAGGGCCTCCTCACCGCGGGGGGTGGCGTGGTAGGTGTCGGTGGCCGTCCGGCTGTAGCGGGTGATCCAGGATCCGTCGGCCTCGCGGGCGAAGGCAGGCCCGGCCGTGGAGTGGCCGGAGGCGAACGTGGACGTGCGCACCAGGGCGGAGTCGTGGGCGAGTTGATCGGCGGCCTCGGGGTCCACACGGCGCAGTTCGGCGTAGGCGTCGACGAGGTTGACCAGATAGGAGACGCCGCCGGCGGCGGCCGCCCTCACGCACAGCATGAGGGTGGTGGGGATCTGCCCGAGGCTCTGGAGCGTGGCGTCGCAGTGGATGTTCTGCCCGGCCCGGCCTTGGAAGGGGTGCTCCTCGCCGGAGGCGGCGGTCAGCCGGCTGACGCCGGACGGCGCGGTGTGGCTGCTCGTGGTGTATAGCGGCGGGGTGAACACCTTGCCCAGGTGCAGGGCGGCGGATACCGCGCCCAGGTGCTCGGCTGAGGGCACGGTGCCGGGCACGTGCACGATGGCGTACCCGCGGCGCTGGTAACTGACGGCGATGCGGCGGCGTACGGCCACGTCCGGCAGGCTCCAGGCGCTGGCCTCGATCGGGTCGGCAGGGACGGTGGTGAAGCCGGACATCTGGCGGGAGGCAGCGGGGGTGATCAGCGGGGTGGGCACGGTGAAGTCCCTTCGTGGGGGGAGGTCAGATGACGGCCGGGGCCTGCTCGCGCAGTCCCGGGTGGCAGGTGAGCAGGGTGCGGATGGCGTCCTGGTGCCGGCGGTCGCTACGGTCCGGCGCCCGGCGGCCGGAATCCAGCAGGTTCAGGAGCGGGGCAAGGTGGCGTTCCAGGACGAACCGGCCGTGGCGGGGGCTGCGCGCGGTGTCCAAGGCGGCGAGGTAGCGCTCCCGGTCTGGGCCGTCGGCGACCGCGTGGCGCAGGGCGGCGGCCAGGGCCTGGGGGTGGTTGGGGTCGACGACCGGGCCGATGCCGAGGGCAGCGACGAGATCGCCGGTGGCGCCGTAGCCGTCGACGGCGACGGGTAGTCGGTACAGGGCGGAATCCCGCAGCCGCAGCCGGTGGCAGGTCATGTTCTCCGCCGTGCGCTCGCCGGTGATCACCACGGCGCGGGCGGCCTTGACCCATCCGTCGCGTGCCCGGTGCGCCACCGGCTCCTCGGGCAGCAGCACCCGCTCCGTCACGCCGAGGTCGGCCGCCGCGGCGAGCAGCACTTCAAGCCGGCCGGGCGGCGGCGCGTACAGCAGCCGCAGCCGGAAGGCGCTCGTGGGGTCGGCCGCGAGAGCGTGCAGGACGGGGTCGGGGCGGCAGTAGTCCCACACCCCGCCGTTCCACAGCAGCTCGCACGCCGCGTCCTCGCGCGCTGCGGCAGTGTCGGCCGTGTGCAGCGAGTGCCGGTTGTAGCCGATGGGCACCAGGCTGACCAGATCGGCGAGGTCGGCGCCGGCACGGTGGTGCAGGGCCGACATCCGGCCCGCCGCGACCAGGGCCCCCAGGGTGGAGGCACGTTCGGCCTCCGAGCGCACCAGCAGGTGGTCGGAGAGCAGCAGTTGCAGCCGCCACCGTGCCACGGTGTCCCGGTACAGGGCCTCGACCTCGGCGCCGGGTCCGGTGAACGCGTCGAAGTGCAGGTGCTCGATCGGCGGCGCGTTCTCCGCGATCAGAAGCGTGCCGCGCTCGTAGGCGTCCAGCAGGAGCCGGGTGTCGGGCAGGTCGGTGCTGATCACCGCGTCGCTGGAGGCCACGGTCTCCTCCTCCCGCCCGGCGACGACGCTGACGCCGGGGTGGGTGAAGTCCGAGGCGCGCGGCGCGCAGACGGTGACCCGGTGGCCGGCGTCCGCGAGGACCTGGGCCATCTCCCACAGACGCAGGCCGATCCCGCCGAGCTGGTCGTCGACGGGGTAGGGCCCGGCGAGGATTCCGACGCGGCTCATACGCCCGCCCCCGCCCAGTGCGCTCGCACCGCGGGCCACGTGCCCAGGTCGGTGAACGGGCCGACCTCGACGGCCACCGCCCGCAGGACGGGTGCCATCTGCTGCGGGTGCTCGGACAGACCGAGCGTCGCCTGGTGCAGCGCCTCGACGAAGCCCTGCGCCGCACGGCGGGCGAAACCGTAGCCGAACCAGACCGCGTTGAACCGGTCCGCGTTCTCCAGGCCGGGCTTGTCGGCGTAGTCGGTGACGTGCAGCAGCCCGCTCTCATCCCGCTCCACGTGCAGCGCCCCGTCCGCCGCCAGGCGCTCGGAGTGGTTCTCCCAGGCGGCCAGGAAAACCGACTCCTGTCCGGCGTGGATCAGGTCCAGGGCCTCGCCGACGGCCCCCGGGGCCGGGGCATGTAGGACTTGGTCGGCGAGGAGGACGAGGGTCGCGGGCCCGTACCAGGGGGCGGTGCCCAGGACCGCGCCGGTCGATTCCGGCAAGTCCGGGTCCTGCCGGACCACGGCGAGCGGCAGCCCCAGCTCGTGGCAGCGGCGCTCCAGGTAGCGGAAGGTCGGCTCGCGCTCCGGTCCGAGGACCGCAACCAGTCGGAGCCGCTCGGTGTGCGGGGCCAGCAGATCCAGGGTGTCGTCCAGAGCCACACGGCCCGGCCCGATCGGCAGGAGCTCCTTCGGAGTGGGCAGTCCCAGCCGGCTCCCGCGCCCGGCCAGCGGAAGGACCACGGTGTCGCGGAGCCCATTCATCGCCCACCGCCCGTGGTGACGGCACCGATCGCGTCCGACAGGACGCGGGCGCCGTGCTCGGCCTCCTCCTTGCTGATGACCAGTGGAGGAGCCACCGTCAGGACCGGACCGAAGGCGCGGATCAGGACACCCTGCTCCTGCGCGGCCCGGGCGACGATGCCGGCCAGTCCCATGGAGGCCATCTCGACGCCGATCAGCAGACCCCGCCCGCGCACGTCGCGCACGGCCCGCTGCTCCTTCAGCGGGGCCAGCGCGTCCAGGAGTTCCGCGCCCCTGGCGGCGGCGGCCGCGACGAGCTTGTCGTTCTCGACGACGTCCAGGACGGCGAGAGCGACGGCGCAGGCCGTCGCGTGACCGCCGGTGGTGTGGCCATGCCGCAGCCCGCCGAGCAGCGGGTCGCGGGCGAAGGCGCTGTAGATGTCCGCGCGTACGGTCACGGCGGCCAGCGGCGCGTACCCGCCGGTCAGACCCTTGGCCGTGGTGATGATGTCCGGCGCCGGCCCGCCGGCGCCCAGGTCGTGCTCGAAACCGAACATCGCGCCCGTACGGCCAAGGCCGGTGGCCACCTCATCCGCGATCAGCAGGATCCCGTACCGGTCACACAGAGCCCGCAGCTCGGCCAGCCGGCCAGCCGGGGGGACGATGACGCCGCCGACGCTCAGGATCGGCTCGACGAGGACGGCGGCGACCGACTCCGCGCCGACGGCCAGGATCTGCGCCTCCCACTCCTCGGCGCTGGGGATGTGGCACTCGGCGTGCTCCGTCCCGGCCGCGCACGCCGCACAGCGCGGGGTGGCCAGGTGGGCGTAACCCTCGGGCAGGGGCCCGACACCCTCGCGCCGGAACGGCGAGGCGGTCGCGGCGATCGCCGCCGTGGTCGCTCCGTGGTAGCCGTCGGCGAACGACATGACCGCCGTGCGCTCGGGACGCCCCTCGATCCGGTGCCACAACCGCGCGATCTTCACCGCGGCCTCGGTCGCCTCCGACCCCGAGTTGCAGAACAGCGTGTACTCCAACGGCGCGGGCAGGAGCCCGGCGATCCGGTCGGCCAGGTCCCTCGCCGGCAGAGTGGACACCTCGGCCAGGTCCCAGGTCATCAGCTTCGACGCCTGCGTGCGCATCGCTTCCACCACCGCCGGGTGGCTGTAGCCGACCGTCGCGTTCAGGGTGCCCGAGCGCATGTCCAGGTAGCTGCGTCCCTGGTCGTCGCTCACGTGGCAGCCGCGTCCGGAGACGAGCGTCAGCCGCTCCCGCTGCTGGATCGGGGTCCAGGGGTGCCAGGCGCGGTCGGTCCCGGCCGGGGACGCGGGCGGCGGGTCAAGAACGGTCACTTCTCGCTCCTTCGGATAGCGGTGGTCGAGGACGAAAGTCCGGGGCATGGCCCCGGTGCGGGCGTGCTCGGCGAGGAGGAGGTCGGCGATCTCCTGGGCCATGTCGGCCGGACTGCGCAGACTGCTGTCGAGGACCACGAGCCGGTTGTGCCGCCGGCCCATCCCGTGGAGGTGGAAGGCGTGGAACCGCTCGGTGAACGCGGTGTCGCGGACGGTGCGTTCGTCGCGGACGTCGATGTGGTCCCGGCCCTGGCCGAGCCGGGCGGCCCTCGCCTCGTGCGAGGCGTGGAGGAAGACGGCGAGGTCGAAGCGGGCGAATGCGCGGGGCCACCGCAGCGCGAGCGCCGCCGCGAGGTAGGGCCCTCCGGCCATCCCGAAAGCCACCGTCCGGTCGCCGTAGCCGTCCTGGACGATCACGCAGCCTCGCGGGCGCGGGGGAAGGAGACGGACGAGCAGTCCGTCAAGCAGGAAGCCGCCGACCACGTACGCGGTGGTCGTCCACCAACTGTCCGGCTGCCGCGCGGAGGACAACTGCCGCAGCAGCGGCTGCAGAGGGTGGAGACCGGCGAGCATGCCTCGGTGCCGGACGGCCGGAACACCGCGCGCTTCCAGCTCGGCCACCAGGGCTCGCACCAGCGTGGACTTCCCGGCCATGTCGACCCCATCGATGAGGACCCGCAGTTCCAGGGCCCGCGCGGGCGGGCCCTGGTGTCGTCCGGCCGTGGCCGCCGGCGCCACCTGTTCCGGCTTCTTCACACCTCGGTCCTCTTCTGCGTGACCGTGGTGAACTCCCGCACGGTGACGTGACGGCGCGCGGCTTTGACCCGGCAGATCAGGTCCCGCGTAATCTCGGGGCGGGTGGGCGTACGGACCTTGCCGGTCATAGCACCGCCAGCAGCGTCGAGGTGGCGCACTGCGTCCGTCTGCGCCAAGGGGCGGGAAGGGCGGGCATGGGCTTCACTGGACATCCTTCGAGGTGACAGGGAATGTAAACGGTCTCGGTGATGCTCTGTACGGCTTGTCCGAACCCGGCATCAAACCGTCGATACGTGCTGCCAACCCGCCTTGGGATGACCGGGCACCGAGCAACTACGCGCTCCCTGCGGGGAGTTGTCGGTGATCGGGCCGGTATTCCCGGTGGGTTGACGGCTACGCTCGACGCGGATCCTGCTGACTGGATGACGGAGTGGTCACCCGTCCCTAGCACTGTGATGGAAACCGAGGTGCGGGACAGTCGATCCGAGGCGGCCGTTGCGCCGCTAGGTCATCCCGCGTTGCGGTATCCGCGCAACGGCCGCTTGCCGGAAGAAGCACGGTGCTGCGGGCATCCGCAGCACCGGCAGGGGGCCGGAACCCCAGGGAGGGCGAGTTCCCTCGGTCCTGGCTTGTGCGTCCGTTGCCTGTTCCGAGGAAGCTGTTTGGGCTCCGTCGTGTTGTGATGCGACGGTGTTACGGCGCAGGCGCAACACCGTTCGATACAGAAGGGACCCGTGGCCAGACCGTAGGGTGCGGCTCTGCGAGTCGGAGGAGGGGAGCAGGTGAGCTGTTTGGCGGGCGTATCCGTCCTGGTCACCGGTGCCACGAGCGGGATCGGACGGGCTACGGCGCTTGAGTTGTCCGCACTCGGTGCCAAGGTTGCCTTGATGGCGAGGAGCAAGACAGCCCTGCAGATCACCGGCCTTGCAGTGGCTGAGAGAGGGGGCACCGCCATCGAGCTCGTCGGAGACGTCACCGACCCGGCCTCCGCCCGGGACGCGGTGAAGCGCGCCGCTGCCGAGTTCGGCAGCCTGGACATCCTGGTGAATTCGGCCGGCACCGCTTCCCTGGGCCCGTTCACCGACGGCGCCGCCCAACAGTGGCAGGCCATGGTTGAGACGAACCTGCTCGGCGCCCTCTACACCGCTGGAGCCGCCGTCGAACACCTCAAAGCGGCTGCTGCCGGGCCGCGCCGGACCGCGGACCTGATCACAATCGGGTCCGTCGCGAGGCACGCGGCCAAGGCGGGAACGGGGGTGTACGCGGCCACGAAGAGCGCCGTCGCCTCCTGGAGCGAGGGACTGCGGCAGGAACTGGAACCGCACGGAGTGAGGGTGGCGGTCATCGAGCCCGGTCTCGTCGACACCGCACTGACCGCCGGCCTGCCGCGCGGGGACCGTGCCACGCTCACCGCGGAGGATGTCGCCGACGCGATCGCCTACATGGTCACCCGGCCCCCGCACCTCGCCGTCACGCAGGCAGTTCTCCGGCCGATGGGCACACGCCGCTGAGCCTGCCGGGCCCGCCTCCCGGCTGTTGCGCGACAACCGCGACACCGCCGCCTCTACCGGCGCAACACCTGACCGGGATGCACTGGCCGTGGCCGCAGGGCGCATATGCCTGCACGGCCACTTTCCGTCCTGATCAGCGGTTCCACCACGTACGGAATCGCCGGCTGGTGTGCACAGAAGGGCTCTTCCCGCGCATGAACGCCACTGTGGTCACCCACGAGATGGGGCGCCGCATCTCCGCTCACCGCGACCGGTTCCAGGCTCTGTTCGAGGCCTACTTCCACTCGCTGCGCGACAGCTGGGATGTGCCGCAGCTCAGCCGTTTCGCTCCCGATGCCTTGGACCGCGTCGAGGAGCTGGCGCTGCGCGGAGGCAAACGGCAGCGCGTCGCCTTCGCGTACGAGGCAATGAATCTGGTGCCCGGCACGGGTCGTCAGGAAGCGGTCGACACGGCCGCGCTGAGCATCGAGCTGCTCCAGGTCCACCTCCTCATCCACGACGACATCATCGACGACGCGCCCACGCGCCGCGGTGGCCCGTCCACGTACTACGCCTACCGCAACGCGATCCCGGACCGGCCCCAGCACGCTCTCGGGCTCGCTCTGCTCGCGGGCGATCTCGCCCTGGCGCTGTCCTTGCAGGTGATCGCCGACGCCGCTCTCCCCGCGCGGATGACCCAGTTGATGATGCAACTGCAGCTCAACGCGGCCACCTCCACGTTCCTCGGCCAGATTTTCGACCTCGAGCGGGACTTCCTCGGCGTTCCGGACGAGGACCTGCTGCATTCCGTCTGCGACTACAAGGCCGCCCGTTCCTCCGCGCTCGCCCCGCTCCAACTCGGCCTGCTCGCAGCGGAACAGGACCCCCGTGAGCACGAGGAGAGCCTGCGCCGTTACGCCTTTGCCTTTGGTGTCTCGGGACAGATGCGCGACGACTACCTGAGCCTGTTCGGCGACGAAGAAGTCACCGGAAAGCCGGCCACCGCCGACGTCCGCGACGGCCGGGTCACCTACCCGATCCGCATGGTGCTGCTGACCGCCTCGCCCAGCGAACGGACGGTGCTGCAGTCGGTCCTGGGCCGGCCGGACGCCTCGGAGGCGGACGTGGACAACGTCCGGCAGATCATCCGCGACCACCGCGTCGACCAGGCGCTGCTGACCGCCATGCGCCACCACGCCGACCTCGCCAGCCGGGAAGCGGCCACATGGGCCGACTGGGCCGAGGCCGAAGCCGTGGCGTTCTTCCGGGACGTCCCCGTCTGGGGCATCGAGCGGCTGCTGTGAGTACCGTCCCGAGCCACGTCGGCATCGTCCTCGACGGCAACCGGCGCTGGGCACAGCGGCACAGGCTGTCGCCCTCCGACGGTCACCGCATCGGCTTCGGCAAGATCCCGCAGGTCCTGTCCTGGTGCGAGGAGGCGGGCATCTCCTTCGTGACCCTGTGGATGCTCTCCACCGACAACCTGCGCCGTGACAGGGCGGAGGTGGACGCCCTGATGGAGATCATCACGGCCGCGACCCTCCAGCTGGCGTGGTCGCAGCGATGGCGCATCCATCATCTGGGTGACGCCGCCCTCCTTCCCTCCCGTGTCGCGGCCGCCGTGCGACACGCTGAGACGACCACTGCCGAGGTGTCGAACAGGCTGACCGTGAACCTGGCCATCGCCTACGGAGGCCGCAGCGAGATCACCGGCGGCATCCGCCGGCTGCTCGCCGACTGGGCCGGCGAGGGGATCTCGCCGGGAGAGGCGGCCAAACGGATCACACCAGAAGACCTCCATCAGCTCATCAGCCGCGGCCAGCCGGACCCCGAGCTTCTCATCCGGACCTCCGGTGAACGACGCGGCAGCGGATTCCTGCTCTGGACGGCCGCCGACGCGCGGCTGTGGTTCACCCGCACCCACTGGCCGGACTTCAGCCGGGACGACCTGGCCCGGGCCCTGGCCGAACACCGGAAGGCATACCGATGACCCCTGGATCCTCCATCTCGTTCCTGGGCGTGGACGGCTCGGGCAAGTCCACCATCGCGCGGGCCCTGCACGAGGAACTGGCAGCGGCCGGCAGGAAGGTGTGCATCCTGTCGCGACGCGACTACCTGCGCGGACAGCCCCAAGGGCACGCTGGCGATGTCAACCGGGCGTTCTACGACGCGGGGCTGCGCGCGCTGTACTCCTTCGCCCGCACCGACGAGGGACAGGCGCTCGGGGAGCTGCTCCCCGGCCCGTCGGGAGACCTCCGCGACAGCGCCTTGGAGCGGACGCTGAACGCGGCTCGGATCAGTGCTAACGACCCGCAGGCCATCACCGCCGCCGCCCTGAGCGAGATCGCCGGCAGCCTCGTCTACTACACCAGCGTCGTCCGGCCGGAGCTGGACCGGGGCACCGCGGTGATCGAGGAGACCCATCCGCTGAAGATGGTCACCAAGCTGTGCCTGCTCGCCTCCCAGATCGCGTCCGACGAACGCCACGGGCGCGCCGCCGTCACCGCGCTCCGGTCGGCCACCATGGTCCTCGCCCCCGACCCCTTCCGGGATGTGCCGGTCCTCGTGCGGTGCGACCCGCAGCGCGCGTACGACCGGCTCATCGCCGCGCGCGGCGGCCTGGGCGTGCTGGAGCACCATGGGCTGGCCGGCCGCGGCACCGGCCGGGAGGCGTACCTGGACCTGATGGTCCGGGTCCAGGAGGCTTTCGAGGACGTCGCCCAGAGCTGGCGGTGCGTCGTGGTCGACAGCGACGACGAGGACCGGGACCGCTCAGTGAAGCGAGCGGTCGAGACGATCCTCGCCGACCCGCGCACCGCGCATCTGGCCTGATGTCAACGGCCGTAGCGGCGCTCGCGGGCCGCATACGACCGCAGGGCGCGCAGCAGGTCGATCTGCCGGAACGCCGGCCACAGCACCTCGACGAAGTGGACCTCGGCGTAGGCGGACTGCCACAGCAGGAAGCCGGACAGCCGCTGCTCACCGGAGGTGCGGATGATGAAGTCGGTCGTGTCACGCCCGGCCGAAGAGTACAGGTGCTCGGAGATGTGCTCGATGTCGAACTTCTCCACCAGCTCCATCGGATCGCCGCCCGCGGACGTGTGCTTCTCGAACGCGGCCTTGACCGCGTCCACGATCTCGCGGCGGCCGCCGTAGCCGACGGCGACGTCGACGCGCATCCCGCCCCGGCCGGCGGTCCGCGCGGCGGCGGCCTTCAGCTTCTGCGCGCAGTCCCCGGGCAGCAGGTCCAGGGCCCCGATGATCTCGATCTCCCACGGGCCCGGCGTGGCGCAGACCTTCTGCACCGTCTCCTCGATGACCTCCAGCAGCGGATCGAGCTGCTCGGCGGGCCGGTTGAGGTTGTCGTCGGAGAGCATCCACAGGGTCACGTGCTCAAGGTCGGCCTCGACGCACCAGCGCAGGAAGTCGATGACCTTGGCGCCGCCCACGCGGTAGCCCTCACGCGGGTCGGAGTGCCCCCGCCCACGGGCCCAGCGGCGGTTGCCGTCGAGCATGATCCCGACGTGCGCGGGCCGGGGCGCACCCCTCAGCTTGCCAGCCAGACGCCTGACGTACACCTTCTCCAACGCCGACCGGACGGCCTTGAGCGTCACGCCGCTCCCCTTCGCTGTTCACCCGCGCTGCCAGATCAGCGTCACCGTATCGCCATCCTCACCGGCCCGAAGCAGGTTCGATGCTGACATCCACAATTCTCGCCACCGCGCTCGACGCGATCGACTGGAACCGGCCGCGTGCCTGCGCGAAAGCCAGCGGGGAGGTCCTGGCCGCCCTGGCCGGGGACCGGGAGATGCTGACCGCTCTGGTGTGCTCCCTCATCCACGACGCCGACCGGCGGCAAAGGTGCGAGACCAACCCGCTGGTCGACCGGCTCGTCCTGGCCGAAGACACCACTGGGCAGGACCGGTGGCAGCTGCGCCTGCACGCGTTCCCTATGGGTGAGCTGGAACTGATCCCGCACGACCACAAGTACCCCTTCACCGTCCACGTCCTGCACGGCGGCTACCTCCACACATGGAACCGGCGCACCGGCCAGACCCAGACAGGGCCATTCACCTCGGCCGATCTCACCGCCGGCACCGTCACCGTCGAGGGACCGGGCAGCGGATACCTCCTCTTTCACTCCCTGGTCCACCAGACCGCCGTCCTCCCCGGCTCGGTCACCCTCTTCCTGCGCGGACCGGCTCGCCAGAACCGCTGGCACTCCGCATCAGACCTGCACGACCCGCACCACGACGACCACGGACGCCAGATCCGCGACGACACCCGCTACCGGCGCTCCGCCCCCATGTCCCCCGCCCGGCTCCAGGCCCGCGTCGCGGATCTGACACGCCTCGGCATCATCACCACAGAAAGGCCCGCCCGCCCGTGACCCGACTTGCCCTGCTTGCGCCCGTCACCGCGCTGCTCGACCAGAGCAGCGCTCCCTGCGACGTCCCGGACAGCCCCGACATCCTCCACGGCGGATGGCTGCCGTACGCGGCCCGCGAGGCCCTCACCCTGATCACCGGCGCCGCCCCCGCCAACGCCGCGGGCTCGTTCACCGGCAACGGTCACACCCACCTCCTCCTGCACCACGAGGACGACGTGGCCGTCTACCTCCGGGCCCACGCCGACGGCACGACCGCTCCCGCCGAGGCGACCGAGAAGACCGTCACCCTCACCCTGGCCGGCACCCACTACCTGGAGTGCTTCCGCCATCGAGGCGACGCCGAGGCCGATCACCCCTGGTATCTGCGCACTTTCCAGCCCGAGAGCATCTACGCCTGCCACCCGGGGACCCTGCGTACGACGCAGACCAGCCCGGAAGGCGTCCAGCTCGTCGTCGCCCGCGCCCCTCTGGCGCCGGAAGGGCCGTCTCTCGACGCCGATGCCTACCGGCGCATGCTCACGGCCGCCATGTCCCTGATCGCGCCCGCGCTCACCGGGGGCCAGGCGGCCACGGAGGTGAGCGCCGGATGAGGACCGCCGTCCCGAACTGGCTCGACGACCTGCCGGCCGTCGACGACACGGACCTGCGGGCCAGCCACCGCGTCCGCAGCGAGATCCTCGAACGCCTCGCCGCCGACCAGCATCTGCTGACCCGCCTCGTCCACGAGATCGAGCACGACCCGCACCGCCTGGCCGAGAGCGAAGTCCACCCGCTGATCAACCGGCTCGTCCTCTACCAGGACGACGCCCGCGGGCTGCAGATCCGCCTCCACATGTCGCCCGGCACCCGCGAGCTGGTGCCGCACGACCACAAGTACTCCTTCACGGTGAAGATCCTCAAAGGCGCCTACATCCACGTGTGGCGGCGCCGCACCAGCACCGGCGAAGGCGAGTTCACCGCCGCCGACATCGAACCGGGCGTCATCACCATCGAGCGCCCCGGCTCCGCGTACACCCTCGGGCACCCGATGATCCACCAGACGGTCATGCTGCCCGGGACGGTCACCCTGTTCATCCGGGGGTCACGTGCCAAGGACCGGTCCCATGCCGCGCTGGACATGCTGCCCGCCGCCGACGACTGGCCGGAGGCCTCGCAGGCGGGCAAGCCCAAGCACGCCCGCGGGCAGCGCCCGGTCACGATGGACGAGTACCGCGCCATGCGGCAGCAGCTCATCGACCAGGGCGTCATCACGGCCGCCTGAACCCGGGCGCAGTCCAGGACGGGGGTGTTGCGGACCCTGCGCAACACCCCCGCCCCTTCTTCTCCACCAACAGGGTGACTCTTCGAGCCGAATAGGATACGTACCGTGACTGATCGAGATGCACTGGAATGGGCCCTGGTCGGTGAACGACCGGAGCCGGCCGGCTTCCTGAAGGTCGGATGCCGCACCTACCGCTACCCCGACGGCCGCGAGGGCGACTGGGACATCCTCAACGGCCCGCGGACGGTGGCGCTGGTGGCGCTCACGGACGACGGCCGCGGAGTGCTGGTGCGCCAGTTCCGCCCCGGCCCGGGCAAGGTCCTCAAGGAACTGCCCGGCGGCCTGGTCGGGCCGGACGAGCCCGTCGAGGACGCCGCGGCCCGCGAGCTGCTGGAAGAGACCGGCTTTGAGGCCCGGTCGCTCACCGTCGTCATGCAGACCTACCTGGCCTCGTACGCGACCCACGTCCGCTACGCGGTCCTCGCACAGGGCTGCCGCAAGGTCGCCGAGCCCCGGCCCGACGGCGACGAGTTCGTGGAGCCGATCACGGTGCCGCTGGAGGAGTACGTGGCCCATGTCCTGGGCGGTCAGCTGACTGACGCGGACATGGGCCTGGCCGGGCTGGTGGCCGCCGGCCTGCTCAAGCAGACAGTTTGAACGCCGGCCCGCCGAGCGTGCGGGTGAGCAGCTCGGCCGTCTCGGCGGGGGCTTCGATGTAGAGACGGGTGCCCGGTTCGGTGCCGGAGGCGCGCACGGCGATGTGGCCGTGCGCGCCGTCGTCGTAGTGGGCGACCTCACCGGCTATGTCGGCGCGCCAGGTGGGCAGCAGCCCGGGAAGAGCACACAGCACGTCGGTCAGCGGGGCGGGCGTGGTGTGGACGAGCTGGGTGTGCGGGTGGGCCCGGCGGACGTCCTGGATCGCGTCGTCCAGGTCCTCCAGGGAAGCGAAGGTGCGCAGGAGGGTGGCCAGGGCGGCGAGGGCGTCCCGCTCGAAGTAGCCGTCCGGGCCGGTGACGTGGACGAGCGCCCCGTTCGGCTCCAGCGCCAGCGCCGGGACGGGCCGGTCGCGCCATGCCGCCACGAGGTGCTTGAAGCCGACGCTGGTCTCGGTGACCTTCAGGCCGGGCTGCGCCCGCCTCGCGGCACGCAGGGCCATACGGGGGGCGACGTGGGTGGTGATCAGCCGTTGCACCGGCAGTCCCGCGTACAGCAGCGCGGCGGCCTGTTCGGCGCTGGGGATGTAGCCGGAGCGGTGGGTGAACAGCACGAGCCGGTCCCCGTCGCCGTCGGTCATCGCCAGCAGGGCCCGCTCGCGGTGGGCGAGTTGGTCCAGGAGGGCGCGGCCGGTGTGTTCGGCGTAGACGCGGGGGACGGGATCGGGGCTCTGCCCGGCGAAGAACGGCAGCGGACGGCCGCGCAGCACCCGGACGCCGGACAGGCGCCCCGCGAGAACGCCGACCGCGCCGTGGGCGGCATCGAGGAGGACATCACCGTCGAAGACGCCGACGGCCGTGCTGAGCGGGCCGCCGACGGCGCCGACGTAGGGGCTGAGGACATCGGCGCGCTGGTGCTGGCGCACCTCCAGCAGGCCCGGGTCGAGGGCGGCGCCTGCCGGGGGCTGGGGCCAGGGGATGCCGTGCCCGGAGCGGTCGCGGACCTTGATGCCGATGTATCCGGGCGGGTTGTGGCTGGCGGTGACGACAACGGCCGCGGTCAGGTCGGACCGGCGGTGCACGAGGCTTCCGAACGCGGGCGTGGGCCCGGGTGCCGAAGCGAGGCAGGCCGTCAGCCCGTGGTGGGCGAGCAGGTCGGCGGCGAGGTGCGCGACTTCGCGGGCACCGGCCCGGGCGTCGTACCCGACCAGGACGTGCTCGCCCAGGACGCCCTGGGCGGCGCAGTGGTCGAGGGCGGCCAGGAGCTGCGGCTCGGCCCAGTCCGGGCCGGGACGGCCGCGCCAGCCGTCGGTGGTGGTGGCGAGGGAACGCATCGAAGGAGTCCTTCTACAGGTGAGGAGCGGCCGATGGGCGCAGCAGCGCCGGCAGGTCCGCGTCGGGCGGTGGGAGAAGGGCGAGCCAGCCGTCGAGCCGGGCGGGCCGGGTGCGGGCCAGGTCGTGACCGGTGGTGTCGTGAACGGTTCCGCCGGCCGCGGCGACGGCGAGGGCGGCGGCCGGGTAGTCCCACGGCGCGGCGCCGCTGCCGGGTCGGGGCAGGTAGGCGGCGGCCGGTGCGCGGCCGAGAGCGACGAAGGTGATCTTCACGCTGGCGGTGGCGGCCGGGCGCACGGACCAGCCGGTGCCGGACAACCGGTCCTGGACGGTGTCCGCGTGGCCGGGGCTGGTCAGGACGGTGCGGGGGCCGTGGTGGGGCAGCCGGGTCACGTCGCCGGTGACGCGGAGGTGGCCGGGTGCCGCGCTAACCCGGATGTCGTGGGCGGGCAGGTCGATGACCCCTTCGGCCGGGATGCCGCCGCGGACCAGGCAGATGGCGATCGCGTAGTCGCTGCTGCCGGCGAGGAACGGCGCGGTGCCGTCCAGCGGATCCACGAGCAGGCACTCGTTGGGCAGCTGGGGGATCTCGGCCTGGCCCTCCTCGGCGATCACCGGGATTCCGGGGAACGCGCGGCCGAGCTCGGTGGTGAGGCGGTCTTGCAGGATGAGGTCGAGATCGGTGACGACTTCGCGGCCGCCGTGGACACTCGCCTTGTCCCGCGCGGGGGCCGGGGCCGCGCGGAAGCGGGCGATGTCCCGGCGGCAGGTGTTCAGGGCCGAACGCAGCGCGCGCCCGAGCTCCAGGTCCGCGCCCGCCCCCGGCCCCGGCTCGGGGCGGTCCGCGCGCGGTGCGATCACGGCCGGCTCTCCGGGATGGGTTCGGCGTGCACGGGCATGGCCCGGCCCAGGGCCGTGATCGCCGCCGGGTCCCGCCACAGGCCGAGCAGGTGCACCAGGCCGGGCCCCGGGCCCGCGGCCACCCGGGGCACGACCCTGTCCCCGAGGCGCGCGTGGGCCCGGCTGAGGAACCGCTCGCGCAGGACGTCGGAGTGGAGCAGGGAACCGGACAGAACGAGCGCGGGCGGCGCCGCAATGGCTATCCCGACGGCTCGGCAGACCGCCTCGACCCCTTCGACCAGCTCCCGGGCAGCGTCATCGAGGAGCCCGGACGCCACCCGATCGCCGGCGCGGGCCGTCTCGAGTACGAACGGTGCGAACGAGGCGACGTACGGCTTGCGGGCGACGTCACCGTGTACGGCGTGGAAGAGCCTCTCGCCGAGTGCGATGCCCGCGTCGGGGCTCGGCGGGCACCATGCGCGGGCGGCGTCGACGAGCGCGGTGGCGGGGCCGCGGCCGTCCTGGGCCCGGACGACGGCCCGCAGCGCGCGGGCCGCCAGGTCGTGACCGCCGCCTTCGTCGGACAGCAGCCACTCCAGCCCGGAGGCGCGCGCCCAGCGGTCGCCGTTGCGGGCGGCGAACCCGGTGCCCGTGCCGCAGATCACCACGCACAGCGGGCCGTCGTCGAGCAGCAGCGGCACGATGTCGTTGGTGACCAGCACCGGCACGGGCGGGTGGCCGGCGGTTGCCAGCGCCCGCCGGATCAGGTCGGCGAACTCGCCGGCGCAGGCGCGGGTGGAAGCGGCGCCGTGGGCGGCGACGACTCCCCGCAGCGGTCCGCCGGCCGGGAGGGCGCGGACCAGCCCGGCCAGGGTGTCGTGTGCCTGGGTATGGCCCACGGAGCGGGGGCTGGTCGAGGGCCCCTCCCGCTCGGCGAGGACGGCGGTGAAGGTGGCCCGGGCGGCCCAGGTGCGGCTCCCGCCGCCCTCGATCAGCAGCCAGTACGGATCGGGGTCGCTCACGGGCGGGCCGCCAGTTCGGACACGGCCTTGTCGTAGGCGGCGCGGTCGATGTCGTCGGTCACGGTGCAGTGGCCGGGTGTGCGGGGCAGGACGAGGTGGAGCGGTCCTCCGCGCACCCGGCGGACCGTGTCCATTGCCTCCCAGGTGCGCTCCCGCATCGCCTCGGGCAGGACGGCGGGAAGCCGGCAGGCGTCGAGCAGGCCAAGGATGCGGTCCCGTTCGTCCAAGCTGGCGATGCCGGTCAGGTGGGCGTGTGCGGCCGCGACCGCCATGCCGACGGCGACGGCTTCGCCGTGCAGGACCCGGTAGCCGGTGGCGGCCTCGTAGGGGTGCCCGATGCAGTGGCCGAGGTTCAGCAGCCGCCGCAAGTCGCCCTGCTCAAAAGGGTCGTCGGCCAGGAGGCGGAGCTTGGCGGCGACGGCGGCCCGGACGATCCCGGTCAGCGCCTGGCCTGCCGGCAGCCGGTCGGGGTGCTGCTCCAGGGCATGGAACAGGTCGTCCGTGTCGTCGATGAGCGCCACCTTGATGACCTCGGCCAGGCCGTTGCGGACGTGCCGCTCGGACAGCGTGCCGGTCAGCAGCGGGTCGACGAAGACGGCCGCGGGGTGGTGGAAGGCCCCCAGGAGGTTCTTCGCGCCGTCGTCGTCGAGTCCGCCCTTCCCGCCGATCGCCGCGTCGACCTGGGCGAGGACCGTGGTGGGCAGCAGAGCGTAGGGGATGCCGCGCATGTACCCGGCGGCGGCGGTGGTGGCCAGGTCGCACACCATGCCGCCGCCCACCGCCAGCAGCAGGGTGCGCCGGGAGGCACGGTGGCGGTGCAGGGCCCCGACCAGGGCGCGCAGCCCGCGCGGGGACTTGCTCGCCTCGCCGGCCGGGACCGGCACCACCTGGAAGGGCCGGCCGGTGGCCAGGACGGCGGCGGTGACGGCGCCGAGGTGGTGCTCGGCTGCGCCGGTGTCGACGGCGATCACCACGTCGGGGCTGCCGAGCCGGTCCAGGACGTCGGTGAGGAGGCCGGTCAGTCGGGTGAGCAGACCTTCGTCCACGTGGACGGCGTAGCTGTCGATCCGGTGCGCCCTGACCAGGATCGGGCCCTGGTCGAGGAAGGACAGACCGAGGTGAGAGGAGGTCACGCCAGCTCCTTGAGGATGCGGTCGACGAGCGCGTCCGTGGTCAGGCCGGCCGCCTCGTACAGGGCGTCCTGCGGCCAGCCGGCGATGCCGTAGGTGTCGACGCCGATGGCCAGTCCGTCGTCGCCCAGCAGAGAGCCGAGGACGCTGCTGGGTGCGTTGTGGATGCTGACGGCCCGCACCCCGGGCGGCAGGAACCGGGCGCGCTCGTCGACCGCGAGGCGGGAGAAGCGGCTGGGGCTGAAGACCTCGACCACCCGGACGGCGTGGCCGCGGGCGTGCAGCTGCTCGGCGCTGTGCAGGGCTCGCTCGCGCAGCGCCCCGGCGGTCACCAGGACGAGGTCGGGGTCGGCGGCGTCGGTGAGCGTCCAGGCACCGGTGCTGGTCGGGCGGGCGGCGAGTTCGGTGAGGCTGTGGCGGACGGGCACGGCTTCGTGCGGCAGGCGCAGGTAGGCGGGGCGGCCGGAGGCGAGGGCCTCGGCCGCCAGGACCTTGGCCGTGTTGATGTCGGCGGCCTCGAACAGCTCCAGCCCGGGGATGGCGGCGAGCGCCGTCAGACAGCCGTCGGACTGCACCATGGGGCCGAGCGGGTCGCCGAGGCCTCCGGAGGTGCCCACCAGCACAACGGGCAGCTGGGGGAAGGCGATCGACTCGCGGATCTGGTCGAGCATCCGCCAGTAGAAGCCCTCCATGGAGAACAGCACCGGCCACAGTCCGGCGCTCGCCGCGCCGGCGGCCAGGGAGGCCGCGTCCTGCTCGGCGATGGCGCACTGCAGCACGTCCGCGCCGGGGGTGTCCCACGTCCAGGATCCGACCTGCTGCATCCGGTCGAGGAGGCCGGAGTTGCGGATGGCGTCGGGGGCCATCCACAGCAGGGGCAGCCCGGCGAGCTCCTGGGCGAGGTCCCCGCCGAGAGCCTTCTTCGCCACGACCTCGGCACCCTCGGGATGCCCCGTGAGCTGGACGAGGAGCTCGGCGCGGGAAGGCCGGACCGGCGCGGTGACGCCCCGGCGCGCGGGGGACGAGGCGCGGGCCCGGGCGGCGTGGGGGTGGTGGCGGTCGATGACGGCCAGGGCCGCCTCGATCAGCGCGCCGGCGTCCCAGTCGGGCAGGTACTGTTTCCCGACCTCGGCGGACAGGGTGTTGGAGCCCTCGACCTCGGCGGCCAGGCCCCGGCCCTTGACGGTGTTGAGGATCAGCGCGGTCGGCCGGTCCGTGCCGGCGCGCAACTCCTGGGCGATGGCGCCGATGTCGTGCCCGTCCACGTCCACCGCGCGCCAGCCGAACGCGGCGAACCTCTCGGCCCACTGCGCGCGGTCAAGAGTGATGACGCTGCCGGAGCCGTTCGCGTCGACGAGCGCCACCAGATTCTTCAGGCCGAGACGGGACGCGGTCATCGCCGCCTCCCACACCTGGCCCTCGGTGCACTCGCCGTCCCCGAGCACGACGAAGGTCCGGGTGCCCAGGCCGTCGCGCCGGTCGGCGAGCGCGGTACCGACCCCGAAGGACAGGCCCTGGCCGAGCGCGCCGGTGCTCATCTCCATGCCCGGCACGCTCCCGCGGACGGGCATGCGGGGCACCGGGTGCCCGACCTGCCCGAAGCCGGCCGCGTCCTGCCACGTCATGCCGGGCATCGCGCCGAGCGTCCACAGCGCGGCGTACCAGGGGGCGGCGGCGTGCCCCTTGGAGTAGATGAGCCGGTCGCGGACCTGGCCCGGCGAGGCGAGGGTGGTGGCTCCGGAGAAGTACAGGGCGGTGATCGCCTCGACTGCGGAGGAGGCGCCGCCCGGGTGCTTGTTGGCGGCGAAGACGAAGGCGCGCAGGCCCTGCGCGACGGTCGTCAGGTCCTGCAGGGCCGGCTGGGACTGGGGTGACGTAGGCATCAGGAGGTGTCCTTGGGGTGCCAGGCCGCGGGCGTGATGCCGCGCGGCGCGGAGGGTGGGGCAGGGGTGAGGCGGGAGCGGTCGAGCTTGCCGCTGGACGCGGTGCGCGGCAGCGCGTCCACGGCCAGCAGCCGGGAGGGGACGGCGGCCGCCGGAAGGCGATCGAGGAGGGCCGCGCGCAGGCCGCCCGGAATCCGGTCATGGCCGGGGGAGAGCACCAGATGCGCGGTCAGGCGCGGCGACGCCCCGTCGGTGCCGGGTTCGGCTGTGACGGCGGCCTGGTCGATGCCGGGCTGGGCTTCGAGGGCCGCTTCCACGCCGTGGAGGTGGAACCGGACGCCGTGGATCTTGATCTGGTCGTCGCTGCGGCCGTGGAAGCGGAGCAGGCCGTGCTCGTCGACGCTGCCGAGATCGCCGGTGCGGTAGGTGACCTCGCCGTCGGGGCCGAAGGTGAACCGGGCGGCCGTGAGGGCTTCTTCGCCGAAATAGCCGCTGGTGCCGTAGACGGTGCGGATGACGATTTCACCCACCGTGCCCGCGGGGGCGCGCACGCCGGGCGGGTCCTCGATCCACACTTCGCTGCCGGGGATCGGGCGGCCCAGCGGCTGGATACCGGGCACCGGGCGGTCGAGCGGGTGCCAGCAGCGGATGAGGGTCGTCTCGGTCGGCCCGTACTGGTTGACGATGACGCCCTGGTAATCGAGGTGGCCGCGCCACCGGCGGACGAGCGTGTCGGTCAGCGGCTCGCCGCTGAACAGCACAGCCCTCATCTGCGGCAGACGTATCCCCTCGGGCGCGAAGTGCAGCCAGGCGCGGGCGACGGTCGGCACCGTGTGCACCAGCGTCGCGCCGACATCGGCGAGCCAGCCCAGGACGTCGCCGGGCGGCAGGGGGCCCGGCGGGGGCAGGCACAGCCGGGCCCCGGACGTGAGCGGCAGGAGCACCTCCCTCAGGGACACATCGAAGCCTGCCCCGGCCAGGTGCGGGACCCGGTCGGCCGGCGTGACCCCCAGGGCGGCGGCGAGCCACGGCAGGAACGCGGCGAGGCTTCGGTGACGGCCCAGGATCGCCTTGGGCCTGCCGGTGCTGCCCGAGGTGAAGAACACGTACCCCGCCTCCTCCGGCCCTGGAGGCGGCACCGGGCCGAGGGCCGGGCGACAAGCGCGCCGTTCTCCCGTGACGGACAGCACCGGGATACCGGGGTGTGCGCGGGCGTAGACGTCCCCTGCGCGCAGGTCCCATGCGGCTCCGACCCGGGAGAGCATGCCGGTGCGGGCGGCCGGGGAAAGCGCGGGGTCGAGGGGGAGCAGGATGCAGCGGTTCGCCAGCACCGCCACCCACGCGGCGGCCAGGGGAAGACCCCGGTGCGCGGTGACCGCGACGACCTGCCCGGGGCGCACCCCGGCGGCCCGGAGTGCGCCGGCGACACCGGCCACGGCGTCCTCCAGCTCCCGGTACGTCCACCGGCGCTCCCCCTGTTCGACGGCCACGGCGTCCGGCGTGCGGGCGCACCAGGCCAGGACCTGAGCGGCGACGGAGGCAACCGGGCCCGTCATCGTTCAGCCGCCAGCCGCAGCAGCACGTCGCGCACCCGGCCCGGGTCGCCGACGATCTCCCCGGTGACCCGGGAGCCGGCGGCGACGCGGGCGCCCGGCAGTACGAGGGCACCGTCGACCTGGGCTCCCGCGCCGATGCGGGCGTGCGGGCCGATCACGGCCGGGCCCGTGAGACGGACGTCCGCGGCGACCTGGGCTCCTTCACCGATCAGGACCTGCTCGCCGACATCGGCACTCGGGTCGATGAGTGCTCCGGCGCCGGCAGTTGACGGCACCTCCAGCGGGGACGCCCCGACGGCGGCCTCCTGATTGCCGGTGAGGAGCTTGGCCGGTGTGCCGATGTCCCTCAGGTAGATCTCGCCCGCGTCGAACAGGCCCAGGAGCATCCCGGACGCCGGCAGGCCGGGCAGGGTCTGGCTGGAGAAGTCGGTGACGCCGTGCGCGGGTATCCGGTCGAGGACGTCCGGATCGACCATCCACGCTCCGGTCGATCCCAGCAGGCGGCCGGTGCCGCCCGGTTTGAACCGGTAGGCGGCGGCTGTGCCCGGCCGGGCGGAATCGGGCACGAGCACGTCCCCGGCCCACTGGGTCCCGTCCCGCGCGACGGCGGCCACGGTCACCGCGGCGCCGACCGCGTGGTGGTGGCCGACGAGCCGGGCGAGGTCGACCGAGGAGACGATGTCGGCGGGCACCACGAGCACCGGTTCGCCGCCGAAGAAGGCGGCCTGCTGGCGCAGGCATCCTCCGGTTCCCGCCGCGGCCGCCTCGGGCAGCCACCGCACCGGCGTGCCGGCGGGCGTGCTGGTGCCGATGATCCGCCGGTAGAGCGCCATGTCGGACACGGGAACGATCACCCCGGTCTCTTCGACGCCGGCGCGATCCAGGTGATCGAGCACCCAGGACAGGACCGGCCGGTTCGCCACCGGGGCCAGCGGTTTGGGCAGTGTCGGCGTGAGCGGCCGTAGGCGGCTGCCTTGCCCGCCGGCCAGTACGAGAGCTTTCATCGGTGCGTCCTTCCCCCAGCGCCCCCGGCACGGCGGCGTGCTCCAGGACAGGCGGCCCGCGTCCAGCGGACCGGCGGACTAGTGGTTCGTGAGAGCGATGGGCTGATCCGGGTCCGCCGCGAACCCGCGCCGCGCCCGGTCGAACTCGCCGAGCAGGCCGGCCACCGCATCCCGGCTGAGCACATCGGTGCGGTAGGACACCGCACCGGCCACGGCGCCGCCGACCCGGGTGAGGCCAGCACTCAGGTGACGCCGTGCACTGGCCGCGCCGGTCACCGGCACGGCGCGCAGCCGCTGTCCGCCCAGGGACGGCAGCTGAGCGAGCCCGGGGACGGTGTTGAGCGAGAACTTCACGTTCGCCATATCCGGTCGGCCCAGGTCGAAGAGGGTCTTCTCCAGGTGGAGTTCGCGATGCTCGTCGGCTGCACGCCAGGACTGCTTGACCCGGTCGACCACGTCCGCCGCCGTCCCGGCCGGCAGGCGGGTACGGGTGAAGCGGCCGTTGACGAAGAAGCCGGCGACGTCCTGCGTGCCCGGCGCGGTACGGCTGGCGGTGGCGCTGGCGACCAGCACGTCGTCGGTACCGGCCCAGCGGCCGACGGCGAGCTTGAACAGGGCGAGAAGTACCTCGAACAGCGACGCCCCCGCCGCCCGCGCCCGGACTTCGAGTGCGGCAACCTGCGCGTCGGGGACGTGGACCGGCAGCCGCGCGGCGGGCCCCGCGGGCCCGGCGCCACACCGGCCTCCCGGCAGGCGGACCCCGTCAACGGGGAAGCCGTCGGCCGTCCTTCGCCAGAAATCCAGGTGCCGGGCGTATGTCTCTCCGGTGAGGTGGGTGCGCTGCCAGCGGGCGTAATCGGAGTACGCGAGTTCGGGTGCTCCCTCGGCGTCCGGGGAGGTGTACAGGGCGGACAGGTCCTGAAGCAGCAGGCCCCAGGACCAGGGGTCCATCACCATCTGGTGGGCCGCGAGTATGAGTCGAGAACCATCCGCGCCCCGTACCAGCCCGGCGCGGACCAGGGCGTCGTCAAGGGCGATCGGGGCGGACGCCCAGCGGTCCGTCTCCTGCGCGACCTCGCCCTGGCGAGTGGCGGTGATCGTCTCCAGGGGTGGTGGCGCGGTGGAGACGTCCTGGACGCGCTCGCCGCCGTGACGGGCGAGGCGGGTAGCGAGTACGGGATGACGGTCCGGGATCCGCTCCCACGCAGCCTGAAGACGGCCGGCGTCCACCGATGGGTCCAGCGCGACCGCGTAGGCCACCTGATACCGGTGGATTCCTCCGATGTGGCCGATGACGTCCAAGAGCCCCTCCTGCTGGAAGGAGAGGGGATGGTGCCCCTGTCTCGGCAGTGGCACCGGCGCGCTGATGCCCACCGGCGCGGCCTGCAGAAGGGACCGGACAGCGTCCACCAGCCGCGGGTGGCGGTAGAGCCACCCGGCCGGGACGGTCCGGCCGGTCGCCCGGGTGACGGCGCCGGCCACGGCGAGCGCGGTAAGCGAATCACCCCCGGCCTCGAAGAAGTCCTCGTCCGTCTCCACGGTGCGGCCAAGGGCCGTTTCCCAGATAGAACGCACCATGCCCGCGAGGCTGTGCTCGTCCGGCGGTGGCGTCACAGGCAGGGCCATAGCCGCTCCTCCCCTTCTGTCACGGAAAACCGCGTGGCCGTACGGGAGTCAGGAGCCCGTGCAGCCACGCGGCGCCGGGAGTTCGTCCGGCGATGCGAGTTGACCGCATGTCCCCGTAGCGCCACCAGAGGCGTCGGTGTTGCGGTACAGGCGCAACACCGGCCCCCGGCGCGCAGCAGCAAGGCTGGCCTACTCCTTCGGCAAGCCGTTCAGAAGCTGCTGCAGCTCAGGAAGGCCCTCGGTAGTCGGGTACCGCAGGGCGAGCCGGTAGTGGACGTGCTCAGCTCGGGTCCGGACCGACTGGACAATCCGGCCTTCGGCCAGCGCCGCCGTCGCGGCGCCGATGGCCGCCTGCGGGTCGCCGAGGGAGGTATGGGCGAGGGCGAGGTCGAGACGTGCGATCGCCAGCCGCGTCGGCGCCTGGTACGGAAGGGGCATGTCCTCGTATCGCTCAATCGCCTCAAGGGCAGACTCCAGCGCCCCTTCGTGCCGGCCCAGCCACACCAGGGAGGACGCGCCATAGGAGGTGACCACAGCCGCGTCCACGCCGAAGAGCCCCGCCCGGTGCGGCGGCAGCCGGTCACTCTCCCGCTTCACACGCCGCATGGTCTCCTCGAACTGCCCGGCCTGGCCGAGTTTGGCGTACACACGAGCCAGCTGGGCCAGCAGCCGCAGGGCCACCCTGCTCCCCGGCGGCGCAACGGCCAGCCCCCGGGTAGCCGCGGCCAGCGCATCCACATCCCGGCCGGAATAGAGGGCGTCGGTGCAGCGAACATCCTCGGCCCACGCACCGATCTCCAGATCGCCGGCCTGAAGTCCCTGCTCCCACGCATCGTCGCAGTACGCGTCGACGAAACCGCGGTCGCCCAGATCGTGCGCGAGCCACCCGAGGATGACCGAGAGCATCCCGGCGTGATGGGACAGCTCCCGTCCTTCGCGCAGGGTATGGCGCCTCTGCGTCAGGAACGATGCGGCGCGCTCCCGGTGCAGAACGACCTTCTCCCACAACTCCATCGGAGGGTGGGCTGAATAGGTCGCGGAGAACTGGGCCACGGACAGCTCCAGGTCCTCGATGTCCCCAGCCCGCAACTCGCTGAACCGGGAGGAGCGGGTGTAAGACCGTACGGCCTCGAGACTGGTCCCCATGCCCAGAAGTCGTTGGGGCGAGGCGGCTGCTGGAGCGGGAGCGTCGTCGGGCAAGGACCATCGAAGCCCCAAGTCCGCAGGGGTCACTGAGCGGTTGAGCCGGAGGTATCCGGTGAACAACTCGGCCAAGAGTTCCGGGACCGGGTCCTTGGGCTGCTCGCCGTCTGAAACCCAGTGTGCTACTCGCGAGCGGCCTGTCGCTATCTGGTGGTGGCCTCGCCGGCGGGCGAGGTCGGTGAGGTCTTGGGCGATCTGCCCGTACGAGCGACCAGATGCCTCGATGGCGCTCTGTAGCTGATGATTCGGCTTCTTCTCCCGAACCCGGCGTGTAGGCCCATTTGAGCCGTTTCCCGGCGGGACGGCAGGTTCGCCTCTACGCCTGCCGGTCGGCGCCAGGGACGCCGATTCGTGGGCAGTGCCACCAGCCATGATCGTCTCCGGTGAGTAAGAGAGGAGCTGCGTCCGCAGATCCGAACAACGGTCGTGGTGTCGAGAAAGGTGAGCGTGCACGTACGGGACCACCGCAGCGCCGCGCCGTACACCCCGGGCCCTGGGTTGAGGTAGAGGCGGGCCGAGGCGCTGGCCGAGAGGTTCAGAGCGGAGCGGTGGATGTCTTCCACCATGCGCCGTTGCCTGCCGGATCGTCATTGCCGATGGTGAGTAGAAACATTGACGCATCTGCGCAATGTCCGTCTGAGGCCTTTCCCGGCTTGGACGGTTCAGCGCTACGGCAAAGTGGCGGAGGGCCGGGCAGTGGGCGGAGTCACCCGAGGTCGTCGCGCGGAGATCCAACGGGAGGCATCCCGGATCCGTGCGCAATGCCAGCGCGACGGACACGGCCAGGAGCGGATTGTCACCACCCTCCGCACGGCGTTGCCGGAGCTCACGGCCTTGGAGGCGTGGCGTCTGGCGCTGGGATGGTCGCGGCCCCAGGCGATCCGCGAGGTCGCCGCCGCCTACCGGGCCGACGGACTGCTCCCGCCGCGACTGACGCCCGCCATGCTGTGTCGGTACGAGCACGGCCAAGAGAAGCCCGGCGACGAATACCGCCTGATGATCTCCCGCGCGTACGGGGCCCGCCCCGATCAGCTCGCCCTGGAGACACGCTGCCTGTGGTGCAGCACCTGCACCTCCCCGCCCCCGCTCCACTACGGTCAGTTCCAGCGTGAGGAGACGAACTCCAGTCGAAGGGGAGCTATGACGACCGCCAGTGGGCTGCCTGCCATCCGCGAATCCGTGCAGTGGGGCGTCCAGGAGGCACCGGACGGCTCGCCCGTCCTCGTTGCCCTGGCCGAGGCGGCCGTGGAGCACTACGCCCTCAACTACAGCAAGCACCCTCCGGCGATCTTGCTGGAGGAGGTCCGCGAGACCCGCAACCTGCTCTCCACTGCGGTGGCGGGAGCGGACCGCGAGACCGCGCAGGGTCTTCGGCGACAGGTCGGCTGGCTGTCGGCGCTTCTCGGCAACCTGGCCTACCACCTGGACGACCGCGCCGGGTCCCGAACGCATCTCACGCTGGCCGGCGCGCTCGGCGAGTCCACCCGCGAGCCAGAACTCACCGCCTGGGCCAGCGGCGCGCTGGCCATGGTCGCGACTGTGCGCCAGGACTGGGAGCACGCCAGGGGACACGCCGAATACGGGCTCCAGCATGCGCCCGAGGGTCTGCGGCGTGCCCAGCTCCTGGGATGGGCTCTGCTGCCAGCGCTTGCCGCCACAGGCCGGGCCGAGGAGGCAGACGATGTCGTCGACGAGAGCGACGAGATCATGCGCACGGGCGTCGAACTGCCCGGTCGTTTCGGATACGACCGCGCCGAGCACCGACTCCACGTGGCCGAGGCTCACCTGACCCTCGAGCGTTACGACCGGGCTGCGGCTGTCGCCCGTGAATCCATCAACGCCGCGCCCGCCGAGACACCGGGGTGGGTGGCTGCCACCCTCGTCCTCGCGCTCGCCGAGGCCCGCGACGCCCCGGACCAGGCAGCCGACCGAGCGCTGGGTGTACTCGACCTGATCCCTCCACCACGGCTCCGGGCGACCGCCCGCGACCGTCTGAAACGGCTGGGACGACTGCTCGATGCCTCGGCGGCCAGCTCGGCCAGTGAACTGGCGGAACGCTTGCGCGCCCTCCCGGCTCCCATTCGCGCCGACGGGACAGCGGCGTAGTCGTCCACAACCGTGATTCCGTGCGGTAGGCACGATTTGAGCGGGCACGGCGACCGCCGCCGCGATGGCCGGAGGAGCGGAGTGCAGGACGAGGGCGGAAGGGGTCGTGGTCATCGCTTGTCCTGTGAGTCGTAGTACATGACGAGCAATGAGGAGATGTCACCGAGTAGAGACCAGTTGCCGCGGACCACCGACACAAGCAGGGTGATCAGGACGCCCATCAGGATCACGGCCACGCAGCCGCCGATGTCACGGAGTGTCGACAGCAGCGGATCCTGCTGCCAGGTCCGGCCGCGGGACTGGGCTGGCTCGCTCGTCTCTGGTCCCCACTGCTGGTCGTGAATGCAGACGCGGCGGAGGAAGGCGTCGATGGCAGGCTGTGTGTACCCGAAGTGCCGACCGCGCTCGGCGTCGCCCGTGGGCTCGGCAGCTCCCCAGTTGACGGTGTGGCAGGTGTCGCGGTGGACCGACAGGCCGATCCTCACGCGCGGGAATCCGGGCCGGCCCCGCAGGGCCGCCCAGATGCGCACGGCGTCGGCCACGGTGCCCACCGACACGTAGCCGCCGCTGCGGCTGCCGCCGGCGGGCACCGCGAGGAGCACGGCGCCATCCACCTTCACACCGACCGCGCAGTGGAGAAGGCCCGGGTCGGCGAGGCGCTCCCGGAACCAGGCGTAGTCCTCAGCGCACTCCTCGGGCGAGGGGCGGCAGAGCGGAGCGGCGATTCGCGCCAGCGGGAAGAGGGGCATGGAAGGTGCGGGTCTTGCATCGTGGACATCGGTCACGCCGCCCGGGTGAGCGGGTGGTTGAGGCTGTCGGTGAGGGTGTCCCGGTCCAGGCGCACTACGACCGTGTGGTGGTCGGACAGGCCCTTCATGTCGACGACCTCGACCTCGCGGACGGCGGGCAGGAGCTGCTGGCTGGCGTAGATCCGGTCGATGCGCGCGTCCGGGCCGTAGGTGTCGCAGGCGTCGACTGTGGGCGCGATCGCACTGGTGTCACCCGTGGCCGCGACGAGGTGGCGGGCGACGTCCTGGAGGCCGGCGGTGCGCAGGGTGCCGTCCGGCCGGTCGTCCATCCGGCGGACGCCGTCCGGCCCGAGGTAGGAGCGGTGCGCCCGGTGGGGCTCGTCGCGGATCTCCTCCAGGACGGGCAGGGCCGGGTCTCCCGGGGTGCCGACGACGGGGTAGCTGTTGTTGTCGCCGCCGAGCAGCGCGGGGTAGTGGACGTACCGGTCGCCGTCCTTCACCCACTGGTCGTTCCACTTGGTCAGCCACTCGGCCTCCGCCAGGCGTGTCGTGGTGGAGCAGTAGTTGAGGTGGTAGGAGCCCACGATCAGCGGGACCGCGCCGGGGGCCGTTCCGGCGAGCTGGAAGCTGCACACGGTCGGTGGGAGCGCCCACACGGGGCCGGTCCTCGGGTACTCGCCGACCGGGATGAAGAGTTTCGGGTCGTGGTAGACGGCGGTGCAGCACTCGCGGCCGATGAACCCGACCATGCCCAGCACGGTTTCGGCCGCGTACGCGAGCGCGTTGCCGTCGTCGTAGGCGCCCCACATCTCCTGCCGCAGGAGCAGATGCAGGTCGAGCGAGGCCAGGCGGTCGTGCATGCGCTGCCACAGGTCGCGGTCGCCGCCGCCGTTGTTCTCGAAATTGCAGATCGCCGCGTTGATGAGCACGAAGGTCTCCCCAGAGATGGAGGTTTCAGCGGGTGGAGGTGAGGACTCGGCGGAGGACGTCGAGGTCGAACCGCGCGAGAAGCAGCGCATGGTCGGAGACCGCCCGGACATCGTCGGTCGCCAGGACCTCGAAGGCGGTCAGGGCCGGTGCGAGGTCGGGGGTGCAGTACATGCGGTCAATACGCTGGGCGGGTCCCTGGTCGGTGCGCTTCAGGCTCGCCGTCGCGGTCAGCGCGCCGGGCTGGCCGAGAGCCGTGGCGGCGTGCAGGCCGAGGTCGATGAAGACAGGGTCGCCGCCGGAGAGGATCTCGTCCGGCCGGGTGTCCGAGACACGCCGGCCGGCGCGCTCGATGGTGCGGTGCTGGAAGTGCACCCGGTCTGCGACCTGATTCCAGTCCGGGAGCGCCACGGTCTCCAGCTCCGCCTGGTGCGGGTAGCTGTTGGCGTCCATCCCCACCAGGGCGCTGCCGGAGTTGTCGGCGAGGGTGGTGAGCCGCCGCGCCTCGGTCGCGCGCAGGTCCGGGTCGAAGTGGCACAGGTGTGCCGAGGCGAGGTCGATCGGCTTCGGACAGCCCTTGAGGCGGACGCGGGGATTGCAGATCGGCTTCCACGGCATGTCATGTTCGAACTCGCCGTCGACGAGGAACAGGTTGGGGTCGACCATCACGCCGACCGGGTTGCGGCTGCGTCCTTCCCGCGGCGCGGCCATGAACGGCGTGAGGCCGCCGAGCCGGTTGGCCTCGGCGTACAGGTCCGCCTTCCCGCGGTCCCACGCGCCGGTCAGTTCCTGGCGCAGCACGACGTGCGGCTTGACGGAGGCGAGGATGTCGCGGGCCAGGTCGCGATGGTCGTCGCCACCGCTGCGGCCGCGGCCGTTGTGCTCGATGTTCCAGCACACCACGCGCAGTTCATCGGTCACGGGCTGTGTCTCCTTGGTGATGGTATCGACGTTGACGGGCCGTGGCGGCGTGGTTCACCGGGCGGGCGTGAGGGCGCGGCGGAAGGCCGTGCGGTCGAAACTGGCCACGACCAAGGCATGGTCGGAGACCTCGACGACCGCGTCGTCGGCGTAGACCTGCAGGGACCGCAGGGCCGGGGCGAGGTCGGGCGTGCAGTACATCCGGTCGATCCGGCTGCGGCGCCCTTGGTCCGTGCGCCACAGGTTCGCGGTCGCCTCCAGGGCGCCGGGTTGGCCCAGTTCGGTGGCGGCGTGGTGGCCGAGTTCGACGAAGACGCGTCCGCCTCCGGGCTTGGTGCTGGCGAGGATCTCGTCGGGGATCGTGTCGGAGACCCGGCCGGCTGGGGTGCGGATCGTGCGGTGTTCGAAGTGCGCGGGGTCCTTCACCTGGGTCCAGTCGGGAAGCGGCACGTTCTCGTCAGCGACGCGGTGCGGGTAGGAGTTGCAGTCCCCGCCGATGACGGCGGTGCGTTTCTGGCCGCCGAGGGTGACCAGGCGCTTGGCCTCGGTCTCGCGGGTGGCAGGGTCGTAGGAGCATAAGTGGAACGACGCCAGGGACAGAGGCCTGGTGGCCTCGGTGTCGCCGCGCAGCGTGAGGACGGGGTTGCAGATCGGGTGCCAGCCGTTCGTGACGTGTGTGTACTCCGCGTGCAGGGCGAACAGGGCGGGGTCGAACAGGACACCGGTCGGGTTGGGGCTTTCCGGGGTGCCCGGGGCCATCACCGCCGACAGGCCGAGCGCCTTGCCCTCCTCGTGCAGGGGGCGCTTGCCGTCGAGGTGCGCGAGTGTCAGCTCCTGACGCAGCACGATGTGCGGCCGGTGCGCGCGCAGGACCTCGTGTGCCAGATGCCGGCGGCGGGCGTCGCCGCCGGTGTGGCCGGGCAGGCCGTTGTGCTCGACGTTCCAGCACGCGATGCGGATCACGTCGGTGTCCAGGGCGGGCGTGACGCGGGACACGTGGTCATCTCCTTGGACCGATGGTGGGTTGCAGGACCGGTGCGTGCGGAGGGTGGCGGTGCTCATGCCGCGCGCCTTTCGGGCTCGGGGGCGAACTGGACTGCGGCGGGAGCGGATAAGGAGCCGATCGGGCGGTGCCGCTCGCGCAGACGGCGGGCCTGCTCGGCGTACGACGGCAGGCCGACGCTGGCCCGGCGGGTGTCGAGCCGGGCGGGATCGGTGATCGGGTGCGGTTGCAGGAGGCCGTCGGGGCGGTACCAATGCTGGGTTCCGTACACCTGGGCCTGTCCGGCGTTGACGAGGCAGCGGTCGTGGAGGTGGGCGAGCTGGGCGCTGGTGGCCTCGCCGGTGTTCACGGCTTTTTGGAGCAGACCCAGCAGCGTCCGCTGGAACGCCGGGTCGTGGTCGCTGTGCACCGCGATGTCCACGGCAGCCTGGCACGCCTGTAGCCCTACGGTGCTGTGGCCCGGCCACTGCCCGAGCCGTTCGACGATCCGCTTCAGGCCGACGGCGTTGTCATGCTGGGTCTGGGCGAGGGCCGCGAGCGTGTCCGGCGTCATGCCGAGACGTTCGGCGCCGGGCGTGCGCCAGTGCTCTCTGGCGCGCTGCGCGCGGCCCAGCAGGTCCTCCGCGAGAGCGGGGTAGCCCGGCTCGGGCTCGCGGGGCTCGTTCACGAGCTCGCCTGCTCGTCCGTGCCGGAGGTGCGGCGCCCTCGTTTGGTGGTCCCAGCTTCGCGCAGGATGGTGTGGATGGCGCCGGCGGACCGGTTCGTCGCCTCGCAGATCTCCCGAATGGTGACCTTGCGACCCGGGGTGAGGTAAGCAGTCACAACCTGCTTCGCGAACTTCTCCCGCGCGGCGCCGGTGAGCTTCCTGCCTGTCGGGATGAAGGGCAGATCGAGGCGTCCCGGGGGAGGGCTCGACTCCGGGCTCCGTGTCGTTGCGGCAGCCGCGTGCGTATTCGGTGCGGTCACAGGACGTTCTCCTCGCGTGCGAGGGCGAGTCCGGCGCCCAGGGTCCGGATGTGCTCGAGCATTGCCTCGTACTCCCTGTCGTCGTTGCTGATGTCGACCCGTGAGGCGGCGAGGATGCCGTGAATCTCCCGGCGTCGGGCTGCGGCGAGCAGCCGGGCGAGCTGGGGCCGTGTGGTCGGGTCGGTCGGTCCCGTGAGGTCGAAGGTGCGGTGCACGACCGTCCAGCCCCGCCGGGCTGCGAAGGCCTGCGCGGAGGCGAGACGGGGGGCGGGATCCTGCTCTGCGCCGACCAGAACGTACAAAGCGATCCGCATCTCGCCCGCTACACCTCGCAGGACGTTTTCCAGTTGCGCGCGTCGCAGCAAGCCCAGGCGAGAGGCCGCGGTGTCACGGTGCAAAGCCGTAGGCACAGTGGTCACGCCGGGCCCCCAGCAACCGCGCACTCGTGCCACGACGACACCGGTTGCAACCGTGCGGAGGTCTGCCGGGAGGCAGACGGGCGGCGGGCCATGCCTGTGCGGCGGGCGGTGACCGTGAAGTTGCTGCTGTCGGCGTCGACGGTCAGTCGGTAAGGGGAGGCCGGGGTGCGCACACGTGCTCCTGGCGGCAGTGGTCGATGACGGCGGCAGTGGACTGGACTGTGGCCTTGGCGGCGCATGCGCGTAGCGCATCGCGAGGCCGTTTGCTGACTACGGCGGTCTGCGGCTACGTGGGGTGGCATCATGCGCGGCTCCAACGCTCGGCAGCACGGCGCAATGCGGCCAGGGACTCGTCGGGGCTGAGGGCCGCTGCGAGTTGCCGGTCGAGCAGGGCGCTCTTCGCGCGGGCTCGCGGTCCGTTGCTATACATCACCAGGAACAGCTCTTCACTGACGCAGACGGTCGTGTCGTCACCGAAGGTGAGTTCGCTGCCCACGGGCTCGAAGGGCTGGTGGTAGTCGGGGATCAGGATGCGGACGGTGAGCGCTCCGGCCTCGACCATGTCGGCCAGGTGCCTCAGCCGCGCGACGGTGCGCGGCGCGTCTATGTAGCCGCGCCCGAGGGTGAGTTCGTCCCATATGAGGGTGACGGGGCAATCGGGCCACGGACGTGGCCGCACTGCCGGCGGCCCGGCAGCCGGGCAGTCCGTGAGATACGCGCCATTGCCGCCCCATCCGTAGAAGAACAGCGGCACGCTCTGGGCAGCGACACGAATCCTGACGGCTCGGGACTCCAGCGCGGCCAGCCGCGGCCCCGGGTGCGCGCCGAGGTCAGGCAGACTGTGATGATGCCCGGGACCGAGTAACTGTCTCAGCTCCTCCACCTGCCCGTCCGGCATCTGGTACAGGCGGGCCAGAGCGATCACCTGCTTTGCGGACCAGACCGTCTGGGCTGCCTCCAGGCGGGTGATGCGGGCTTCGCGCAGACCGACACAGGCTGCGGCCCGGGCCGCGGACACGCCGGCCTGTGCGCGTGCGGCGCGCAGGCCGGCGCCGACGACCACATCGGCCACCGATGCCTCGCGGCAGGTGTCGCCTTCGCAGGCGTGTCCGACCCTCGCGGGAGGCAGAAGGTCCATGACCAGCGCCCGGGCGGCAGCGTCTGAGCTGGTCATGCCTAGTTGCCTTCCTCGTCTGGCCGGAGACGGGACGTACCGGCCTCGGCGGGCGCCAGCCGCGTCCCGCAGACGGTGCGCCGGGATGTGGGCGGCGCGGTAGCACGGTGGTCGCGCAATCTGGCGACACGGCAGGCCATCGGGCCGCGCGGCGTGGACGGGAGGCGGTACATGGGGGCCAGGCGCATCCGTGCGGCGCACCAGGCGCTGAGGAGGTAGGACAGGCAGTCCAGCAGCAGCGTGGTCACCGCCCCGGCCAAGGTGGTGACCAGGGTGCCGGCGCACATGTCCGTGGAGGTGGACAACGAAGCCGCAGGGGTCACGCCAGCCTCCTGGCAGCCGGGTCGGCCGAGGCGGACCGTGCCGGGCTCTTGCCTCCGCCGGTGGTCCAGATGCGTGGCCGGACAGTGGCCTGCCGCAGCTGGTGAACGCTGTCTAGCGGCGTCCGCGCGCGGAGCGCGGCCAGCTGGATCAACTGTCGCTCCGGGTGTGCCGGTTCTCCGTTGCGTGCCCAGGGCGCTTGCCCCGGGATGTGCGTCACGTACAGCTGGCGACGCTGGCACTCTGCCGCGCTCGTGTCCGAGATGCCCGCCGTCAGCGACCACTCGGTCAACAGCCCCTCGGGGACGCTGAGGCCGCCGGGAACGAGACGCACGGTGAGAGACCGGCGCTCGACCAGGGCAATTAGGCGGGCGAGTTGCTGAACGGAGGTCCGGTGCAGCGCGGGCTCGTGCAGCAGCAGCAACGTCCGGCAGCGATACTGAGCGCGGCCCGGAGTGGGAGCGGCAGGAGCCGCGAGGTCGCACGCGAGCCGAAGCGGACCGGTGCTGAGCAGCACGGCTTCCTGGGCGGCCGCCTTCAGCGCCATCACCCACGAACCGCGCTGGAAGACCTGATCGCGTGCCTCGTGCACGTGCCCGCCCGATAGCAACGCCGCGGCTGCCTGTGCCTCTTGTCCGGCTCCGTAGATGTCCAGCAGCGTCCGGGCGACGTCCTCCTCCAGAGGGCGCCGTGCCAGCTCGATGCCGTGCAGCCGCCTGTCCGAGATGCCCGTACGCTCCTGGACGCGCTGGTAGGACCAGTTCCCCTGAACACGGTAGTAACGCAGCAGTGCGCCCGTGGCCAGGTGCGGGACGGAAGGGATCGGGCATCGCTTGTGCGGTCGGTCGTCCCCGGGTAACGGCTCGTGGTCGTGGTCGTGGGCGCCAGACGGGAAATGGTTCACGGAGTTTTCCTGTCGGTTGAAGCAGGACAGCAGGTGACGTCGTGTGTTCAGCGGTGAGCGGTGCAGGGGTTCGGGAGGTCAGGGCTGGCGTCGTGCAGCACGGTCCGGCAGGCGGTGCGTCAGGCCAGCGGAATGTCGTGGGGGTCTTCCGGCCAGGGCCGCACGCAGATGTTCGAGCCGGGTGAAGCCGCGCTCCGGCGTGACGACCCAGCGGACATCTCTGCCCGTCGTGGTGTGCGGCGGGGGAACGGCGATCAGTGTGCCGGGGCGCAGCAGCCGGATCCCGGGTGCCCACCGGCCGGGTTCGACCTGGCCTGGCGGCAGAAGAAACCACCAGGCGCGGACGATGTCGTGTGCGATGACCGGACCGGCGCTGTCGCCGAGAAGCCGGAGCGCCGGCGCGGCGATGTCCGCGCGCACGCGGACCGCGTGCCAGAAGCCACCGCACGCGACAGTGCGCGTCCAGGACTGTGGAACCCACTGGGCCGTGGAGTACGCCAGGGGCAGGGGCCAGGTGTAGTCGGATGGGTCCGGCAGGGGGCGGCCGGCGCCCACTAGCCGCCTCGGTGTCACCGGGGTCATACCGGGAGTTCCTTCCTGCCGCCGCGCGGATGCACCTGTGAGAGCGGTACGCGGGTGTTACTGGGGGCAGCGGGTGCGACGGTGAGGTCCGGCTTCTCCTGGCTCAGTCCGGCACGCGTGCCACGGTGACGCAGCAGCGTGTCGACCAGGACCGGCGGCAGGGAGGGGGCGCCACAGGACGGCGCGCACGGCACGGAGGCAGGTGCGCTGGTCGTCACAGGTACACCGCCGTCGTCACCGCGGGGAGGGTGGGGCGGGCACATCTGGGGTGGGTTTGCCGGAGCAGGGGCCGGGGACACGGTTGGGCTTCGTCCTTTTCGTCAGTGGTCGGGGAGGGGCCGCCCGGGCCGGTGCCCGGGCGGCCGGCGGTCAGGCGGCGGTGTCGAGTGCGACGGCTTTGTCGCGGGCCGCGGTCCGTTCCGAGGAGTCCAGCCGGACGGCGGCGGAGACAAGGGCGAAGTGGCTGAAGGCCTGCGGGAAGTTGCCGATTTGCCGTCGGGCGACGCAGTTGTACTCCTCGGCGAGCAGGCCGACGTCGTTGGTGAGGGCGAGGAGCTTCTCGAACAGCCTGGTCGCCTCCGCCGTCCGGCCGATCATCGTCAGGGCCTCGACCAGCCAGAACGAGCAGGCGAGGAAGGCGCCCTCGTCGCCGGTCAGACCGTCGGCTCCGATCGCGGCGCCCGCCGTGCGGTAGCGCAGGATCAGGCCCTCACCGGTAGACAGCTCGTGCTGGATCGCCTCGATGGTGCCGATGACCCTCTTGTCGTCCGGCGGAAGGAATCCCACCAGGGGGATGAGCAGCAAGGAGGCGTCCAGTTCGGAGGAACCGTAGGACTGGGTGAAGGTGTTGCGGACCGGGTCGTAGCCGCGGGCGCAGACGTCGGCGTGGATGGCGTCCCGCAGCTTGCGCCACTTCTCGACGGGCCCGGTGGCGCGGCCGGACTCGATCCGGCGGACCATCCGGTCGGCGGCCACCCAGCCCATGACCTTCGAGTGCACGTAGTGCCGCTCGGGGCCGCGCCCCTCCCAGATACCCGCGTCGGGCAGGTGCCAGCGGGTCTCGACCTGCTCCAGGAGCGCGCTCTGGAGGGCAAAGGCCTCGTCGCAGGGGGCGAGGCCGGCTTCCTCGGCGAGGTGGAAGGCGTCGAGGACTTCACCGAACACATCGAGTTGCGGCTGGTGGGCGGCTTCGTTGCCGATACGCACCGGCTGGGAGCCTTCGTACCCGGGAAGGTGGGGCAGGGTGCTTTCGGGGAGGTCACGGCCGCCCTTGATCGAGTACATGATCTGCACGGTGGCGGGGTCGCCGGCGACGGCCCGGGCGAGCCAGTCCCGCCAGGCGGCCGCCTCCTCGAGGTGGCCGGTGAGCACCAGGACGCTCAGCGCGATCGCGGCGTCCCGCAGCCAGGTGTAGCGGTAGTCCCAGTTCCGTTCCCCGCCGATCTCTTCGGGCAGTGATGTGGTGGGGGCGGCGACCATGCCGCCGGTGGGGGCGTAGGTGAGGGCCTTGAGGACGATCAGCGAGCGGTGCACCGCCTCCTGATAGCGGCCCGTGTAGATGCTGCGGGCGGACCAGTCGGACCAGAACGCGATGGTGCTCGCCAGTGCGGCCGCGGGGTCGGGCCGGGGCGGCGCGGGCAGGTGGGAGGGCTGCCAGGACAGCGCGAGGACCTGCTGTTCCCCGGCTCGGGCGCAGAAGGTGGCCCCCACGTTTCCGTCCGCGAGCTCGCTCAGCGGTACCGAGGAGTCCAGGTAGAGGGAGTCCGGTCCGGCGAGTGCCGCGTACCGGTCACCGCCGAACTGGTGGGGGTGGCGCACCAGGCGAGGCGCGACCTTGCCGTAGGCGAAACGGACCAGGATCCGCGAGGACATCTGCACCTCGCCGCGGACGCCTCGGACGACACGGATCAGCTGGGGGTTGCCGCAGCCGGGGGCCCGGGTCGGCATGAAGTCCAGGACACGCGCCTCTCCGTCGTGCGTGGTCCAGGTCGTCTCCAGCACGAGGGTGTCCGGCAGGTACCGGCGTCGCACCTGGGCGTCGGGGTCGGTGGGGCACAGGTCCCACGAGCCGTGCTCCGGGGTGCCGACCAGCGAGGCGAACGCTGCGGGGGAGTCGAAGTCAGGAAAGCTCTGCCAGGTGACGGAGCCGCGGCGGTGGAGCAGAGCGGCGGTGTGCATGTCACCGACGAGAGCGTGGTCCTCGATGAGCGCAGTCATGAAGGTTCCGTTCAGGTTTGACCGCCGGCCAGGGGCGGCCGACATCTTTGTGCGGGTGCGGGTGCGGGTGCGGGTGCGGGTGCGGGTGCGGGTGCGGGTGCGGGTGCGGGTGCGGGTGATCAGTGCGTCTGCTGCTGGCGAGGACGCGTGCCGGCGAGGGAGAGGGCCCGGGCCAGGCGCCACGCGGTGCCTTCGGTGGTCTCGCCGACGTGGTGCAGGTGGGTGGTCAGTAGTGCGCGGAGTACGGCGTCCGGGTCCGCGGGAGGGGAGGCGCGCAGGAATTCGCGGTAGGTGGCCAGTGCCTCGTGGCGTCGGGCCCAGGGACCGTCGACGAGAGCGGTGGCGCCCGGGATGCGGCGCAGCCCGGCCCACCCGTCGTCCGGGGCGGCCAGTGTGCGGGCCTGGTGCAGTAGCGGACGGGGATGTGACGTGGCGGCGCCCGGCTTGGGTTGGGCGGCCAGCCACTTCATCCCCTCGGTGACGTCCTGGTGGAAGCCGGACGCGATGGCGATGACGTTGGCTGCCGCCAGTACCGGCCGAGGGATCTGGAGGTTCGGGCGGGCCATCTGGCGGGCGATGACGGCCGTGTCGGCGCTGAAGGTGTTCTCCGCAGCGCTCAAAGCGTCCCCTGCGCCCCACAGGGCTAGGTGCGGCCGGTAGGGGACGAGGGCGACGTCGCTGACAACGCCGGCGTCGTTCAGATGTGCACTCCACTGCCCGAGCCGGGTCAGGGCCTCGGCCGCGTCGCCCGGGTGGGGCAGGCGCAGGGTCAGCTCGGTGTAGGGGCGGTCGCCTTCGTCGTGGGCGGTGACCCACCACACGCAGTGGGGGAGGTCGGCGGCCAGCGAGGGGAGGTGGTCGGTGAGCAGCGCGCGGCGCACCTGGGGCTGGCAGTGCAGGCGGGCGCAGAGGTAGCGGGAGGCGCCGGGCAGGTGGGCATGGTCGCGGCGGACGATCGGCGTGCTGGGCAGGACCGGTGCGGGCCGGGCGGGCGCCGAAGACGCCAGGTAGGTGACGAACTCGTGGGGCCGCCCGCCGCACCAGCCGTACGCGTCGTCCGGCTCGGCCTCGGCGAGGGTGAGTTGGCCGAACTGGGGCCGGTCCATGTGGGAGCGCAGCAGCGCTCGGTGTGCCGGGTGATCCAGGTCCAGGCGGAGCCGGTTGTCGAAGCGTTCCAGGTAGACGTGGCGCGGCAGCCTCCACCGTTCGCGCAGGGCGGCGAAGGACTCGTCCCACTCGGCCGTCGAGGCACCGGCAGCGGGGAGGCCGCTGTGGGCCAGGCGCCAGGTGGCCGGGCTGAGAATGCTGCGTCCGGCGCGCACGCGCGGCTGGAACGCCAGATGCCGAGCCGCGCCCCAGTCCCACGCATCGAGGTTGCCGATGGTCCCGATGAGCCGGCTGCTCTGCCCGCGCTGGAGTTCGTCGATGAACCGAGCGACCGTGGGCGTCTGGCATTCGAGCTGAAGGGGATGGGGGATCGCGGCCTCCAGTACGCGTCCGCGCGACAGGGACACGAGGTGCAGCCGCCCCCCGTGGCAGGTCACCGCGAGATCGCTCAGCGGGATGAGGTCGGGGTCTGCCCGCCGGTACTCGGACAGGGAAATCAGGGAGGGCACCAGGCGGGGGGTGCGCGTGATGTAGGAGGCCCTCGGCATCAGGGAGGGGAAGGACACCTGTACGGGTAAGGCGCCTCGCACCGTCGTCGGCCGCCGGGCCAGCATCCCCAGCAGGTCACTGGGAGAGTCGCCTTCGGCGAGCAGCGCGGCGAGCCGGCCGCCGCTGAAGTGGCCCCACCCGCGGCCGGTGCGGCGCACCTCGAGGCTGAAGTCGCCGGCGTCCAGTTGCTGCAGGCTGGCGGCATACACCGAGGCCGTCAGTTCGATGTGGGCCGGCAGGTCCTGCGCCATCGTGGGCGCCTGGACGGCGGTGAGCTGGTGGATGAGGTCGTCGTCGAGGACGAGGTCCTCTCCCGCTGCCCAGGCGCGCTGGGCGAGCGTGGTCAGCAGCCGGTCGCGGTGCAGGCTGTCGGGTTCGGGGGCCCGCGCGGTGCCGTGGAAGTCCTCGGGCAGGCCGAGGCCGCAGCCCGGATCGAGCAAGTCCGACAACACCACCAGCGTGTCCTCCCCGTACCGCTTGCGGAAGCGTTCGCGGTAGCGGATCCACGCTTGTGTCCCTCGAGGTTCGGGGGTGACCCGGGCCAGAACACCAGCGGCCGCTTCCGCTTCCCAGGCCACCGCCCGGGGGAGGACCAGCTCCGCGTCCAGCCGGGCGTCCACGGCGAGCGGGGAGGGCTGGTCGGCCAGTGCCCGCATCCGGGTGACGATCGAGGTCCGCTGCCGGTCGGCCTTCTCCGACAGCGGATCGTGGCTGTCGAGGTCACGCATGTCTGCGTGAATCTCCCGCAGGGCCAGAGCCACCTCGGCCGCCGGACCGCTGTGCATGGCGTCCACCCGGTCGAGCTCATCGAGCACGTATCCGAGGGTGTCCGTCTCGGTGCCGGAGGGTTGCAGGCTGGTCAGCAGCATCCGCTTGGCGATGAGGACGTCCAGGAGTTCCTCGGATCCACGCGTACCGAGATCGGGGTGGGCGGCGCCGAGTTCTCGCACGATGTCCCGGTAGGCCACGGGAGTGCGCGCCATCTGGACGACGGCCCTGACCGCGGCGGTGTGCCGGAGCGACACCTCCCGCACGGCCGTGCCCGTCTCCTCCAGCTCTCGCGGCTGCCACGGCAGGACCAGGCGCTCACCACGTACGCGCAGGGCGTTGTTGGCGAGCAGCCTCAGACGCTGCCGGACCTCGGGTACAGCTTCGAGCTGCTGCACGATGGCGGCGAACCACAGGCCGGCTGGCCGGGTCAGAGTATGGTGCTCGTTTCCCCATCGGACTTCGGCGTGCGGCCCGAAGCGTCCCTCGAAGACCCCGGCGTAGAGGCCGAAAGGGGTGGCCCGGTGGGTGAAGCGCAGGATGTAGCTGAGCAGGGTCAGGGCGATGCGCCGCAGGGACTCCGCCTCGGCAGGCTCTTCCTTCAGGTTGTCGAGCTCACGGGAGAGGTCTGGACTCGCGTGCCGAACGGCGGCCGCGACCTGCGGGACGTCCCAGACCTCAAGTGCCCAGCGTCGCCACGATGCCCTGGTGGCGGGCGCTGTCGTGATCAGGTCCGGCGCCGGCGGGACGGGGATGTCGTGGAGGAGTACGGACCGCACCATGATGCCGGGCTGAGCGCGGAACAGTGGGCGGGACATGGCGTCGTGGCCTTCCTGCTGGAGACAGCTGTTGTCGGGGTCGGGGCGGGAGGCCGTCAGGCTTCCGGGAAGAAGTGCTGCAGCGCATGCGCGGTGCGGGGCACTTCTGTCTCCTGGAGGTCAAGCACCTCGGCGAGAGCGGGACGCGCGGGCTGGTCGCGTGGCTCCTGGTGGCTGTCGGAGGACGGCGCGGTGGTCTCCGAAGGGGAGATGCGGCAGAGCGTGTGCATGGTCAGGACTCCGGTGCGGATGAGGCGCAGTTGGGCATTCCAGCCGCGATCAGGGCGAAGATGGGGTGGAGCAGCAGGGGTTTGCTGAGCGGGGGGCCGTCCTGGCTCACCCACCCGCTGGTGTTGTCCCGGTCCGTCAACTGCCAGTGGTAGGGCGGCAGCGTCACGCTCGCGCCAGCCTTGAGGTAGGTGGTGCCGGGCGGCCAGGCGGGAACGTCGGAGAACTCGGGCAGGAAGATGCCCCGCTGTCCGGCGTGAGCGAAGACCCAGCCCAGAGCCGAGGCCGCCACCGCGGTCCTCTTCAGGGCCTGTGCCACGAGGTCGGCGAGGAGTTCGGGCATGAGCAGGACTTCCCAGCCCGGCCCGACCGGCTGTGGGCGCGGAGCACCGTCCGGGCTCAGCGGTCGGCCGAGGGCTTGGCCGGTCGGGAGAATCGCGAGGGTCACGGCACGGGTCCTTGCTGGGATGCCTCCGGCGTGCTGTCGGACGCGGAGATCCGCGGGGAGAGCTCGACGGCGAGCGGCGCGCTGCAGTACCCGCGAAGAAGGTTGTTCAGGACGCGAACCGGTTCGCCGTCGAGCGTGAGGTGGGAGCAGCGGGCGGCCAGGGCGCGCAGGACGGATCGGGCCTGGAGCTCGGCGAGCGGGACGCCGGCGCACAGGTGTGGTCCGCTGCCGAAGGCCAGGTGTTGGTGGTTGCGCGGGCGCCTGATGTCGAATTCGTCGGCTTCGTCTCCCCAGTGGCGGGGGTCGCGGCCGGCGGAGCCGTACAGCAGCCACACCTGGTCGCCCGCGGGCAGGCGGACGCCGCCGATGTCGGCGTCCTTGGTCAGCAGCCGTCCGAACCCCTGTATGGGGGCTTCGAGTCTCAGGGCCTCGTGGAAGGCGGGCGTGGCCCAGCGGATGGGGTCGCGGCGGAGGATCTGCCACTGTTCCGGGTGCCGGGCGAGTTGGACGAGGCAGTCGGCGAGGCCGAGGACGGTGGTGTCGATGGCCGCGGCCGTGTACGCCGAAGCGAGGGGTACCGCGTCGCTTTCCTCGATCTGCCCCGCGTCGACGGCTTCGAAGATGGCCCCCATCCACGACTCGGAGGGCACGTTCTCGCGGATCAGCTTCTCGTGGAGCATCTCGACCATGCGGGACGCCAGCGGCAGCGCCTTCTGGTGCCGGTCGCCGTGCGGGCCGAATACGTCGAACGTCGCCGCGGCGCCGGACAGCAGCACCTCCCGGTCCGCGTCGGGCAGGCCCATCAGCTCCATCACCGTGTCGCAGACCATGTGGCGGGCCAGGGCGACGGCGTCGAACCGACCCGGCTCCGTGTACTGGTCCACCAGGCGTTCCGCGCGGTCGGTGATCCGGCGGGCCAGGGCCTTCATCGCGCGGGGAGCGAGCTGCTTGGACAGCACCTTGCGGAGCTTGGCGTGCCGCGCACCGTCGGAGGCGAGGACCGTGCCGGCGAGGATCTTCTGGTTCGCGAGGGCGGTGAGGGCTATGCCGCCCTCGGAGCCGAAGACGTCCGGGGCCTTGAGGATCGCGGCAAGGTCGGCGTGCCGGGATATGGCCCACACGCCGTACTCCTCCAGGTGCACGGCGGCGCCGGTGCTCCGCAGGGTGCCGTACGCGGGGTAGGGGTTGGCCAGGAACTCGTCGGTGAAGAGGGGAACGGGACTGGAGGGAGAGAAGGCGGGCATGGGGGTCCTTCGGATCAGGCGGTGGCGGACTGGCTGAGCCGGTACTTCAAGAGCGTGAGCAGCGCGAGGGTGCTCGAGCCGGACTCGCGGGCGTCCAACTGGAGCAGGGGGATGTGCGGCGGCAGAGCTATGGCGGCGCGCAGGTCAGCCTCGCTGTAGGCGGGAGCGCCGTCGAAGGCATTGACCGCAACGATGTAGGGCACGCCGCGGGCCTCGAAGAAGTCGATGCTCGCGAAGCAGTCGGCGAGCCGCCGCGTGTCGGCCAGGACGATGGCGCCGACCGCGCCGCGGACCATGTCGTCCCACATGTACCAAAACCGGTCCTGGCCGGGCGTGCCGAACAGGTACAAGGTGACGTCGTCGACGGTGCGCCGGCCGAAGTCGAAGGCGACGGTGGTGGTGGTCTTCTTCTCGACTCCGTCGGTGCGGTCTATCCCGGTGCTCGCCTCGGTGATGACGGCTTCGGTGTTCAGCGGCTCGATCTCGCTGACCGCACCGACGAACGTGGTCTTGCCGACCCCAAAGCCTCCGGCGACGACGAGCTTGACGACTTCCGGAGCGGGTTCAGTTGGCACCCCGTGCCCCCCTGGTTTCTTCTTCGTATTGGGCCTGCAGGGCGGCGTGTACGCGCTCCATGAGGCGGTGAGTGACGTTGTCGTTGCGGGACATGTCGACCGGGGCCTGGGTGGTCACCATCTGGCGCTGCCGGAGGTCGGTGACCAGGACGGTGATGACCCCGACGGGCAGCCGCAGCAGTCCGGCGAGCTCCGACACCGCCCTGGGTTCGGAGCACAGGTCCAGAACGAGCTGATGCTGCTCGCTGAGCAGCCGCCCTTCGTGTCCCGTATGGGCGGTGATCTGGGTGTCGATGCTCAGCGTGGCGTCGGGAGCCTGGGTGCGGCCGCCGGTTCCGGCGTACGGCCGCGTCCGGCGGCCGCCCGACGCCGCCGTCACAGGATCGTCCCGCCGTGCTCGCCCGTGGCCAGCTCTCGCTGCTCGACGTCCAGCATGCCGCCGAGCTGGCCGGCGAGATCGGTCAGCTCGAAGCCGAGCTGGCCGAGAGTGGCCTCCTTCGACGCGTGCACGGCGATGACGCAGTGCTGGCCGGCGCGGCTGGCGACGCACCAGCCCTTCTCCGTTTCCACCACCGTGCGCAGCATGTGGCCGCCGCTGATGTAGTCGGCCTGCCGCTGGGCCAGGGTGGCCATGCTGCTGGTCATCGCGGCCAGGTGCTCGCCCAGCTCCCTGCGTGCTGCCTCGGCGGACTTGTCCCTGGAGGGGTCGGCGGCCACGTTCGTCCAGCCGCTCATGTAGCGGAAGATGCCGTCCTCGGTTACGACGACCGCTCCGAGCACGTGAGCGATCTGGCCGACGCGCTGGTCGAGGAGGTTCTGGATCTCGGGGTTCATGATGTCTTCTCGTCCTTATCGGTGGGGGTGGGTCTGAGGGGCCTGCTGTGTTCCGGCCTGGAAGTCCGCCCAGTCGGCCCCAACTTGCTGGGGATCAGACTCGTCCTTCGCGCCCCGCGGCTGGGGGGAGGGAGCGCTGCTGCGCAGGATGGGGTTGAGGTGCTGGCCTGCGTTGCGGCGCGGCAGCGGATCGGCGTTCGCGTCGGTGGCTGCAGGAAGGGCGCCGGCTCCGAGTTGCTCAGCCTGCCGCTGCGCATGAGCGGCGGCCGGGTCCAGGGCCGACTGTCGCCGACGAGGAAGGGAAGCGCGTGACGGCACTCCGCCCGTGGCCGCCGGGGCGGGAGCCGTCGGCCGCGCCGGGCGGGCCGGCGCGGAAGGCGCGACGGCGTCCTGCTTCACCGTCGTGAGCGCCTTGTTGTCGATCATGACGACGGCGGTGATCCCGCTGTACGCGGATCGCCTGAGCGACACGCTCAAATGGTGGTGGCCGGCCAGGCGCGCGACGACGAACAGGCCGAGCTTGCCTCCCCGTTGCGCCATGGCCTCGAACGTCGCCTGATCGTGCTGGGCGAGTTCGGCGTTGGCGGCGTCGATGGCCTCCTGGGGCATCCCGAAGCCGGTGTCCTCGATCTCCAGGGCGATTCCGTGCACGGCCTTGACGCTGCGCACGGTCACATCGCCGGTGGAGTTGCCGATCCCGTTCTCGATCAGCGCAGCAACGACCTTCACCGCGGCGGCCGCGTGCTGTGGGGGGACGAAGGCGGTGTGGGTGACCTGATTGGCTACCCGCTTGGGAGAACCGGTCTCCACCGCAGCGTCGTTGACGAGGTCGAGGATCGACCTCGGCCGGTCATAGAGGTCCTGTCGCATGCTGCCGGCCAGCGTCCCGACATGCTCCTGGTGGCGACGGCTGGCGGATACGGCCCCGTCGATGGTGATCAGGTCGTCCAACAGGGCAGGGTCGACGTCCGGCCGGGCCATCACCTTCTCCAGGTGGCCCAGGGCCCGGTTGATGTGTCCCAGGGTCCGCTCGGTCGCCGCCGCGACGAACGCGCCGATCCCTCGGCGGTCGCCGGCCTGAGCAGCGGCCTGACGCACCGCAGTGCGCTGGGCCTCGATCAGGGCGGCCTGGACGTGGCTGAACTCGTCACCGCGGTCCGGCTCGAGGAATTCAGCTTCTGCGTCGACCGCTTCGCCGCGCATCAGCCGGTCCACGACCTGCGGCAGCCGCTCGGCGCCTTCCTGTGTCTGCTGACGCAACTGACGCAGCCGCGAGGAGATGGAACGGATCAACCAGATGATGAGCCCGGCGATCAGCAGGATCGCCACCAGGCTGCCGACGGCCTGGAAGAACACCTGAGTGCGGATCTCGTCCGCCCGCTGGAAGCCGTGGGCAAGCAGCCCCTGCGTCCGCTGCAGGTTCAGGCCGGCGAGCTGCCCGCTGACCTTTGCGTAGGCGTCGTCCCACTGGGCGAGGGAGGACCGGTCGCCGATCTGCTCCTTCCCGAGGTCATCGGTCGGCGGCGTGATGACCGACCGCTGCGCCGCCTGGAGCTCCCTCCACTCAGGGCTCGCGGTGATCTTGTCGTAGAGCGCCTTCTCCTGCTCGGGCAGGTAGGGAGCGATCCACCGCTCGTACATCACCTGTTGGGTGCCGTACGCCTCCGCGAAGGCCACCCGGTGGGCGTCCGTCATCTGCCCGGATTCCCGTGCCTGGGTGATGAGCATGTCCTGCTGTGCCAGAGCGTCCGAGGCGTAGAAGAGCCCGACCAACGGCCTGGTCTCCAGGGTGAGCGGGCCGTCGTCCATCGCGCTCAACGCCTGGTAAAAGCTGATCATCCTGTTGATCAGGGAGGTGTAGTAGCCGGTGGCCTCATCCGGCTCGCCCTCCCGGGCGTCCACGTTCTTACGCACCCGGGGCAGGTCATCGACCTGCCGATAGACCGCTTCGACGTACTCCCATCGGTGCCGCTGGTCGGTGCGCAGCTCGGTGCCGGACAAGCGCCTGAAGGACGCGAGACCGGCGTCGGTCTTGCCCCGTTGCTCCTTCAGGGCCGCCTTCGCGACGGAAGACGGGTGAGCCAGGTAGGCGGCCGTGAGCTTGCGCTCGGCCTGTGCCGCGATGAACAGGGGCAGCGACGCTTCGCCGCCAAGGCGGCCCGTGGTGCTGTCGTTGCGCAGGTTCCTCTGCTTGTCCCAGGCCGGCACGGCGTTGACGACGACCAGGACGAGCAGTGTGGTGATCGCGACGGAGGCCACGACGATGAGTCGGGTGCGCACCGTCATGATGCGCCTCGGCGCCCTGTGGCCAGAGCGGTCTATGGGGGTCATGAGTCCTCGGACGTTGTGAGGGGTGGGGAGGCATGAGGGGGTGGACCGGCTGCCGCGGGTGCGTTCTGGGAACCGCGGCAGCCGGGACGGCAGCACGGGGGATCTGCCACTCGCTTTCGGCTTCCGGGGCCGGGCCGGCGGTGTGCCGAACGGTCCCCCAGAGTCGGAAGCCGAAAGCCCACAGCGAGCGCCGGCGACGAGCGGGGCATGGCAAGTCGCCGGGCTCGGGTCTATGCGGGCGGCCCACAATCGCCCAGCGAACCCGCCGCGGCACTGACCAACTCGGCCGCCCGATTCGACATGGGCCGTGAAAAGTTCCGGGTGGGGCCGGGCGCTGGCGCTCGGGCGAGCGCGGGGAGGGGCATCGGTTCGGTCTTGGCGAGTTCGGGCTCGGCCACGTTGTGGCGGCGGTCCACTGCCCGGCCGTCGGAGAGGAGGGGATCTTGTGTGTCCGTGCGCCGCGGCAGGGCGTTCTCCGGGAGAGCGCCGACCAGGGCTTGTGCGATCTCCGCGAGCCGGATGGTGAGGATCACCACGGGCATGCGCCCCTCAGGCAGCGGCTCGTCACGGATACGGCGTGCCTGGCTGACCAAGTCCGGGGCCGTGTCTTCCAGGAGTTGTTCCAGGTGGCGGAGCTGCCGGCGCAGCCCCACGAGAAGCAGCTCGACGTCGCTGTCGTCGCGGGGCAGCGGCGACGTGCCCAGCACCCGTTCCACCAGATCTTCGACGGCGTACACGGCGCTTTGCGACAGGGAACGCCTACGCCAACCGAGCGCCGGGCGTAATGCGGATAACACGTGGTCTCCGATCTGAGGGCGGGCAACGGTGGGTGCCTGACGCCGCTGCGGGCGGAGGGGCTGCGGGTGTGTCCGGAGCAGCGGACGCTTCGTGTTCACGGGGCGTCTCCGGCGAGGTCGAGGATCGCCGAGACGGCGTGGGCAAGACGGCGAAGTCGTCCCAAGTCGGGTGCCGCGGCCCGTACGTCCTGGAGGAGGGTCAGGCCGTGCTGGACGGCCGCATTGGCGTCGGGACCGTAACGTTGGACGATCCGCCCCGAGTTCTCGCAAAGGATGCGGAGGACTGCTTCAAGCCTCGGTGTCCAGGCGGCGATCTGTGCTTGGTCCGGTGCGGCCGCCTGACCCAGGACGTCTTCCAGGAGCGTTTCGGTCTCCTCGGCTTCTGCCGCTGCCGTGAAGCGGGCCGACTCATCCAGCCGGTTCAGCAGGTGCCCGTACGCCTGCTCCCTTGTGCCGGTCGGCGCAGTGCGGACCCGGGCCGCCGCAGCATTCAAGGGTGACGGGAAGGAGAGCGCGCTCGGCGGCGCGCTGTCGGAGGCCGCAGGTCCTGCCCCAGAGTGGCGTGCCGAAGAGCGGGTGATTGCGTAGATGCTCACGAAACTCGCCTCCGGGGAGCGTCGAGTTCCGTCCAGACGGTCTTGCCGCTGCCGGACGGGTCAGTCTCGACCCCCCAGCGGTCAGAGAGCTCGTCGACAAGCCGCAGACCGCGCCCGCTTGTCCGGCTCGCAGAGAACTCCTGCTCCTTGGGCCGTACGCCGGACGGATCACGCACGTTCAGGCGCAGCTGGACGTCAGACCACACGACGGTGACCTTGACGGTGATCCCGGGCGGGAAGCCAAGGCAACCGTGCAAGACCGCATTGGTCACGAGCTCCGTACAGATCAGGACGACGTCATCGGCAACGCTTTCAAGGCCGTCCTGCTCCAGCCGTGCGCGCAGTTGACGCCGCACACGCGAGATGGCCGCCTGTTCAGCGGGCAATGACACTTCGAACTGCGGCTCGTCCGCACCGCGCGTGCTGACACCGTCACAGGGGAGGTGGGGCACCGCACACACTCCTTGAGCCGGGAGGGCCGCGCCCCCATGCGGCATAACGGCGGGCAGAGCTGTCGGGCAGCCGGGCCTCCTGCGTGTCAGGTGGGTCATCGGCCGCTGCTCCTCTCCTGCCATCGGGCTTTCAGGGCCACTCGCCCGGCGGGTTCGTGTGGATGAGGTTCTCGAATCCCCCGCGCTGCATGCGGGGTTGAGGAATATCGTCTTCACGAGACAACCGCGTCTTCGCAGCGCTGGGTATCCCGGCGAGGTCGCGGGACCAATGAACGTGATGAAAGATCGTTTCGGGGACGAGGACGCACCATGGGGCGTACGCGCAACGTCAAGCTGGCCGCTGCGATTGCCCAGGCGGGCCTGTCTCAGGCCCGACTGGCTGCTCGTGTCAGGTCGGTTGCCGCGGAACACGGCGCCAACGAGCTGACCGGCGTGGGCCAGTCCCACATCGCGAAGTGGGTGGGCGGCGTCGTCCCCGAGCCCCAGGCTGCCCGTATCTTGGCCGAGACGCTCTCCCGATGCCTCGGTCGCCTCGTGACGCTCGCCGACATCGGACTGCCGACGGACACCGACGAGCTCGAGCTGCCGGCGTGGAGCGACGACCCACTGACAACGCTGGTGACGCTCGGGAGCAAAGACATGGTGGATATTGACCGCCGACACCTGCTGGCCACCTCGGCTTACTCGGTGGCCGCGCTGGCCCTGCCCGACGACCAGTGGTTCGAGCGGGCCACGGACCGGGCCCGGGCGCGCAAGCCTCTGTCGAGCTACGTGGTCACGGCCCAGGACGTCGACGACGTCCGCGAGCTGACCGGGATCTTCTCCCGCCGCGACCAGAAGCGCGGGGGCCGCTCCGGCCGCGCCGCCCTTGTCGCATACCTCCGCACAGATGTCGCCGAGCTTCTGAACAGCCGGTTCCTGTCCGAAGACATCCGCCGCTCGATGACCTCCGCAGCAGCCGAAACCGCCTACCTCGCGGGATGGACGGCCTTCGACGGGCGCGAGCACCCCATCGCGCAGCGCTGGCTGACGATCGCCACGGGCCTCGCCGAAGAAGCCGGAGACGCTCCGCTGGCCGGGCACATCCTGCGGGCGATGGCCCACCAGGCCGTCGACCTTGGACAACCGCAGGAGGCCGTACGGCTGGCAGAAGCCTCCCTGTCCAGCCGCCGCTACGCACGCGCCTGCTGGCGCGAGCGCTCGCTGCTGGGGGTCGTTCTCGCTCGCGGTCTGGCCGCTGCCGGCGAGAAGAAGGCCGCCATCGCCGCGCTGCTCCAGGCCGAACGGGACCTTGACCGCGCACGCGCGGGGGACGACGAGCCGGGCAGGGTGTTCTTCTTCGGCAGAGCCAGCCTCGCCCACGAGACCGCCGCCGCGCTGCGCGACCTCGGCGACCTCCCAGGCGCCGAGAAGCACTTCACCCTCAGTGTCCGCACACGACGAGCGCAGTTCGCCCGGACGCACTCCGTCACCCTGGGCTACCTCGGTGCCGTCCAGGCACAGCAGGGGCATCTTGACCTCGCCTGCGACACCTGGAGCCAGGCCCTGGACGCCATGACCGGCGTCCAGTCGGGCCGGGCGAAGGAGACCGTTGTCCAGATGCGCCGCGCACTGTCGCCCTTCCGGAACCGGGCCGGAAGCAAAGCCGCAGAACTGGACGCGCGCGCCCGCTCCATGCTGACCCAGGCGTAACCAGCCGGAACCCCCCACCTGGACCCGCGTGCCCTCACCCCTTCCGCGTTGACGGACGTCGCAGTCGTCGGTGGCTCGATCCCGACCGGCCGGCGAAGTTGCACGCCGCGCCCCATAGGCTGTCCGGGTTGAAGTGCCAAAGCACCTCTGCCGCCGAGGCCGGGACGGCCCCACGCGCAGATGATGAAGGGGATGCTGATGACCAGCCCAACGCGCATCGAGATCACAGCAGTCGCGCAGGTCGTCGCGGGTCATACGGATCCCGTCGACGATTTCCAAGGCGGCGTGGAGTCGATCATCCGCATGAACGAGGTCTTCCCTCTGGAGACCCTTCAAGGGCTCCAGGAGTTCTCGCACCTGGAGGTCCTGTGGCACTTTCACCGGGCCAGCCCCACGGACGTGGCGCTTCACGCGCGTAGCGCGCGCAACAACCCGGCCTGGCCGGCCACAGGGACGTTCGTCCACCGGAACCATCGACGGCCGAACCAGCTCGCTGTGTCGCATCCGAAGCTGGTGGGGGTTGACGGACGAGACCTCCACGTCACGGACTTCGACGCGGTCATCGGCACGCCTGTCTTCGACGTCGCGCCCTACTTCCCGGTCATGGGCCCGCAGGGCGAGGTGCATGTCCCCAGGTGGGTCAACGAGATGCTGATCCGATACTGGGCGACACCCGACGAGAGTGGCGTGTAACTGATACGGACATGCCATGCCGTGAACGGTCACCGAGCGGCGGATCGACCGACCGCGGCACTGCGGGGAAGTCGAGATGAGTCGGTCACTCGGCATGGCTGTCCGCCGTTTCCAGCTCGTTCGGCGCCGCTAGCCAGCCGTCCCCGCCCGAGAGCGGGCGTACCCACCACTTGGCAACGTCGTACACTCCAGGCTTCACGACCAGCCGAACCCGCTGCTCACGCACCAAGTCGTATGCGACGCCGTCGGTGCTCAGGGTCTTGGAACTCCGCTGTATCGACCGGTAGTCCTGCGGGTCGGAAGCCTTCCACGCCTCGTGGGCCGCGGCGGTTGGAATGGAGCCCGTTCGGGGCCCGGAGCACAGGCGCGCATCATGCGAGGTGGGGGGCATAGCCAGTCCTCGTCGGTTGGCGGAGGGCAGCCAGGTGCAGTGACACAGTGTGTGCAGGTAGCTGCCAACTGTTGCGACGCGATGAGTATGGCAGCGACTTCTTCTTTACGTAAAGCGATGCTGCGAAAATTTCTCAGCGAGCATTGTCAGCGTTCCCAGGGGCTGCGGCCGACGGCTATCGTCAGACCGACACGTGACACAAGGGGGTCGCTCCCCGCGTCGCCCGAGGCCAAGTCCGCACCGAAGGAGTCGAGATGGCTGCCGTAGACGACAGATCAGTCGCGTTGTGCCGCATCTTGCTCAGACTGCAGCTTCGCCGGCTCCGGCAGGAACGAGGGCTCAACGCCTCGGCCGTCGCCAAGGTGTTCGGCTGGTCTACGGCTCGCATGACGCGCCTGGAGACGAAGGACACCGCAGTCGAGGTGGGCGACGTCCGCCTGCTGTGTGACTACTACGGAGCTCCGCTTGAACTGCGCGACGAGCTGGAGAACTACGCTCTCATCACCAAGACCAGGAAAGACTGGTGGGAAGAGAAGCCCTACAAGGGCAAGATCCCGCCTTGGTTCCAGGCCTGCCTCGGCCTGGAAGCTGCTGCCCGGACCATCCGCATCTACCAGTCCGAGTTCGTGCCAGGTCTCACCCAGGCCCAGGGGTACGCGAGGGCCATCCTCGCCCTCTCCGACGCAGACGAGGAAACCCAGAGCCTGCACGCTGCCGTTCGCGCGAAGCGGCAGAGCATCTTGGAGCGCCCCGACAACCCGCCGTCCGTTACGGTGATCCTCAACGAAGGGATCATCCGTCGCCCCGTTGGTGGAGCCGCGGTCATGCGGCAGCAGTTGTTGCGGCTCAGCAAACTCGCGGAGCAACCACACATCGAGATCAGAGTGCTTCCGTTCGCTGCGGGGGCCCATCCCGCGATGCACGGTCCCTTCACTCTTTGGGACTTTGAGGACCCGACAGTTCGTGAACTCGCCTACCTTGAGACGCTCATAGACGGCGGCGTCCACTCCGACGCCGAGAAGGTTGCTCCGTTCATCGACGCCTTCGAACGGCTCGATGCGCTGGCCGCCGACCCCAGCCTCTCGGTGAGGATGATCAACGATGCTGCCGCGGACCTGGGCCGCTAGCCCTCACCCCACCCAGACGCTGGCGATCTGCGGGCGCAGGGGAGACTCTGAGAGGATGCCCAGGCACCGGCCTGGGAGGCCTTCAGATGGAAGGCCGTCAGTTATGAAGAAGTAAGGAGAGTCTCCGTTGACACAGGAGCTCACATGGCGAAAGAGCAGTTACAGCGGCCAGAACGGAGGTGACTGCGTCGAGTGTGCAGTGCGGGTGACCGCGGGATCGGCGGGGCGCCCCCAAGGTGAAGTGCTCGTTCGCGACTCAAAGGACAAGGCAGGGCCGCAGCTCGCCTTCCCTGCTACGGCATGGGGCAGTTTCGTGGCAGCCGCGAGCGGCAATAGTTTCGGCCCCGCGTAAATCCAGGCCCGGTTCTTCTTCGGGCCAGTAGTTCCAGAAGCGTCCCTCCTCAAGGATGGTGAGGAGGGACGCTTCGGCGTTCTACCTTCCCCCCAGAAGGCGATGTGAGCAACCCGGCCCCGGGCACGTTCCACAGCGGATGCTCAAGCCCCATATCCTCCGAAGGTCGGCCGTCCACGGTGGGCTCCCGCCCGCCACTTCGTCTCGCCGGCTCCGCCATGTGCTGCCCATTGCCCGTGGCACACGCCGTCCCGGTCCCGGCCCCCCCGCCCGTGCCGCGCCGTTTTCTAGACGCCTTCCTGCAAGCGGTGCAGCTCGGCGAACAGGCCGTTCTTGTTCAGCAGCTCCTGATACGTTCCGGTCTCTTCGATCTTTCCGTCCCGCATGACGACGATCTTGTCGGCGGCGCGGGCGTTGGCCAGTCGGTGGGTGATGAACAGCGCGGCGCGTCCGGCGGACAGGGCCCGCAGGCGGTTGAAGATCTGGTGCTCGGCGCGGGCGTCGAGGGCGGCGGTCGGCTCGTCGAGGATGAGTACGGGCGCGTCGCGGTGGAAGGCGCGGGCGATGGCCACGCGCTGCCATTCGCCTCCGGACAGGTCGTGCCCGCCCCACCAGGAGCGTGCCAGGGAGGTGTCCAGGCCGTCGGGGAGCTTGGTCAGGACGGTGTCGGCGCCGGCTGCTTCGGCCGCGGCGTGCACGGCGTCGTCGCCTTCGGGGCGGGGCTGGCCGAGGGTGATGTTCTCCCGGGCGGCCAGCGGCCAGCGGACGTAGTCCTGGGCCACCATGCCGGTGACGCCCCAGACTGCCAAGGGGCAGAGGTCGGCCAGGTCGTCGCCGTCCCATCTGACCGTGCCTGCGGTGGGGAGGTACAGGCCGGTCAACAGTTTCGCCAGCGTGGTCTTGCCGCAGCCGTTCTCTCCGACGAGCGCGACGACCTGGCCTCGCTCGATGTCGAGGTCCACACCGCGGACGGCCGGCTCCTTCTTGCCCGGGTAGGTGAACTCCGCCGCGCGCGCCTGGATGATCCGCGGTCCCTGCGGTGGGACGGCCTTGCCGCCGCGCCGCATGGCCCACTTTCCGGCCCCGTCCAGGAAGTGGGCCCAGTCCGAGACGTACAGGCTGGTGGTGAACAGGCGGGCGGAGGCCCGGACGCTCGCGGTCAGGGAGGCGTTGGCGGTGCGCACGACCAGCACGGTGGTGGCGGCCGCGGCGACGGTCATGCGGCCGGTGAGGGTGAGGGTGAGGATGCCGGCCCAGACGACGGCCACCGCGAGCGCGGCGAGGAGGTCTCCCGCGCCCTGGGTGAGAGCCGCGCGGCGCGAGGCGGTGATCTGCTCCCGCTCCAGGCGGTGGGAGATGATGCGGTACTGCTCCAGGAGGAAGTCGCCCATCGTCGCGGCGCGCAGTTCCGCGGCGGTTCCGCGGTCGGTGGTGTACTGGGACAGGACCCGGCGCAGGCGGGTGTCGGCGAGGTTGCGGTGCGCGGCTTCGTGGTCGAGCCGGGCGGCGCGTACGGCTCCCCAGACGCGGGGCAGGACGGCCAGGAGCAGCAGGGGCAGCAGGGTCAGGTTGAGGGTCGCGACGACGGCGACGGCCGCGGTGAGCTGGGCGCAGGCGGAGATCAGGCTCTGGGTGCCGCCGATGAGTTCGGGCATCTTCTCGGCGCCCTGGGTGGCGGCGAAGCGGCGGTCTTCGAACGTGGAGTCCTCGAACGCAGCGAGTTCGGCGGCGGTGGAGGCGGTGATGACCGCGAGGTCGGCCTCGCGGTTGACCTGGGGGGCGAGCCGGTTGGCGCAGAAGCGGGCGGTGGAGTCGGCCAGGTAGCTGCCGCCGGCCGCGATGGTGACGGTCAGCAGGGCGGGCAGGGCCTGGCGCAGGCGGTCGGAGGCGCTTCCCGTGCCCAGGAGGGCGGTCAAGGTGGTGGAGGTGTAGTGCAGGGCGATGGCCGTCAGCACGGCGCTGATGATGGCGCTGAAGCCGAGGGCGAGGGTGGCGCGGCGGTCGGCCTGCCAGCTCAGCCGTGCGGCCCGCAGCAAGGTGGCGGGCATCTGGGCGGCGATGGCGCGGGTGCTGATGCGGGTGGTCTCACCGGCGTGCCCGTCTTCCTGCAACCGCATCACGGGCGGCGCCCCGGGGGCCGGGGCCTTCGTGGCGGCGGCGGGTGTCTGCTCGGTGCCGGAGGCCGCCGGGGTCGTCGTAGTCACCCGGCCCATTGGCAGGAGGGGGCGCGGTGCGATCAACCGCAATTCCAACCGGCCTGGAGCATCAGAGCAGTTCAGGCCACCCACAGGTCAATCCGACGTGACATATCTTCACTCGTATGAGTGAGGGTGGGGGGCTGGAGGCAGGTGCGGTGTCCCCAGCCCCCGGCGTCTTCAGGGGGTGGTGTGAATCGGTGTCCAGGGGTGGTCGCGGCCGCCGGCTTCGTCGTCGCCCACGTACCGGCCGTCGGCGGTGCGCACCCAGGCGTGGAACGCGGCGGGCACGGCGCGGGCGCCCAGGACGAGGTGGCACCGGCGGCCGGTGAAGGCGATGGCGAGCACGGTGGCCAGCGCGCGTTCCTTGCAGTCGATCTGGCCTCGCCACCACCACGGCTGGCAGGCGACGACAGCCGTGTACGTGCTCTGAACCTGGGGCAGGTCGGCGGCCGGCAGCGCGGCGACCGACCGGGCCAGCGCGAGGCGTATCCGCATGCGCCACCGGTCGGCCGGGATCAGGCGGATCGCGAGTGCCACGAGCATGGCGGCGCTCGCCGGCAGCCGCCGGGCCAAGGGCGGTCGTGCGGGGGCGTGGATCATCTGCGTCATCGCCGCCACCACCTCCTCCTTCGCGGGGGCCGGGCCGGGGTGCGGGCCAGCAGGCCCATGGAGACGAGCGCGGTGAGGTAGTCGTCGACGGCCTTGCGGGTCGCGGCCACGTCGAGGCCGTTGGGGACGGCGATCTCCTCGGCCAGGCCCTCGGCGCCTCCGCGCAGGGCCACGGCCTCCCAGACCCGGGCGCCGGTGCCGCCGAACATCTGCCACTGGCCGTCGCGCAGATTCAGCACCGCCGTGCCGCCCGGGCAGCGACCCCAGTGCACGTAGGGGGGTACGGTCAGCACGCCGCCTCCAGATTCAGAACCCGGTGTTCGGCGGCCTCGAGCCACTGGCACGCCGTCACCAGCCGCTGGAGGTCGTAGAGGCAGGCGGCCTGCGTGCCGTCGACCCCGGCCAGGGCCGCCAGGGCGGGTTCGGCATCCAGCAGGCCGCCGGCCGTCAGGGCGCTGGATCGGATCAGCTCGGCGAGGCGCGCGCGGTGGTGGACCATGCCCGCGGTGAGCTGGCGGGTGAAGCTGCCCTTGGAGGTGCGGGCGGTGAGCCAGGCCGGCAGGTACGGCAGCGCGGCCGGCAGCAGCGGCTTGAAGCTGGTGACGCCGTGCCGTTCGGGCGGGGCGATGGCGAACGTGGCCCGCACCACCTCGTTGTCGAGGAAGGGGTGGACCGGGCGGATCTTCCACGCGGCGGTGAGCGGCAGCGTGTCCCGGGCGTCCGCCCCGACCAGCCGCAGGGAGAAGTACTGCTCGGCGAGATCGGCGCGCGCCTCGGCGGTCGTGGTACCGGCCGCCTCCAGCAGGAGTGCGCAGACCCGCTCGCGTCCCTGGGCCGTCAGCCAGCTGCCCGCCTGGCCGAGATGACACCAGGACCACACCCCGGGCCGACGGGCGTCGAAGTCGCCTCGGGCCGTGCGCCGGGCTGCCGCGCGCAGCGCGTTCGCGTGCCCGCTGCCAGCGGCCTCGGTGACCGCGCTCCACAGGCGGCGGGGCGACCGGTTGCGGGCACGGGCCCAGTTCGTCACCCGGCGGCGGGCCTCCTTGCGCTCGCCGAGCTGCACCATCCCGATCCACGCCGCACTGCACGAGTCGAGGACGACGTCGCCGCCGTTGCCGGTGAAGTGCAGGGGCAGCCCGGCTGCCGGGCGGAGGTAGAGCGCGTGCTGCGCGGTGGTCAGGCTCACCGCCGCGGGCTGGTCGGCCAGCGGCTGCGTCAGCGTCCAGCCGAAGGGCAGCTGCTCGTCCCCTCCCGTTCCCACGGCCAGGTCCGTGCCGATGTGGGCGGCGACCCGGCGGGCGAAGAACAGGTCCTCGGCGCTGGTGTACCCGTCCGCGTAGGTGACGGCGCGGACCTCGCCGTCCTGGGCCGCGAGGATGGCCAGGGTGGAGGAGTCCAGCCCACCGGACACGTCGGCGCCCACCAGGCCCCCGGCCTGCCGCACGCGCCAGCGGACCGCCGTCTCCAGGGCCTGCGCGAACGCCGGGGCCCCTTGCGCGAGGGTGGCGGCCGGGGTGATCTCGCGGACGTCGACCAGCCGGCTGCCGCGGCCGTCCAGCAGGAGCCCGAACCCGGGGGGAACGGCGCGGACGTTCTGGTAGACGGTCCGCTCGGGCCAGTGCTCCGCTCCGGCGACCAGACGCGCGGCCATCATCGCCAGGTCGGGCCCCGCGCCGACGTGCCGGGCGAGCCGGCGGGCGCTGGTCGACCAGATGGTCTGCGGTCCCTGCGCGGCGTGAAAGACGCTGCGGAACCCCGACAGATCCCCGCACACGAAGGTGCGCGCGGCGCTCTGGGCGATCACCCAGTACGAACCCGGCAGATACGTCAGGTCCGCCCACCGCCCAGCGGCCGCCGCCTGGAGGAGGGACTGCTCCTTTCCCGCCTCCAGGAGGAAGTCCCCCACCACGGCGACACGCACCCGCTCGTCCGTCAGGACACGAAACCGGCAGCCCTGCCCCATGCTCACGCCCGGCATCCCCGCGGTGTGCCGCCCGGCGCTCCACCGGGGCGTCGAGGCGCCTCCGGTGATCCATTCCTCTTTCACGAGCCTCCCCATTCGTGGCAGAACGGACCCGGGGGGCCGGCTGGCGCCGGCCCCCCGGGGAGTTCACGCTGCGCCGACGGTCACTCGAACCACATGGCGCCGGAGTTGTCGCCGTCGTTGTTCGGCTGGCGGCCCAGCGTGGCCCCCTCGACGCGGAAGGTCTGCGGGAGCGCGATGGCCACGCCGTCGCAGTCGGCCGGCTGGACGGGCTCGACGGTCTCGGTGGTGATGGTGGTGGTGGTGGGACGCATGGTCGTACCTCCGTGACGTGAGTCGAACGGTGCACCGCCGCGGCGTTCGCCGTGGCATGACCAGATCACCACCCGCGGACGACCGCGGGTACCCGCCGCGAACCGCCGCTTGCGGCGGAGCCGGCCGCCGCCCCACCGCCGGACACCCCCGCCGAATACCGCCGAATGCCCCGCCGCCATACCTTCGCCCCGGCCGCTCTTCTACGCTGAGAGGTTGGACGGCACTCCTGGAGGACGGATGGCACCCACGCCCCGCACCGCGAAAGAGCCCAACGCCCTGTTACACCACTGGATCGAACGAGCAGGACTCTCCAACGCCGCGCTCGCCCGCGGCGTCACGGCCCGCGCGCTCGCGGCCGGCGAGCGGGGCATCAGCCCCAGCGAAGGCCGCGTACGGGCCTGGAGAAACGGCGAAATCCCCCGCCACCCCGTCCCCCAGCTCATCGCCGACCACCTCGCCCAGTGCACGGGCCTGCCCGTCACCTGCGCCGACATCGGCATGCCCGACCGAACGACGCCCGTAGCCGCAGACCTGAACCTTCCCTGGCAGCCCGCCGCCACCATTGCCGCGATCGCACACCTCTCCCGGAGCGAGATGATGGTCCCTCACAGCCGTCACAGCGACGACGCCCACGCCGTCCACACAGGCCAAGAACTCCTCGGCCCCCTTCAGCCGTGGGCCACCGCCACCCCCTCGGCCCTCGTCGCGCGCGACGGCGGCCGTCTGGGAGCGAGCGACATCGAGGGCATCCGCGCCGTCACCAACATGTTCCGCGACGCCGACAACCGCCACGGCGGCATCCTCTCCCGCAAGGCCGTCATCGCACAGATGGCCGACGCCAACACCCTCCTGAACACCGCCTCCTACGACGAGACCACCGGCCGGGCCCTGTTCTCCGCCGTCGCCGACCTCGGCTCCGTCGCGGGGTGGATGACCTTCGACGCCGGCATGCACCAACAGGCCCAGCGCATCTTCATCGTCGCACTGCACGCCGCGAGCGAAGCCGGCGACAAAGCCCTCGGAGCACACATCCTGCAGTGCATGGCCCGGCAGATGTCCCACCTGGGCCACTACGACGAAGCCCTCGACCTCGTCTCCCTCGCCCAGTACGGCGCCCGCCGCCAGGCCACCGCCGCCACACGCTCGATGCTCGCCGCCCTGGAAGCCCGCTTCCACGCCATCCTCGGCCAGAGCAGCGAAAGCGAACGCGCCGCCGGAACCGCCGAAGAACTCTTCACCGCGATCGACCCCCAGCAGGAACCCGCCCACATGACCTTCTTCGACGAGGCGGAACTCTCCGCCACCGTCGGCATCGCCCACCAGATCGCGGCCAAACACGACGACGGCCCCCGGCGGGCCCGGCACGCCGAACGCTCCCTGCACCTCCTGGGCAGGGCACTCCAACTCCGCCCCGAACACCGCGTACGCAGCAAGGCATTCGACCACCTCGGCCTCGCCCGTACCCACCTCACCGTCGGAGAAGTCGCCGGCGCCCGCCAAGAGACCCACACAGCTCTCACCCTCTTCGGGGCCATCGGCAGCACGCGAGTCGGAGACCGCCTGGGCGAACTGCACGACGAAGCCGAACCCTACGCCGACACCCCAGAAGCAGCCGACCTCCGCGACCAGATCAGGACCGCCATCGCGGCCTGACCACGCAGGAGCACGGCCCGCGTCGAGGAGGCCGACCCGCACGCCGGGCCCGGGCAGGTGCACGAGCGGCTCGCTCTGGACCTGATGGGTGACGGGCACGCCACCTACGACGCCCTCGTCCGCCACCTATGGGGTGTCCCCGTGCACGCCCCGTTCCTGGACACCACCGTCATCGACGCCTGTCACGCGATCCCCGGCTGGCAGCGGACCCGGCCGGGCGACTTCAAGCCCCTGGCCCGCGCCGCGTTCACCGGCTCCGTCCCGGCCTTCCTGCTGAACCGGCGGACGAAGACCGCGTTCACCTCCAGCGTCTACGCGGGCCGGTGGGCGGGCTGCAGGAGGCCGGCCGCGCCCCTCCAGATCGCGGTCGGCGCGCTGACGGCCGTGGGCCTGTATGCCACCCGCGGCGTCCTGGCCCCGCTGTTCGCCCCCGGGCCCGCGATGGACCGCCTCCAGCAGGCCCTGCCGTCCCTGACCGTGATCACCGGCGCCGCGATGGCCCCCTCCCTGCTCAGCGCGGCCACCCTCGCCACCGCCGCCCGGATCGGCCCCAACATCGACTCCATCGCCGAACTCAAGTTCCTCGGCGCCGCCGTCAGCAACTCGTGTCCTACGCGACCCTGAGGTCGCCATCGTTAGGGCAGGGCGGTCGTCTATATGGGGTCTTTACATCCACTCCCGCCCTGCGGGAACACCGATTGGGGTTGCTCCGTCAGGCGGGAGTGCTGAGCAGAATCTGCCCACCTCACGGGATGCACGTCCTTCCTTACTGGAAGCCCTGGGACAGTCGGTGAGGGAGCTGCTGAGCCTGAGCTCCCTTCGCCTGTGCTGAGTCCTGCGCTTCAAGGGCCACCGTGCCCCGCAGCCATCGAAGGGGGGAGAACATTTGACGCTGTCAGTGCGAGACCAGGGCATGTCTTCCTCCAGGCTGTCTCAGGCCGGCAGCGGTCGGGAAGCAGAGCTTGGAGCAACTCAACTCCTCCTGAGCGGAGCCCCAGCCTGTCGGCTTGGGGCAGGCTGGAACGCCTCAGACTCACGCTCCACGTCGGCGCACAAACTGCATGCGGCTGCAGAGGCGGGTAGAGAGACCGCCGTCAGCACCGAGCAGATGCGTACGGCGTTGATCGACGAGCATTACACGCGCCTCGAGCGGCGAAGGTGCCAGCAGGCGCGCATCACGGCCGCCCGTGCCACCAGTCGCGTCGGCCGGACGAGTGAGCAGCCGGCCCCGACGCCAATCCCGTCGAATTTCGAGGCGGCCATGGAGGGTCGAGAGTGAGCGACGACGGCCTGATCGTCTACGTCCTGCCGGACAAGGAAGAGACCCGGTCCCCCCTGGAAGCCGCGCAGTGGTGGCTTGCCGCCGACCGCCCCTCCGGCCCCGCACCAACGCTCGTGGCGGAAATCCGGTCTGCCGGTACGGACGCCAGCCTTACGATGCTCGCCGATCCACGGAGCCTGCTGGCCATGGCCCGTGCAGAAGCCGGCATCGCTCCCTGCACCGACTGCATGGGCAGCGGCGGCCACGCCGCGCACAATGATGTCGTCCCCACAGGAGAGGGTCCCAACGACCAAGCAGAGGACCCCTGCACTGGGTGCGGCGGCCAGGGCTACACCGGTCCGGCCCCAGCAGACCATCCACTGTTCATCGCCGAGGCGGGCTGGCTTCTGGCCAGACTGCCCGGAAGCGAGGTGCCCGATGCGGGGCACTGGCAGCGAGCGGCCCGAGCGTGGATGCGCCTTGCTCAGCCAGCGCTGCAGCCTAGCGTCGGAAGGGCTCGGGCACACGCCGGCAACTGGGAAGCCTCGCAGGCGTTCAGAGGCGAGCTTCAGGCACTTGCCATGGCCAAGACAGTCCCCACAGCCATCTCGGCCGCACGAGGTCACGAGCACCTCCTCGCGGACTGGGCGGTCGTGCAGGCAGCCGCCCCTCACGACACCGAGGCTGCAGCCCAGGCGGCAGTCCTCCTCCGTGAACTGACCGAACAGCTCTTCCCGGCCGCAGCTGCCGAATCGGCGGGATCACTGCGGCTCCCCGAGACCAACCCTCGTCTCACGACGGCCTTGACGATATGCGCTCTGGCGAACCCCAGCACAGGAGCCGCTGAGGCTGCAGAGATCCTGCGCCGCGCCACCGACCCGACCCGAACGACGGGGCGGACGGCGGGCTCGGCAGTTCTCGATGCGGTCTTGCCTGCCTTGGACCCCGCCACGGCACCTGGCCAGAACTCCGCCAGCGCGATGCTCGACCGCCTTGCCGAGACGACCGCAGCCGCCATTCGAGCGCATGGCAGCAGCTCGCACCCCCGTCTCCTTAGAGAACAAGACCGTGCAGCGGAGGCACTGCGCAACGCACTCCTGGGAAGCGCGGCAGTGCTTCTGTCGCGAGAAAGGAGCCACCAGATCACTGAGCAGGCCACAGCCACCGACATGCGGCGCCCAACTGCCCAAGCGCCGCGCCATGAACCCCCGGCACCAGGCATGCCCGGCCCGGGACGCCGGACACCCGGCCGCTGAAATCCGGAGCTGACATGCCGCTGCTCGTAACACTTCCGTCCCCGTCAACCCGTACTTCCAGTGAGCGTGAGCTGGTCAACGCCGGACAGAGGCGCGGCGGTGCAACGTGAGCTCCCCAACGCAGATTGAACCTGGAGAGGGGAACACGAGCGCGGGCCACCTCGTGCCACCAGCCGGCACACCAGAGGAACGGTCCCAACCCGGGTTCGTCACCCGCGTGACCCCTCCGGCGTGCCAGGCAATTGACCGGTCCTGGTGGGTGGGCGCCTACGGTCAGTGGGACACGTCCAATGTGGGGCGCAAGGGTGTTCCGCCCGCCATGGTCAAGTTCGCGCGTGAGGCGGAGACTGCCGGATGGGCCGTTGCGCTGAGAGCCGGAAGCATCGACGCTGGGGACGGTGAATCCTCGCTCGGCGTGTGGGAGTGCGAGGCATCCGGCACGGCGCACGACAGCCGACAAGGCGGGGAGTCGCTTGTCGTTCTCTCCCTGATGTGGACGCAGCAGGACGGGCGTAAGCGCTGGACGTTCGATACCGAGCGTTCCGGGGTGGAGTTCGGCGGCCGGATCCTGACCGGCTACGTGACGCTGGAGGACTACCAGCGCGTCCTGTCTCAGGCTCGGGTCCGGCAAGTGGACCCCGTGGCAGAGGCAGCGGAACGCGCGGAACTTGAAGCGGCGGACGCGGCCCAGCGAGCTGAGTACGCGGCAGACGCTGCCGAATACGCACGCCGGTGGGAGCGCGCGACGGCGCAGCAGGCTGAACGGTTCGGCGAGTGGGTGGCGGACAGTGACGTGCTGTGGCTGGGGGACTACGCGGCAGCATGGCGGATCTGGTCCGCGACCGAATCGGCGGCAGCTGAGGCATACGCGGCCGTCATGGCCGAGTGCCGGGCCCACCGTGACGAGATCTCTCGACTGTGGTCGGTGGACCGCATGGAGCGTGAGCACGTGGCACACGGTGCCGCCCTCGCGCGCGAGCTGGCCGAGTCAGCGACGCGTGAAGTGAACACACTCATGACCCGCGCTGCCGAGGCGGAAGGCACCTCGGACGCCGCGGACATGATCCGTCGTGAGGTGCTGCCCGCGCTCGTGTCGGCGCGTGAAGCGGTCGAGGCGTACGACGCGCACCGGTCGGGCGAAACGCGCGAGCACACCCTGAGGGCGGCGGACGCTGACCAGGTGCGGCCGGTCGTTGCGGTACCCCAGAGTGACGCTGCAGTGAACGATCCGCCGCCGGTTGCTCCGGCCGTGTCCACGGAAGCGTCTGCCATCGACACGGACGCCGTGGCAGGCGGAATGGCGGTGGCGGACAGGGCTCTGTCGAAGATCGAGTGGCATCAGGACGCGCCGGAGTCATCCGCTCCGGTCGACCTGGTCACGCTTGCTCGTGAGGCTGCCGGGCGTGGCTGGTCGGTCAAGGTGGGCCGCTCGATGACGGGCCGTGAAGGGCTCGGGTGGGCCTTGTCGCTGTCGGGTGAGGTGGCTGTGTCGACCGGGGAACCGGTGACGGTGGTCTACACGGGCATGTGGACGGGCAGGCCGAAGTTTCATCGGGCGGTCAAGCGGGTCGGTAGCACACGCATGGACCGGCCTTTGATGTGGCCGGAGTTCCGCAAGGTGGTGCGTACGGCGGAACTCGTGACGACGGCCCCTGAGGCGGACCAGGGCGAAGGTCCCCAGACGGCGCGGGTTGCGACGCACGGGGAAACGATGGATCGGGGGATCGCTTCGCGGGCGGGTGAGGACTCCCACAGTCACTTGGGCGGGTCGGGGATGCTCGGCGCGGATGCGGTGCGGCGTACGTACGAGCATGCCGACCAAGGCGACGGGGCGCCGGTCGCGGAGTGGGCGGCGGTGGTAGGGCTGCACCGTGTGCCGGCGATGGACCGGGACGTGATGGAGGGGCGGACTCCTGTCCCGGGATGCTGCGCGCGCTGCATACGGTCGGACGCTCCCGACATGTGGGCCGTGGCCGATGGGCGTCTGCTGTGCGGGCAGTGCGCTGACACGGTGCTGCCGACCGGGTGGATCCGAGACGCGGTTCGGGTGGAGCAAGGCGCTCCAGTCGCGTACGCGGCTGACGTTGTGTCGGATCCGGGCGGAGTGGATGCGTGGGAGTCTGAGGGCGGCGTCCTGGAGGGCGAGGGTCGGCCGCTGCTGATCTGCCACGGCAAGGGGGGCGGCGTGTTCCCCGTTGCGTTCCGCGGTCCGTATGAGGGAACCGTGCGCCTGTCGCGTGACGTGCGGTTGCGCACGGTGAGGGGGGAGCTTGCGGCGGCGCGGGATCGTGTCGAGTCGGCCGAGTTCATCGCGCGCGAGCGTGCCGCCTGGCTGGCGGACATGCGGGAGGTGGAGCGGGAGGCGCGCCTTAGCGCGGGTGTGCTCGGGGATCACGTGTGGCTCAGCGCAGAGCAGGCGGGTGACTGGCGTGCGCACGCGCACGACGTGGCGCTTGCTGCCGACCGTGCGGCGTGGAACGCGCGGGATACAGTGCGCGCTCTGGAGCGGGAAGAGTCCGCGATCGTGACGGAGCAGGGGCTGGCGGGGGAACGCGTAGCGGCGGTAGGTGCACACCTGGCGCGATTGCATGCGGGGGAGGTCCAGGCCGGTCGTGGCGCGTGGCTGTCCGAAGACGGCGAGGCGGCGATGGTGTTCACGCTGCCGTGGGACGCGTCGCACGACGTAGAGCAGATTCCGGGGGGAGTACCGGCGGATCAGATCACGGGGTACGCGGCATTCGTCGATGTGCTCGGGGACGCTGTGGCCGCGCGGGATGAGCGACGACCCCTGACGGCAAAGGACGTTCCCGGCCGTAACCGCATGGGTGGCCACGGCCCGGACACGGACCTGCGGCGCGCCATCGTGAACGCGTCCAAAGGGCTGAACGCCAAGCCCTGGAAGGCGCCGAAGGTCCCGGAGGCCGGAACGCCGTTGGATGCCGAGACCCTGGCGACGTGGGACACGGTGGGGGACGTCGTGGCGGAGACCGAGACGGCCCCAGGGGTGTGGCTGCCCATGGCTGCCGTAAGCCTCGCAGAAGTGTCCATGGCCAACGGGTGGACCGTGGCAATGCAGCGCGACGGGGGCACGGTCGCGGTGCGGGTGGCGGGGGTGGCGATCAAGAACGGTGAGCCGCTGCCGTACGAGCTGCGCGCAGTGTGGATTGACGGGGTATGGAATGAGGGCCAATCGGGGGCCTGGGTGTCCGGACGGCGGGTGACGGCCAAGCGGGCGTTGCTGTGGTCGGCGCCGATCAAGGTCGGGCGCTCGGGTACTCATCAGGAACCGTCGCTCCTGTCCACGGTGCAGCACAAAGCGGAGCCGGGGACACTCGGCGTGCGCACGCCGGAGTGGTCGGCACCCCCTCCCGCCGGGGTGTCGGACCCCGGGAGCATGGAGGGGTGGGAGGGCGAGGGGGGCGCCCTGGCCGACGGCGGTGCGGCGCCCGTGGAGCACCCCGCGGTGACCGCGGCCGCTGCGTCGACCGGCGAATCCCTGATTCAAGACGGCGCCCCGCTGAAGCCTGTGCCCGTGCCGGAGGTCAAGGCCGTCAGCACCGACGAACACGGGGTGAGCATGTGGGAGATCACGGGGGACGCCCGTGGCCAGCTCACCATGGGCGCTGAGGTCAAGGTCCCCGGTTCGGCCGTGTGGCTGCGGGTGGAGTCCGTCAGGCTCGCCCATGGCGGGTGGTGCGAGGTCTCAGGTACGGCCGTCAACGGCATGGGCGCCGGCCGGCCGTGGGTCAGTGAGCGAGTGGACCACTCCGACCGTTCGGTGCCATACGTGGTGGCACGCGGGCACCGGCCGCCGGTCAACGCACCGAAAGCGCCAGAGGGCACCACGGTTTTGGACAAGCCCATCGACGCCGACGTCTCGAGAGGGCAGACCAACGAAGAAGCCCAGGCTGATCAGGGGGCTTCCGCCAGCGCCGCCGAGAAGCCCGTCGGGCAGGAAACAACAACGGATCAGCCGGACGGCACGGACACGAGCGCAACCTCGCAGGACGACGGGCGGGAGCAACAGCACGAGGACGCCCCGGAAGAAAGTCCGTCCCAGGACGCTCCCGCTTCGAACGGAGACGGGCTAGGCACGGTGGACCTGTTCGAGTCTTTCGGCCTGACCCGCCCTGATCGCGTCCCCGCTCCGGCACCGCAGGAGGAACCCCCGCCCGAGACGGACACCGCGTCCACCGGCGTTGAGGACGTGCAGATGACCGTGGAGGAAGTGCAGTCCGAGGCGGCGGCCGCCGCCTCGGATACGGGGATCGTCGACGAGAGAGGACTTGCGGCCGCTGAATGGCGCAGTGCCGCACGCACTGCCGATCTCAACGCCGCAGCGGTGCTACGGCACTACGAACCCCTGCTCGAAGTGGTCGGGCTCAGTGGTTCCGACGCAGTCTCCTACCTCTCCAGTGAAATGGCCCTCGGCGAAGGCCGCTACGCCTCCGACACTCCCTATCAACGCCTCATGGACGACATCGGGCGCCGAGCGGACCGGGCCGGTGGCATCTCCGAACAGGGCCGCGTGATCACCATGCGGGACGTGAGCGAGGATCGGCATGCCCTGCACCGGCACCTGATGGATCTTGCGTTGGGTGTGCCCGACGTGCGGCAAGGGGTAGAGCCGCACGGCATCGACCTGGCGAACATCCTGGCTGCCCCCCACTCCCGCTTCGCGCTGCCCGATGCGCCTCAGTGGCGCCTGGCTGCCGCTGTTCCCACGGGCAGAGTCGTCGTCGCCCATGATCCGGAGACGGGATACGCCGTCTTCAACACCTACCGCAGGCGCAAGGCCGGGGATGTGCTGCGGGAGCAGCGGTTTTGGTGGGATCGCGATGCCGTACCGGAGGGAGTGTGGCGGCCGAGAACAGACCAGTCCGAGGATGAGCAACACCAGGCGGTCCGTGAGCTGCTCGCCGCGCTCACTGCGGCGGGCATCGATCACGCGGTGCATGGCCAAGTGTTTACCCACTCGGAAGACTCGGTGCGGCACGAACCCGTCCCCTCCCCGGATCTGCAGAAGGAACCTGAACCCAAGACGGATAACGTCGCCGTCGAGCAGCTCGCGGCAGACCCCATCCGCGGGGACACTGACGGCCCTGCAGAACACCTGGGGGCCGCTGGGCAGCCAGCGCCTCCGAGCGGGCCGGACGATCAGCAGCCCACCGCGGGCGACACGCCGGCCGAGGAGTCGACCGGCGGGGAGCCGACGGAGACGTCCGCTCAGGTGTTGGCGGGCATGCCGCGTAATGCTGGTGTGCTCTTCCATGAGGCGGCCGAACGGGGTTGGGACGTTCGCGCGGAGCGGCATTGGACGGGCCGCGCATGGGTGCGCCGGATCGTGATCACGGGGCTTGTGATGGTGCCCAAGGGGGTGGAGGAGGAAGAGCACGTGGTGGCGTGGTCGGAAGACAAGGGCGGCTTCATGTCGTCGGCGTCGTCAGCCGGTTTCAAGGCTGTCCGGTCGGCCGTTGCTGCTCAGGTGCCCGTGAGCCGTGAAGCGGAAGAGTCCGGCCGGACCGTGTGGGGGCGGGATGCCGCTACCTGGGTACGTGAGATGAACACGGCGGGTGCGAAGATCACGGCCGGTCTGGCGGACGTCCGCGATGCGTACAACGCGCTGGACGGTACGGGGCCGGTCGGCCGTCGGGCCGTCGAGATAGCGGGGGCCGCCTACCGGGAAGCGGCGGATGCGGAGCGGCGCGCCGTCGACGCCGTCAAGGCCGCCCGGGCGTGGCTCGCCGACTCCAACGGCGAGGATGCGCGCGGGTGCGCTGCCTGGCGGCGCGTGATCGTCCTCGCCACTAAGCGGGTGACCGACGCGGCCGAAACGATCGCGGGCGCCGTCGACCGCGCGGAGTGCGAAGAACTCGCTGCCCCCGTGATCGCGGAAGCTCAGGACCGGCTGAATGCGGAAGAGGAGGCATGGCGTGAGCGTCTGGCGACCGAAGGCCGTACGCCGACGGCCCGCGGGTACGGCTCCCTGATCTACATGCTCGAGGACTCGGAACGCGACTGGGCTGCTTGGTTCGATGGCTACACAGACAACAACGGCGTAGCCCACGCTCCCCGGGGTGACGCGTCCCTGTCGATGGTCGCGCAGTACGACGCATGGAGGGCCGAAAAGGCTGCACGCTCGGACGGCCGACAGGTGTCGTTCCCGTCGCGGTACACGTCAGCCTCGAACATGGCGAGCGATCGGCAGGACGCGGCGGCCGTGGCGTTCGCCCTGGCAGTCGGTGAGCACATCGCGGCCCCGGACGATGACGACGTGTCCCCGATGGGCCGGGGTACGCGTGCCCTCCTCGCCGACATCGCGGCCGTGCGCCGGAACCCGGAGGGGTTTGCCACGGCGAACGAGCGCAAGCACCTTGCCGAGTGGGTCAGGCACCCACACGGCGACCACTACCGCCCCCGCGCGGCCGGGTTCGCCGCGCATGCGCCGGAGCTGTGGGAGGCGTACGAGACGGCGGCGCGGGCCTATGCGGGTGTGGAGCACTTCCGGAACGCCCTTGTCTGGGACCGGAAGTACGCAGCTGAGCGGGCCGAGGAGATCAGGGATGCGGACGCCGAAGGGCTTGCCGGCCTGACGGCCGCCAGGGAGGCGCGCCGGGCGTCGGGGCGCGAGGCGGAGCAGTGGGCGGCGGCCGTCGAACGGTTCACCACGGCCCGTGTGCGGGTGCATGAGGCGTCGGTGCTCGCGGCCGGGGATGTGGAGCGGGCCGAGGCATGTGGGGAGCGCGTACGAGAGTCTGACGCGCTGGCGGATGATGTGTGGTCGGCCGTTCGGTTCTGCCGTGAGGCGTACGACGATGTCCACCGTGCGAAGCGCGACGCCGACCACTACGCGGAGTCGGCGGAGACCTACCGGGAAGCCGGGCGGCTCGCGGACTTCGTGGCCGAGTGCGTACGAATGGAAGACGCGGCCCAGCGTGCCGAGTCGGGGCGTGAAGAGACGTTGAACCTGTACGGCTGCGCGTTCGAGGACGCCACGAGGGCCGAGGAGGCCCGGCAGACGGCATGCGCGGCGGACGTCGCCGGGCAGGTCGCCGCCGTCGTCGAGGTGATCGCGTTTCACCAGTCGCCCGGCGTCGTTGGCCGCGTCGTCTGTCAGTGCGGCGCCGTGCACGCGGGGTACTTCCCGCTGCGCTCCCGTGGCCTCAAGGGTGAGCAGCCGTCCGGCATGGCTGACCTGACCGACTGGGATATTGACGACGCGTTGGCCGCCCGCGGCCTGGCCGCCTCGGTCGACCGTGACCAGTGGTCCCGCGGCACCCTCGTCACGGCCGAAGACGGCAGGGTCGGTTTCGCTACCCGCATCCCTGTGACATTGGACCGGCAGGCGGCCGAGGCGTACGAGGCCAGCCGCGCGAAGCGGCAGGAGGCGGCGCAGTCCGCGCCCGTCGAGGAGGGGGCGCCGGAGGTCCTGGACGACCCGGAGGTCGAGGAGGGGCGCGCGCCGGCAGACCTGTCGCCCCTGTGGACTCGTGAGGCCGTAGAGGCCCGTACACAAGCGATCGAGTTTGCGGCCAAGGGCAAGCGCCAGCCGAAAGGCTCCCCGGTTCGGCCCGTGGAGGGTGAGCGCGGGGTGTGGGAGTGCGGGGGCCGGTTCTACTCCGTGAGCAACAACGGGCGAGATGAGTCCCTGTGGCGCGACGGCTACCCGAACACGGTGCACGACATCACGGAGGTTCGGGCGCGCCGTGGCCGGTTTGGTCCGGCGGCGCCGATCATCGGGCACGCGCACGGGGCGGCCGATGCCCAGAAGCTCATCCGCATGTACGCCCGTGAGGTCGTCGCGCTGACCGCCGCCCAGGAGGCCGAAGCGGCCCGGGAAGCGGAGCGCGAGCGGATCGAGTCCATGCCCGGCACGGAGCCGGCGGTCGAACAGGTAGAGAGGGCACATGGCATGGTCGCGGCTGCGGCAGACGCCGAAAGGCCGTCGGGTCAGCTGACGTTGATGACGACGGCCGGACTGGCGGGGGCGGAGGTGCACGCCAACCTCCAGGCGGACGCCGAGACGGGCGGCGAGGAGGCGGCCGGGGACGCGGAGACGGACGGGCGCGGCGCACTGCTTCGGGCGGCGCTCATCAAGGGCGAAACGATCGCCCCCGTGTCGTTCACCGACCGGCGGGAACCGACAGCTGGCTGGATCCTGACGACGGCGGGCGGGCACACGTTCCGGCTGCGCCCCGTGACGTACGGCTCTCCGAATGAGGATCAGTGGGAAGCCGGCCACGACGCTGACGGCTCGTACTGGTGGTCCGCGAACCTGGAGGACCGGCCCCTTCGCGCCGTGTTGGCGCGGATCCGTGAGGATTCGGCGACCCGTACCCGGTTCGCTTCCCTGTGGGCCCGGTACGGGCACCTGACGGCGCAGACCCCCCAGTTCTCGACGACCACGGACCGCGTCCAGCTTGAAGAGGGCGTGTACCTGGTCAACCGCTTCGGCTCGATCGGGCTTATCGCGTCGTGCCGGTGGGGCTGGGAGCACCTGACCGACCCGGAGGGTGCGCAGGGCCGCACGGGCGAGGACTGGTCCCGGAAGGGCCCGGATAACCGGCAGTACGTTGCTGAGTGGAAGATCTGGAACCGTGCCGAGGGCGCCATTCCGAACGCGCGGCTCCGCATCGTGGCCCAGCTCACGGACGACCTGACCGGTACACCGGACGCGTACTGCGATGCGTCGGCGCCGTACGTAGGCAAGTGCAGTGCGAAGAGGTCAGGTGCCCGGTACACGGTCGCCGTGGTCACTGACCAGGGGAACGAGCTTGGCCACTACACCGTGTGCGCGCGGTGCCTGTCTCACCGGCTCCTGAACGAGGTGGACGGCCGCGACGGGCGCACTGGTTACCGCGACGTTCAGAGCCTCGCGCAGGCCCTCGCCAAGGGGGATCCGAAGGTGTGTGCTCTGCACTGGGAGCAGTGGCCCGACCGGATCGCCGAGGTTGCCGGACAGATGCTGACGGCCGCGCTGGACGCCGGCGAGGTCGCCCCGTGGCCCGCTCAGGCTCTGGCCGATCAGATCATCGCCGAGGCGTGCGAAGCCGGTGACGACCGCGCCAAGCGTGAAGCGCGCGCAGAGGTGAAGGCTGCGGGTGGGGACTCGAAAGCGCAGAAGCGGGCGGCTGAGCAGGCAGCCGAGGCCCGCCAGGACCGGGCCGCGCTGGTAGCTGGACAGGGCGCCGCCGGGCGCGCGTTCTCGGCTCGGATCCGGGCGGAGTCGGCAGGCAGAGAGACAGTCCGGCACCTGGAGGCAGGAGACCGCGCCAAGGCGGAGGAGGCAGCGGGGGAGGCGTCGGAGTGGGCCGACGCCGCCGTCGAGGCCGCCCAAGACGCGGCAACTGCCGGGTACGGGCCGACGGAGGACCAGGCCCGCGCGGACGTGGAAGCGGCGAACGAGGCAGCCCGCGCGGCCGTCGCAACCCTCGCGGGACTCGCCGGCTCGGGGGTGGAGGGTAGCGACGCGGCGCCGGAGCCTGCCGAGGATGCGCCCGTGGTCATCGACGTCAACGCACTGACCGTCACACCGGAGACCCGCGACGGGGAGCCGTCTTGGTATGAGTTCACCGTCACCGGCCCCGGGCTAACCGTCGGCGAGTACGAGATTTCCCACGACTGCCAGGGCAAAGGCGCGCGGGGGATCATATGGCGGGCGTACTGGCACGGCGTAGAACCGTCGGGCCGGTGGGACGTAATCAGCATCGGATCCGGTGAGGGCAAGGACGCGGCCCTGGCCGCCGTCGCCGATCATGCCGCCCAGACCGGCGAGGACCTGGCGACCGGGTTCGCCGCCGCCCGCCGCATGCAGTATGACGCCGGGCTGTGGATTCTGCCGGAGGTGGGGGAGTCAGAGGCGATCGAGTACCACCCTGACGGATCGTGGACAATCGTCGCCGAAACCGGCGCCCTCTACACGGTTCGCAGGGCGTGGGAAGGCCGCGACGCCTCCAACAATCTGGCGCCGCTCCTGGTCGAGGACGAGGCGGGAGCCCTGGTCGCGTCCTGCACCGCCGTCGACGGCTACATGTCCGCATGGGCGCCGATGCTTGAACGGCTCCGCCTTCACGCCAGCGCGGTTGCAGATGGGGTGCCACACCGGGAGGCTGTCACCCTCGGTGGACCGGGACGGTCGTGGGTCGAGGCGTGGTGTGTGTGCGGCTGGACCGAGCGCGCCAACGTCGCCGAATATGCCCACCGCGCCCCCGCCGGTGAGGCGCTGGCCCTGGCGCACCACCGGGCCCATTACCCGGAGACGCCCCCATCGGACGCCCACGCGTACGCCGAGCCCTTGACCAAGCGGGACACCGATCGGGACGGGAGCGTCGCCGAGATACTCGCGGCGGCCGTCGCTACCCCCGAGGGGTCAAACGGCGAGCCGGGTGAGGGTGGCGACGCGGCCGCCGGCGCCGGAGAACGCCATGGCGACCCACACCAGGTCGACGACCAAGAGCAACCCACCGGAGACGCCCAGGACGAGCCAGCCGAAGGCCAGCAACCTGTAGAAACCGAAGCGCTGTCACGCGCCCAACACTCGACGCCGGAGGGTGGCGAAGGGCTGGAGTCCGCCCTGGAGGAGGCACGGGCCTACCGGAACTACGGCAAACGTATCGAGCAGGCCGCCTCCGAGCCGAGGAATCGCGGCACGGAGCGGGACGCTGCCGCCCCGAGCGCAGTAGTCAGCGGCCACGACAACGACGGCACCGCGAACCTCACCCCCGACGAAATCCTTCAGCATCACGGAGCGAAGCGAACCCAAGACGCCAAAGCACCATCATCCGCTGATGATGGGGAGACCCAAGACGAGAACACCTCGCTGATAGAGCAGGAACTGGCAACTGGCGGCAGTGAGACGAGTGGCGATCGCACCCCCCTGCAGGTCCTCGAAGCAGGGGAAGGATTGGTCTCCCAGGAGACAGGCGAGTCGGAACAGCTCGGACTGTTCGGTGCGGACCAAGAGGACAGCACGAAACCACCAGCACCGCCATCGAGCGAGAGCCGTACCGTCCACCGCGGCACCTTGTGGCCCGGCAGCTTGGTCACATTCACACTGGACGACATCGACGCGTCAGAACTCGCCGACCGTGAACTGCCCAGTCCCTTGGTGATCAGCGGCCATATTTACCCTGGCTACCGGGCCTCACTGGGGACGAACGGTCATGCGATCCTCCTCGACGCCGTGGTCCGCGACTCGGCAGGCGACGAGGTCGCCGCCGGGGACATCGCCGTGCAGGCTATGCCTGAACAGGTACTGCTCACTCCTGCTGGCCACCGCAAGGAGCTGTACCCGGAACTGCGCGGCGTCACGGCTGTCCGGGTCGGCGACCTGATCGTCGAGGGCGGCGCTAGGGGCGCGGCCGTCACTGCGGTCGCCTACGCCAGTCACCCAAGCGGAGCGACCACGTTCTTCACCCGTGATGTCGTCACCGGCGCCGAGAACAGCTTCACTCGGCTGCACAGGACTGGTCTCTCCGTGGTCCCGCGGGAGCGCCGCCCGCCCAAGGACGTAGCTCCGCTATTCGGCGAGCACACCAGCCACGACACCGTGCTGGCGGACATGCACAACCTTTCGGAGAGTTACCAGGCCCTTCAGGACGCTGCGGCGCTTCAGTGGCCTGACGGGGACGGACCGCAACCCGAGCTTCGCAGTCTGCACACTGTCATGAGTCGTGTGTCCCCTCGGGGCAGGGGAGCGGAGGCCTATCGGTCCAATGCAGAGGTGATGACCGCGGCCCGGAATGCACTCGTGCGTGTCTTCGCCCAGGCCGGCCCCGTCGCCCGCAACGAGGGGCACATCGGCCGTCCCCTCCACGAACTTGGCCAGCAGCTCGATATACAGGCCCAAAAGCTGTCCGCCCTCGCCGCCCGCCTGGAGGAGCAGGCGGAGGCCTCCGCGGGTGACGATGCCAGACCCGTCACGGCCACCGAGGCCACGAAGACCGATGCTGCTGAGCCCCCGGCCGCTGAGGAGACCCGACCCGCCCCGAAGCGGGACGAGCAGCCGAAGCGCCAGGAGGAGCAGGGCGCCCTGTTCGGCCTTGCACAACGGGAGGTTCCGAGGCCTGTCACTGCCGCCAACAATGCTCTCGAGCAAGATGAGACTGCGACAGCACGCATGGTCGCGGACCGGCTCCCTGAACTCCCACCGCTGCCGACGTTGGCCGGCCTGTCCCGCCATGACAAGGACGCGGTACGCCGCATCCGCAAGGACTACGAGCAGATCCGGGAGTCGCTGGACGGCATCTGCAACGGGAACCCGCCGACCGCCGACGCCCGCGAGGACCTGCGCCGCGTCCGCAGGCAACTCGACTTCATCGCACAGCGCCTGACCCGGGAACTTCTTGGCGACCACGCGCAGGTGAACGTCGCCCGCGCTGGCATGCTCGACCTCGGTACCGTCCTTGACGAGGCGCTGCAGGCACTCCCCGACCGCGCCCCGCAGCCACAGGGCGACGGCCCCAACGGCGGCACCTTGTACCACCCATGGGATCTGCAGGACGGCGACCTGGTCTCCTTCCAGGCCGAGGACGGCGTCAACAACCGGATCGCCCCGTACTACGGCACATTCTGGGGCGCTTCGTCGACGTCACTCAGCCGCACCCAGATCTCCTACGAGCGCCGGGAGTGGAACGAAGACCGGCAGCAGTGGGAGAACCGCGGCATCCGCCACACTGTCACCATGCCGCAGCGCGGCCTGGTGGAGAAGTTCACCCCGGAGCAGTGGGACCTCTGGCGGCGCCCGGGCCAGACCGACAACGACTCCGCAGCCAGCGACACGAGCACAGACACCGCGCGAGTCTCGGACACTCCCACTCGGCAGACCTCGCAAGCAGACATGGCCAACGCCGGCCAGGCTGACGCAGACGGCAGCCCCAGCGACACGGAGGTCGGAACACCCGGCAAAGGCAAAGACCGGTCGACCACCGACGAAGCCGGTTCACCCGGTGCCGACGACCGAGACAGTGCGATCCTGGATGACGCAAACCACTTTGCGCTGAATCCCCTCGGAACTCATGCGAGCGAACCGCTGGTAGACGAGGGTGCAGCTTCGGGACCGCGCATGCACCCACCGCTCAACCTTGGAGACTTGTCTCCCGCTGTAGCCACCGCACCGCTGGAGGACTCCAGGACACCGGTGCCGCACGCACGGCCAGCAGACACACTGCTACGTCCCGGCCGACTCCTCCATGCCGACGGAACCCGTCTGCTCCTGCACCGGTCCCTTCCCGGCAAGGCGACGACCTCACACCCGATCACAGCGGACGGGGCAGCCCCCGCCCCCTTCGGGACCGGCGAGTGGCAAGTCGTGCTCGATGAAGAAGGCCGCCGGTTGATAGTTCATCCGGCACTCATCAGCCGCCAGGACACCCAGCGGTACCCCAGTATCCAAGACCCAGAGGACGTGGCACGCTGGGAGGACTTGGACAGGTCGGAGGCAGCTGGCGAAGACGTCGCTCACCTCCCCGCGCGACACGTGCGCCTCGGTGACAGCCTGGCCGCGACCCGCGGTTCCAAAGGCAAGGAGCGCACCGAGTACCTTGAGGTCACATCCATTGAGCGCCGCACCCGCGGCTCAGGAAAGCGGGCCAGCAGCGTACTGGAATTCATACTAGCGGGACCGCGAGGCGGGACCAGGAAGGTCACCCACGAACCCACCGCGAACGTCACCATCGCGCACCCCACAGCCCACCCTGCAGTAACGGCTCCTGCCGACGGGCGGCCCATTACCACGCGCCTTCTTCGAGAGCTCTGGGCCGAGGGACCGCAAGGCCGGCAGGTACACGACCTCAGCACACTTCAACTGGTCGCCGGTGGGCAGTTCGCTCTGCACCAGCAGACCGACCGCAGCTGGGAACTCCTCCCTGCCACCACCGCGACTGTCATCTGGCCCAACGAGTACGTCTACGGCTTCGACGGTGAGCCACCGTGGCCTCTCGCTGGATTCTCGGACGCCCATCAGGCGGAGGAGTTCGCGAACCGCCTCACGACCCTCTTCTGCCATGGAGGACCCGGCACCATAGACTTCGCGTCTCCCACATTCCCCGCGACAGCACAGACCTGGCGCACTGAGGACGGCGCTCCGCTGTACCTTGCCCTGCTGAGAGAACGCGCCCACTTCGACCGATCCCACGGCCGCGCCGACTCACACGCCGCGACGGAATACCTCAAGTTCGAAGCAGGCACGCGACGACCGCAGGCACCCGCCGGCCACCAGTGGGCGGACCACCTGGAAGCGGGAGAACTGATCCTGCTCGAGATGGACGACGAACTCAGGCTCTTCGACATCAGAAGCCGAACCGTCAGCCCGAGCGGACTCGTCACACTCGTCCTCGACACGGATGACACGGTCGTCCTCGCCCGCAACATGACCGTGCCGAGCGACACCACACGCCCAGTCACCGCCGACGGAGTGGCGTACGCAGACGTTCAGGCCGGCTGGGCCGTCCCCGAAGGGACCTGGGTCGAACTCGACCCCGCGGATCTGGATCCTCAGCTGCAGCGATCCCTGGAACACCCACAACTGGGGGAACCAGGATCCCGCATCCGAGCCAAGCTGAAGGGACGCGACGACGAAACCTACTCGATCCGCCTCAGCCAGGTTCGCCTGATAGCGGCAGACCAGGAGCGTCACCCCCTGACTGAGGACCTGGTCATCGAGCAGCCCGACCTCCTGGTCCGGCTCCGCCCATTTGCGGCGTCCGCAGAAGAACTCCCGCCCGTGCCATTGCGGCGACCGCTCATCTCCGACGATCAAGAACTCACCCCTCCTGATCCCGCACCGGCGGCCGCAGATAGCGAGCTCAGCCAGCCGCCCGCCGACCAGCCACCTGCCGCAACCGAAACCAGCGCGGACCGCCCCCAAGTGAGCGCACCCGCCTCCGAAGTAGGCCCCACCACAACCCCGCAGGAAACCGTCGATCAAAAAACCGGGATAGCGCCGGCTCCTTCATCTCTCCCTGACCCAGACAAGCAACGCCGAGCCCAGGAAATCGTCGATGCGGCTACCGCCGCGACCCTCCCGGAGCAGGTCAGAGACCTCTGGGAGTCGGCCCGCAACGAGTCCCTGCCCCCGGACATCCTGGTCGACACGCCGAGTGGGACGAGGCCGCTCGTGCCCTACCTCACGGCCCTCGGCCAAGACCTGGTAGCGCGCGCCGAGGCAACAGCCGCCGCTCCTGCCGCAGAACACAGCGCACCGTCGCCCGACGACACGCCCCCGGCCGCAGGCACCTCAGAGCCTCCTGTACCTCACAACGGAGATACGGCCGAAGCCGATCCAGCCCAGCAAGCTCCCCTGCACGAGCTCGCCGGCTCGGCCCTCGGCAGCGAGCAAGCACCCACGGTGCCCACCGTGCTCGGCGACATCGACGGGATCACCATCTACCACATGGTCAGCGCCGAACCACCGGAAGTAGCCGACCTCCAGATAGGTTCCCGGTGGCTCTACCTGGGGCTAACCGACGACACCTCCAAACCCTCCATCCCGATCGCGGTCATCTCCGACTCGGACCTTTCCCGCCTCACCGCCTCAGACTTCGAGCACGCGGTCGCTACATGGGCACATGCCGCCGAACCCGTAATCGTCAACCTGTTCGACATAGCATCGCCCGTTCGTCCGCAGCAGCCAGCCAAGGAGACCGCACGGGAAGAGGTCCAGGCCACGCTGGTTAACGAAATGGTGACGGAAAAAGCAGACGAGGACGAATCCCGGCCGCCGAGGGCCAGCAGCGACCCCGACGTCGCGACACCTCGCCCCGACGTACCTGACCATGGCGGAGCAGGCGCCTTCAACGAGACCCAACTGGCTATCCCGGCCACCGGCAGCGCGATCGCCACCGACGCAGATGACGGTGCCCCTGACAGCCCCGCGCATGACAACGGCGGCAGCCACGGCGGACCTGAACCCCAGAGCCGTCAGGACAAGGTCGGCTCCCAGCGTCAGGCCCCGCAAAACGGTGACCGAACCGGCATCGCATCGCGACACACCGTAACCACTACCACCGACGCAACCAGTGTCAATCTCGACACCGACGTCTCGCTCCCCCCGCCCACTGAACACCATGCTGCCCAAGGAGTGCCCGAGCCGACGCCACCCGACCCAGCGCCGGCGACAGTACGCCCCAAGCCCGCCCCACCGCGCTCGGAATTCCTTCAAACCACCACCGACGCCGGCGCCGAAGGACCTCAGACCAGCCCCCAGGCGCCCTTCGAACTCGGGTCGGAGCCGCCGCGCGCGGAAACGGCCGCACGCCCGAAGGGGCCCGGACAGCCACCCGGGACGAACGGTGACGTAATTCTGGAGACACAAGTCCTGCAGGACGCGGTCCAGACCAAGGTGGAAGAAGGCACGAGCGACCAACATCTCGATCGGCACATCAGCGCCCTCCGTGAACTGTTCGAAGCCCTCGCTGCTACGGCAAGCACCGCCAACGCCTCCACAGCGAATGTGTCAACCGGCGCCCCCGCAGCACAGGCAGCCAAGCCAGCCCGACCAGGCCCTCCCCCGGTCTTCACCCGCGCCCGAGCGGACCTCGACACCCACATTGAGGCCATCAACGACTCACCGCGCACCCCACCACGGATCCGCACCGAGTTGAGCGCCCTCATCGCGCAGATCGACCAGACACTGCCGCAGCTGAACCGGATCCGCGCCAGCCAACGCCCTACGCTCTGGACCAGAGCACTCGACCTCCTAGTCCGCACAGCGGAGCAGCTCAGGGACCTCGCCGCCCGACTGCGTGCTCCCGCGGCCAGCCAACGTATCGAGCAGCTCACAGAACGCCTGCGCGGCAGTCGCCCCCAACCCGCCAAGCCCGTGCTCGCGCCCCGCGGTGACCGACGGCTCCAGATCTACGCCAGCACCCAGCGCATCATCGAAACTCAGCTGGCCACGCCCGGTCTCCCACGGGCACAGCGACACGCCCTCCAAGAAGAGTGGATCCTTAACCGCGCGCGCTGGCACAGCCGCTACAAGGCCCACCACGGAGAACCCCCCGAAGGACTCATCCCCCACGACAGGAACCGGATCGCCGGCTACCCCACGACACTCTCCCAAAGGCCCACGAGCATCCAGGAGCTTGGGGACCACCTCCGCAGGCGGGCCACGGACCTTGCAACCGCACCAGTAACCGCTGCCCAGGCAGAACTCTTCATCATCGTGGCGGCCGCGTACGAGCGACAATCGGCCCCGACGGCCTCCACGCCGACTTCACCACAGCCACCGCTGAACACTTCCCGCTCACAGCAGGTCACAGACCGTCCGGACGTCTGCGCTGCCGCGCGCCGCCTGGCAGACGAAGCGACCAGGCGAGCTGCCCGCACGGCCGGGACCGCACCCCCGCCTCGCAACGGCGGGCGCACGGAGCAGATGCAGACAGTGCAGCCCGCTTCTATGTCCGCAGGGCGTGGCATTTCCCCGGCATGATCGGCATTGCAGTCGGCTCCCTGTGGTGCCGACTGCGCTGCGGCGCGCGCCGGCCCCCTCATTGCACCAGATCACGCTGACAAGCTAGATTGCATCTCGCCTGGGCGTGTCGAGGGAAAGGCCCGTGGCTCGCCGCAGGACTGGCATCAGCCGCTTCCGCGCGCTGAGCCCCCGCTGCCCGAACGGAGCTGTACACGGCTCCCAGACGACAAACCGACCGACGGAGCGCGCCATGTCCAGCACCCCGAGCTTGAGCGAGCAGTTCGCCCGGCGGCTCAGTGCGCTGCCCGAGATCATCACATTTCAGCAGATTGCGGACGTGACCCTTCGGGACGTGGACGCAGTCCGGCGGTGGCAGACATGGCCAGGTTTTCCCCCGGAGGTCGACCGCGACGGGCCTCACGGAGCCCGGCGTTTCAATCGTGACCTGTTCGGTGCCTTCTACATCGCCGCGAAACTCTCTGCAGACGAAGCTGGCACCGCTCCCGGCCCCAAGGCCGCCGACGCCCTCGGGGAGATTCCCGCTACCCCTGGGCTCCGCCTGACCGCCAGCGAGATCGCGGCCCTACGCAAGGTCAGCATCGCCGCAGTCCACAAAGCCGCGTCTAGTGACGGTTTCCCAAGGCCTGTCGGAGTACGCAGCGTGTGGCGGACAGTGAAGACGTTCATCGAACGAAGCCAGTCGGAAACGGTTCCAGAAGAGGCGCTACTCGAGCACGACATCAAGCAGCTCACCCTCGAACGTCTCGCCCGTGACGGAATGCTCGAGCGCACGCGGGAGATCCGCTACCGACTCACTCCGGCGGGCCGCAGAAACTCGCCTCGCGTCGGAACCAAGCAGTATCTCGCCTGGGAACTCCTCAAGGAGTGCTATCCGCAATCGTTGCTCATCGACGACATCGTCAAGGCAGGTGTCTCACGCACCAACTTCGCCGCCATGGTCGCTCGAGGCGATGCAGAACTGGCTCCGAGGGTCACCTACCGCCTGACCGCGAAAGGCCGCGACAACGACCCGGTAGTAGAAGGGCACGGCGAAGGTGAGTACGAGTACGACGCAGCTCAAGTCGCGAGCTTCTACCGGGGAGAGCTCCGGGGGGAAAGGAAGCGCTTGGGCCCACTGACCGCCGGCCACCTTGAGCAGTGGGCGCAGCAGGTCGGCAACACCTGCATCCGCGTCGAGATCGCCCAAGCGGCAGGGCGCTCCGATGCTTGGGTCGCGAAGCGCTTGAAGCGCGAGGGGGCTCCCGCCCCCTTGGGGCGAAGGCATCTGATGGTAGGCCGGAGTGCCTACGAGTACGACACCAGCACGATCGTCGACTGGCTCAAGGAACAGTTCTCCATCCAGGACTAGCCATGCCGGCCTTGGCAGCCACCAGCAGCAGTCGACCGATAGAGCTGAACGAGCTGCACCGGTCAACCCGTGGCCGTGCTGGTTTGGCGTGCCAACTGGCCGACTTGCCCATGGATCCGCGGGGAGACGAGGGCAGCTAAGCCCGACGGCAAGCCGTGGGCCGCAGCTGGGAGTAGGAGCATCAACGAGAAGGGACCGCTTCCCCGCGCGTGCACTGGGTGAACTGCCCACGTCCGTGAGCTGAGCGATCGCGAGCATCCCGCTCGTTCACAGATGGCGGCCATAGCCGAGCGGGGGCTCGTTGCTGATCAGCCTGGACGCCGGCCACGCCCCAGTCTCTCGCCGTACCGACCAGGAGGCCAGGGGCCGGACCGTTGCCCTGACTGGTGAAGCGCCGCAGCCTTGACGTCTGCTTCTCCAGCGGCGGATGGGTCGGTGCCGCTCGGGCAGGGTCGCCCAGGGGCTGCTGGACACTCCCGTTTGCGGCCTACTGCCTTGTCAAGGCCTTTCGTTCTGCGGGCCCGGACATCTGGGGGTCTGAACGTCCGGAAGACGTCGGACAGGTAGAGCTGGCAGCGCAGGCGAAGCTGCATGCCACCTGCCTCCACCACGCCAGCTCTGCCCGGGGGTGGGGCGATCCCAACCCAAGGAGAGCGGGAGCAGAGCCTGGACCCGCCACACGAGCGTGGCGGCACCTGAATTCAACCTCTCCAGCTATCGAATAAGTGACTTCGAAAACATAGTTTGCAGGTGTCCGGCTGATCGGACCAGGACCGGAAATCCGGCTCCTGATCGCTCCCACCTGGAGATTCCATGACCACGCCCACGGCCACCCCCGCGCCCGACAAGGCACGCAAACTTGAGTACCCCATGGCGTCGGACTACGTGAAGGACTGGACCGCCAAGCGAGCCCTCAAGGAGTTGGTCTCCAACGCGATCGACGCGTCCCCCACCTACAGTGTCACCTGGTCAGAAGGGCACCTCACGATCGAGGACGACGGGGCGGGCATCCCCTACGAGGGCCTGCTGTTCGGCGGCTCGACCAAGGACTCCCGCCACATCGGACAGTTCGGCGAAGGCAAGAAACTCGCCTTGCTCGTGCTCGCCCGAGACCCCCAGATCGGCGCGGTGACCGTGGAGACCGTGGGCTACAGCTTCAGCGCTGGACTGGAGGACAGCGACCTGCTCAAGAACATCAGTGCCCACGGCGGCACGGACAGCGCCCGCGTGCTGACCCTCATGTTCACGGACAACCAGCGCGTCCGAGGCACCCGCATCACGGTCGAATGCGACCAGCAGCTCGCCGACGAACTCATCTCTGAGATCCGCTACTTGAACGAAGCGAACTACAGCCCGCCCCAGGGCACGGCGACCATCGTCCTCGACGGCCAGCCGGGACGAATCTGGGTTGGAGGGATCTTGGTCACCACTGACGTCCGTCTGGTCGCGAGCTACGACCTCCCTCTGGCCACCGCTAAGGAGCACCAGAACCGCGACCGGACCATCGTCAGCAGCCGGGTCCTGGAGCAGCACATCCGAGCCGCGCTCGCCCAGTGCACGAGCCTTGAGGTCCTGACAAGGTTCGTCGACCACGCCCTCAACGACGGCGAGCTCGCCGGTCCCGAGGCGTTCTTCACCAGCGTCGCCTCCTACGAAGTCCGACAGTTGTTCCGTGAGATCGGCCAGAACCGATGGCCCGACGGACGGGTCTACCACAACGCCCGCAACCTCGCGCAGGAAGCCGAACTCGGTCTTCAGGACCGGGGATGGAAGTGCATCACCAGTGGCCTGAACCCCACCGAGCACCGAGCCCTCATGCACCTGCTTGGAGTGGGGGACCCGCCCCAAGCCGAGGCAGCCTCCCGCACCCGTGAGGCTCCCACCCGCACAACCATCTGGACCACGATCACCAAGCTCAGCCACTCACACCGCCGAACTCTGGACCTTGCCCGAGGCATCATGGAGGCCACCTTCGGGCGCGGCTGCCTGGGCACCCTCCGAGTTTTCACCCACCACGAGGCTGGGCAGAATGGCTGCTCTGCACGCGGCGCCTACTGGCCCACGACCGACACGGTCGGCATACAGGACCACCTCCTCGACGACCTCACCGACACCCTCCAGACCCTCTTCCACGAGTACGGCCATCGGTACGCCGCCCGCACCCCCGGCTTCCAGAGCTTCTTCGACCGCACTCGGGATTTTGAGAGGGCACTCTGCATCGCAGCGTCCCTCGCCCTCACCCAGCTGGGAAACCGTGAGCACCGGAAGATCCCGCTCGTGGACGCCGAGGTCTGGGACGCGGAGAAGCTGCCCGCCGGGGCCTACCTGACCACCGCGCATCGGGAGACCAAGCCGGTGACCACCGCCACCCTGCGACGCGAGCACGCCAAGGCGCAGGCGCCCGAGCCGCGCCGACTGCTGGCGGACCTCGTCACAGCGCGCTTGGCGTCCGTCCGCCAGGAGACGGGCAAGACCCTGACCGAACTGATGAAGCCCCTCGCCCTGCAGACACGGCACCTCGGGCTCATCACCCGCCCGCACCCCGCCGGATACCGCCGCGCCCACGGATTCGCCACACTCCCCGAGTACGCCAAGTCCCAAGCGCTCGGCCGACTCCTTGGCATCCACCCGCCAGTCTTCTACCTGGCCCACATCGCCGTAGAAGGCCCCCTGTACAACGTCCGCAACAAGAGCGACCGGAGCTGGCGCGAGCCCCTCGCCTCGGGAGCCGCGAGCGCCGTCCGCGACCTGCGGGCACTGGGCGGCGTGTACGCCGCACAGGCCGACGCCATCGAGGCCACGGCTGCCGGACGAACGCCCTACGACAGCGAGGGCAGCTGGCTGGCACCGGTCACGGTACTCATCAAGGCGGAAATGGACCGCCTCAAGTAGCCGCCACATCACTTCTGCGGCCGGGGCAGGCAAACATGCTGCCCCGGCCGCAGACCGGTCGAACAGCTCGGCGTTGCTCAACGCCATGCTCCTCCCAGCCTGGTCCAACTCCTCTTGGTTGCATTCCCCACCCGGGCCGAACAGGGTTCGGCGGCTCGAATCCACGGCCTAGCGGAGATTGCGGGGCTCAGGGGTCCGCGCCAAGGCCGCTGCATCCGCGGCCGAAAAACAGCCCCTGGCCACACCTCTCAGCCAGGCCAGACCACCGACCATTCCGCATCGCTTCACGACGACAGGACTTTGCCGTGAGCCTCAACAACCACCAACTTGCACTCCCGTTTCCAGAGCCCGACGCTTGTCAGCGCTGGAACCGTGGCCGGCACAGTTGGCGCCGAACCAGCGACGGCGGCTTCGACCCCGACGCGTACCGTGTAGCCGAACTCGCGGGCCCTGCCATTGGTGCTGCCCGCTCTTTCGTACAGACCCACCACTACAGCAGCACCTGGCCGCCAGTCAGTCTCTGTTATGGCCTTCTTGATGTAACCGGCGTGCGACCGCTTCTCGTGGGGGTTCTCACCCTTGGGATCCCGATGCGCCAGGCCGTACTTACCGGGCCCTTTCCAGATCTAATCCCGTATCAGCAGTCCGTCGAACTGAACCGGCTCGTTCTACTCGACGAGGTGAAAGCGCCGGCTGAGAGCTGGTTCGCAGCGCGCTGTTTCCGGCAAGCATACTCTCAAGGCATCCGCGGGATAATTGCTCATAGCGACCCTGAGCCCAGGCTCCGCCAGACTCCGCATGGCCCCGAACAGCTCTTCCCCGGGCACGTAGGCATCATCTACCAAGCTCTAAATATGCGCTATCTGCAGCGCACCAGAGCCAGGACTCTCACCGTACTCCCAGACGGGACTGTCCTGGCTGAACGTACCTTGGCAAAGATCAAATCCAATCACTCCGGTCATGCGGGCGCTGAACGGCGGCTTGAGGCGTTTGGGGCCCGTCCGCGGCGTCCAGGAGAGCCGGGAGATCACTGGCTCACCGAGATCCTCCCACAGGTCGGCGCCGTGTCGATGCGCCACGGGGGTAACCACCGCTATGCCCTTCGGCTGCGCCCCTCCAGGCGGCAGCGCTCGCTCATGCCGGAGAGCTTCCCCTACCCCAAGCGTGACGCCGCCTGGTGAAGATGTCGTGCCCGCACAGAAATGGCGGGGCGGCAGAAAGAGGAGATGGGTTCCGCCTAGAAGTTCTACTCCCGAGCTTAGCTCTCTAATTCTCTGAAATCATTGAATGGCGTCATCCCTGTAAATACCTTGCAAGTCGTAAGGGCTTGCAAGGTATCAGGCAAGGAGGCGCTGGTGAAGACGGTGCAGACAACTGGGCTTGGAGCGGACAGTTGGGCGATAACACTTAAATTCCTGGATGACCCGGAAAGGTACGGCTTGAAGCCTGACCTGTCCGATCTGGTGGTCGTTCACGCAGTCACCGGCAACGAATTTCCGGATACTTTGGAAACCGCAGAGAAATACCTATTGCCCCGCCTGCGGGAAGCCAATGTTCGAATGGTGCAAGTCAGTCGTATGGGTTCGTCTGACGCGGACGGAATCGCTGTCCTTGCGGATACCCGGAAGCCCGATAAGGTATTCCAGCAAGGTCCGTGGCGCCTGTCTGACTGGCTTACGCGCGCCGGAACGGTTCCCCAGGTCGCAAATGGCCGCCGGACCTGCTCGATACGCTCGAAAGGCTGGGTGCTGGACAACATCCTCGACTACCTGCTTGAGGGCGACGAGTGCCGCCGCGCCATCGGGTACAACAATGACGAGATCGCCCGAATGATTAAGGACAGCAGGATTCAGAACGAGGTGAATGAGGCCGCAGGAAGAACTATCTGCACCCCGTACTACCCTCTCATTGATGATGAAATGGGGCGCTCGGAAGTAGAGCGATACGTCCTTGAGCGCGCGGGAGTAACCGTCAACAAGTCATATTGCTGGATGTGCCCATTCTCGGGTGTCGCAGCGTCCAGAGAGCGACACGAAGCACGGCTGCGTCAATACCCGGAACATGCAGCCTACGTGCTGCGAATGGAACAGGCTTCGCTCGCCCTCAACGAGAATTCCTCGCTGTATGCGACCTCGACACTCCTCAGTCGGCTGCTTGAGGACCCCGCAAACGAAGCCATCATCGAGACTTACCGCCGCTCCCTCGACGTGGCTCCGCACGCCGTCTACGAGGTACGCCGGGTCTACGATGCCGCACGCACAGACGACTGCCGCCAGCATCATGGCAAGAAGTGCAGCACCCCGCGGTGGTGGTGCCACGCGCCCCGCACTGAAACCTGCCAACGGGAACACCCTCCTCTCGAGCACGTCATCGGACACGACGAGCAGGGCGCCCCGCTTCATCGGGTCGACCCGCCGTGGTGCGGAGGCTCGGCCCAGTGCCGAGGTGAGGCGAAGAAGGGAGTTGCCTGGCGGTCGGTGCGCACCCTGTTCGAGGGGTCCCGCAGCGACGCGGAAGCCCTGGTGCGGAAGTTCGCGGCCCGCCGGGGAGCCGAGCTGGGGCGGGGAACGACCTCCGGTATCGAGCGCGCACACTACCTCCGCCGGGGCAGTGGCTACCCGTGTGCTGAGGCGTATCTCGTGGCCGCTCCCGTTGGCATCGCCGACAAGGAACGGCCGGGCTTCGAGGCGATGTGGCTGAAGACCACTGGCCGCTCGGGCACTTGGTATCCGCCGCTGCGTGACTACGCTCCTGTCGCCAGTGAGCGGCTTGGCGGCCCAGTGCCGATCGTTCGGCTCGACCTGGCTGCGTGACCGTGCGGGGGAGGGGCCCGGCTGTGACCGGGCCCCTCCCCTTCTCGTTGGTGCTACCGCCTTCAGACGGGCGCTACCGCGTCGTGTAGGCGGTCCGCAGCAGAGGATGGTCCGGAGCGAGCCGCAGCCGGTCCCTTGGCAGCCCGGGCGCGAAGCCGGCCGCCGGCGATAAGCAGTACCAGCGCGGCAGCGACGGAGGCCCCAAGCGCAACGCCATAATGTCCGTCAGCCCATCCAGCTGCAGCCGACCCAGCCGCGATGCCCAGATTGATCGCTGCTATCAGCCAGCCGAACGCCTCAGTCGCCGTACCCGCCGGGGCCACCATGTTGATGACGAGGCAGGCCACACACACCAGAGTCGAGAAACACACCCCCGGAAGGACCACGAGAGCCGCGGAGGACGCAGCATGCGGTCCCCACAGCATCGGAACCCATGCAACGGCATGTCCGACAGCCAGCAGCACCAGATGCGTCAAGGGGGACCCGGGCCAACTCCGCGCACCGTACGCGAGCCCTCCGACCAGGCCGCCGCAGGACATGATGGCAGGCAGGGCGCCGGCGAGCCATGTGACGTCCAGAACCTCGCCTTGAGCCGCAGCGCAGACACGTACCGCGCCGACTACCCCTCCAGCGCATACCAGAGCACCCAGGAGCACGAGGACTTCCGGGCTGCGCAATGGGCCGAGCCAATGGCGCTCCGTCACAGCGAGAGGTCTCAGCTCCCGGGCAGGCCGTGACAGCCCAAGGGACAGCCCTCCAACCAAACCGACCGCCGCGGTAGCAGCAAGCGCTCCCCCAGGAGTAAACCCGGCGAGCAACGCGGCCAGCAGGGGCCCCGCCACGTAGACGGCCTCCTGCGAACCATTGTCCAGGGCATACGCCGCGCGAACATACTCGGGGCGGGCAGGGAGGATCCTCGGCCACAGTGTGCGCAGCCCCGACTCCAGCGGAGGGTTCGAGAGGCCAGCCACGGCTGCCAGCACCACGCTGAGCCCGCGGCTCTCAGTGCCAACGACCGCCAGTGCCCCGAGCGCGCAGGAGGCCGCGATCGCGCCAGAGACAATCGGCAGGGTAGGGCCTCGCCGATCCGCGACACGTCCGAGGACTGGTTGTCCGACGGCGAAGGCCACCAGATACACGGCGGAGAGTGCCCCGCCGAAGCCGAGAGAGCCGTGATCAGCCTGAGCCACGAGGAGCAGGCTCACCGGAGCCATTGCGTTGGGCAGGCGCCCCACCAAGGTGGAGAACAAAAGGCGAGCCGCGTATGGCGCACGGAGCAGACGCCCATAACTGACGCCGGAACTCAGAGGGCTTACACCCTGGCAATCGTCCGGTCTGCTCACATCAACTCCTTGCCTCGGACTACGACGGGCTGGGCATGGGCCGCCCTGGACCGGAGGTCGGAGAGCGCGGTAGTCGACGCTCCCCAAGCACATGCGGCACGACAAGAACCGGACGACGGGAAGCTGGCCTGCTCCTGCGGGGCGGGAGGGTTCCTCGGCACTGTCCCGTCCGGTGGGAAGAGCCTCCTGACTACGGCGCCGCCCGCCCGCAGGCGCTACACAGAACGAACATCGACGCGTATTGAATGAAGCAGGCTTAATAAATAGATTGCAGTGAGTTCGCCGCTCAGAAGACCCACGACCACGCGAAGGAACCCTCGTGACCTCTGAAACACATTTCGACCTCGCCGCCCGGCCTCCCGCCGTTGAGCAGGGCAATACCATCACCGATGGTCCTACACCTGACCTGACCCAGTACGACGTGATCACTGCCAACCTGAGTGGAGGAAAAGACAGCTGGCTCATGGAGTGCCTGGCGATGCAGGAGGCTCGCGAAGCAGGAGTGGTGGATCGCGTCTACAGCTTTCACGCCACGCTGGGAGCGCTCGAATGGCCTTCGGTCCAGGTCGGAACCGAGGTCTTCCCCAGCGTCAGTACTCTTGCGGCTCTCCAAAGCAGTGCCTCGGGTCTGCCGGCGAGCCGTCATCTGGAGCGAACGAAGATGACCCAGGACGAAATGCCTGCAGTCTACGACTTGCTCACCTATATTGCCGCATATGGCCGCTTCCCCCGCCTCGGTACACGCTTCTGCACCAAGGCCTTCAAAGAGCAGCTTGAAGAAGCCGCGATGACACCGATAATCAACAACTTGAAGGTGACTCTCGGCCTAGCCCACACACCGACCGCCCGCAAACTGACCCGCCCGGTCCGCCGTCTCAAAGTGCTCGGGCTGCGCAGCGAAGAATCCCGGGATCGAGCGGAGCGTCCCGGTTACCGCAACATCAGCAGCAACTCGATACGGCACACCGACGAATGGTGCCCGGCAAAGGACTGGACGACCCAGGACGTCAAGGACTTCCACGCCGCCTCCGGTCTCCAGCACCACTGGACCTACGACTCGTTTCCCGGCGCGGGGGACTGGGCAGGAACCAGCCGCTGCTCCTGCAGTTTCTGCATCCTGAGCTCGAAGCGAGATCTGATCATCGCGGTAAGGCGCCGTCCCAGACTCGCCAACCTCATCGCCCTGGTCGAGGCAGTCCGCGGCGACACCTTCCAAGCCGGGCGCTCCATGCACGACCTTATTGACCTGGCACGGAAGAAGGGAGGACCCGACCCCGGAATTGTCCTCGATGACGAGACGCCCGAGTTCGAACGGATGGAAAAAGCCGTACGGATGGCTCTCTCCCAGCCACCCCGGAAAGAGATCGAACGGGCCACCCTGAACCGCCCCCGTCTTCCTCTTCTGACCGAGCAGAGCGCCCCTTGCGGCGCCCGTTGCTAAACACAGTCAGCACGAGCTCGCCGCCCGCCTCCAACTGCGGGCGGCGAGCCCCTCGGAGGGCCGCTGGTCGGCCTCGCCCCAACTCACGAAGAGCTCGCCCGAAGCCTTGAATGCGCTCAGTCGCCTCCCTACCTTCACCCTGCGCCATCACACCGGTGGCCCCAGCAACACCAACCTCACGCAAAGGAATCGCCCCATGGGAAACGAAAGCCGCCGCGCCTACCTGCACCTCGCGACCTGCCCAGCCGACCAGCAGCCGCGCCTGCACGCACTGCTGACCGGACGCGGCTTCCGCGAGGCTCCCGCCGCCTCCATGCCTCCGCAGCTCACCGACGACTCCCTGTACACCTGCGACACGTTCCCCGTCGGCACCGATAATGCCGCGAACAGTGGCGAGTTCGCCCATACGACCATGATGCGCGCCCTGATCGAGTGCGCGCCTGGGGCGTCCTGGCGCTTCTGGAGCGGCATCGGCTATGCCGACGGAATACAGATCATGGGGGAGCTCAACCTGCACCACCCGTTCCTGGGGCCATTCCCAGGCCCTCACGACTCTCTGGACTGTGACGAGGACGGCCGTGTGTGCTTTTCTGCGGCCGCCGTCGAAGGTTTGCTCCAACGGTCCGCCGCGGGCGAGGCAGTCGACCTGGCTTCTGTTACCGGAGCTCAGTGGGAAGCCCTCATCAGCCAGGAAGCACGGGCCCAGACTGCATCCCACCTGGACACCTGACCGAACGCACTCTGCGAACCCATCACGAAGACAGCACCCCGAACGCAGTGCCCGGGCGCCGCCACGACCGCGACGCCCGGGCCCGATCAGAGGAACAACCGATGGACCTGTCCATGCCACCTCTCGGCGCCACCTTCACCGCTCTCGCGGAAGCTGATCTACGGAGTCTGGAAGACCGCAGCGACACAGAGCTCGCCACCATCAGGGCGCGCGCCACCGAGATACTCGTGGCACGCCGACAGACCGCTGCCGCGAGCGCACTACGCGAGCTCCTTCAGTCGTCCAACCCTCCCCAGGCTGGCCTTGCCCGTGCGCTGGTCCAGCCTGACCGGACCGGACACTTCGTGCTCCACTACGACGGCGGAGGCGTCCAGGCGCTGACCCTGGATACGGAGCACACCCCCTTGCTGAACGCCGCCATCGATGACCTGGTCGAACTCGGGACAGGGATGATCGCAGGCCGCCTCCTCATCAGGATGTCGGCTCCCAACCCGGCAAAGGGCCTGCCTTGCACGGTGTGCGACGCCACATCCTGCGGGGCGCCGGACAACCTGCCCGCCGGCAGGTGCGCGGCCTGTGAAGCACACCTGCACCACGAGCACAGGCTCCGCGGCGTGAACTGCTCGGAGTTCATCCCATTCTGAGCACAGGACTCGAGGCGCCAAGATTCCCGTATCGTCAGCCGCCCCGCAACCTCGTGAACGCCCGGAGTATCAGTACCCTAAGTGATGTTGAAGGAGCCGACATGACAAGCGTTGGATGGCTGCAAGAGAACCTGCACGCTGTCGTAGATGGGTTCGTCGCGAACCCCGACCAAGCCCAGCCCCAGATCGTTACTACCGAAGACGGCGAGCTCGCGGCAGTTCTCATGCCCCTGCCGCTACTCGTGGCGCTACTCCGAGCCGAACACATCGACAACGCCGACATTGTGGACCTCGCCGGCCAACGCGTCGCCGAGGCCGGGGAAGAGGGCGTCAGCCTCGAGCAACTCACGCGGCTCGTGGCCACGCACGACCCCGAAAACGCAGCAGAACTGCTGCGGGATCTCGGCCACGCGAGCGAGGACCGGCCCGGCTGACGGAGGCCAGCACGATGAGAGGAGACCGCTTCCGAAGCCACCACCTACCGCAAGTCGGCGCTGACATCGCAGCCCTCCGCGACGTCCAACTGCAGAGAATCGCCCTCATCCGCATCGGACAGCTCGCCGCCGAGGAAATTCGAGGAAGGCAGCTGAAGAAGCTACCAGCCTGGCCCGCTGAACTGGGCAACTGCTGGAAGCTCTACTTCGACCTCCACGAACACGACGTCGGTCGTCGCCTTAACCGCCAGGCCCCGCGGTACCGCATCGTCTACCGTTTTCTCCCTCCATCCGACGACCCCCAGAACGTAGACCGCCGGCCGCGGCTTCAAGTCCTGGCAGTCGGCCCCCGCCGACAGGCCGAGGTGTACGAACGCGCAGCTGCACGGCTCACTCTCCCCGACGTGAAGAGAGAGCGGGCCGTCCAACCCGAAGAGCGCGCGCCCGAACCGCGGCCAGGCCGTCCAGCGCTGGCGCCCGGCGCCGCACGATTGGCAGCGCTCGCACGCGATTCGGCGCAGGCCTCGCGTAGCCGGACCGAGCAGCTCCGTACATCCGTTCCTCCGCCCCCACCACATCCACCACGTCAGCGATCCAGAAGCACCTTCCCGCCGTCGCGTCCGCCTGCCCAACCACAGACACCTCCGCCTCCCTACCTGGGAACCCCCATGAGGCCAGGGCCGTGAGCAGTGCGGCTGGCCCTGGCCCACCCTGATCAATCAACGCAACTGAGGAGCCCACCGATGCCGAACGCCAAGCTCGCACGACGCGTTCACGCCCACCTGCACGACAACCTCGCCGCGACGGAGGAGGACCTGGCCCTCGTGACCCTCCGCGTGGCGCGTGACCTCAACGGCCAGGCCGACGACGCGCACCCCATGGCCATGCCGCGGAATGCCGGCCACGCGCTGAGCCTCGATGCGCTCGATACAGCCCAGCTCTTCTCACCCGGCCTGACACGCACCGCCGCACTGGACGCGCTCGGCCAACTGGCCAGTGGAGCTCCGGCCATAGACTGGGACACAATCCTGGACCCCTACGGCGTAGACAGCACGACGGGCGCAACGACCTGAACGCTGCGGGTCGCTACAGCAGTCTCACCGAACACGACACCAACGCAGCCATCGATATCTCTGACCAGCTCGGACACGGATACCGCAGCAGCGCCCCCTTCGCGACCACCGACGTCGACGAGGTCTGCTCGTGCGTTTGTTCCGAACGTGCCGCCGCGAAGACCGGCTCAACAAGGGCATCTCGTCCAAGTGGGTTGGGGACAACGACAACCCCGAGCATCCTGGCGTAGAAGGCTGGAGTGTCGCTCGCTGCGTGATGCCAGTAGACGCCCGCAACACCTCCCACACGTGCCCGCCCCAGGCAGATGCGGCCATGTCGGAGCGGAGAACCACGTCACCCAAGCGAAATTCGAGTGCGTCAAGTGCGGCCTGGTGGAGAGCGCCGACCGCGTGGGCGCACTGAACGTCCTGCACAACCGGAACCGGTCCTCTGCGACGGTGCTTAACCACTGACGGAGGAAGACCTCGACCTTAGTTGGGGTGGAGTCACCGTCGTATGGTTCCGCGACCGCCGGGAACCGCTCCCCAATCCTGCGTCCTCTGACTGGTGGATGACGATCGGCGCAGCCCGGCAGACGCTGATCAGCAAGAAGAGAGCAATGCACCATGGAGGTGCGGCATCGGAGCGCCATCCCATGCCGCAACTTCGGGCGCCCAGCCGGCCAGCCGGGCCGGCGGTGAAGCAAATCGGCATCTTTGAGGCCGACTTATTGAATGGCGAGTCTCGTTTATATAGATTGCAGTTGACCGACCGCCCCATCAATCACCCATCTCAGAGGAGACACCGTGGCCAACAAGCGATCCAGCCAGCCCGAGACCGCCGCCGCCAGCTATGCGCTGGCCACCGAAACCGCTGGCCTACTCGCCGATGCGATCGAGAAGCACTACGACCGATCCGCCTCGGGCTATGCCGCAGCGCTCACGAGCCTCTGCGCGTTGCACCAGCTCCAGCTGGCCCGGGAGTGCCCCAACTGCCAGGGCAACGGAGTCGTCGACGGGGATTCCTGCCCCAACGTCGTCGCGCATCCTGCGGCCTGACAGGCCTGCCTCACGGGCCCGTTGGGCGCACGTCCCACGGGCCCGGCCAAGGCCGACCGCGTCCATTGCCCTCGCACCCGTCCCCCTCCCGTCCCCACCATCCCAAGAACAGGGCGCAGATGACCTCTGTCCAGATGCTCCTACTGACCGGCGCGCTCCTCGGCCTGTCCCTTGTGGCCTTCGCAGTCTGGGGCCCCAGATCCGCCCACCGCTGGCTGCTCGCAGTCTCAGCGGGATTCACCCTGACAGGCCTCGCCGGCCTGGCGTACGGGCGGAACTCCGCGCTCGAGCTGATCGGCGCGTGCCTGTGGTTCCTGCTCGCCGTGGCGACCTGTGAACGCCCGCACGACAACTCGACAAACCGCCGAGGCACCCAGCGGCCCGGCACAAGTAGCCGCCCCTAGCCGAGGTGGCCAGCAGACCTTCCCAGCAGCCCTGCGCGTCCCACCTTGTACCTACCCAGCCGCCACTCCGCCACTGTTACCAAGCCCGAGCAGCTCACCCCGGCGCCCCCGACCTGCTGTCCATGCAACATCCCGCAAGTCCTCGGCCGACCACGAGGCGATGACGCGGTGGGCGACGTCTGCGGAGCTGCAGGCCCGCAAGGCGGCAGCCGCCCGGCGGCAGGCCCCGCTCGTGGACCAGCTCCGCCGTCAAGAGCGCCAGCAGCGCGTCGAGGCCGAGCGGCAGGCGCTCGAGGCGGCCGGACAGTCCGGCCTGTTCTGACACAGCCAGCGGGGCCGCGACGTTCCCCCAGACGGCCCGGCACTCCACCACCCCACGTCCCAGGAGGACACCGATGGAACCCATCGCCTTCACCGCGAAGGACATCCACACCCTGCGCCAGGCCGCCCGGTACCTGCGCGCGATGGAGCTGCAGCTCCCGGACACCGCGCACAAGAACACCCACCTGGGCGTGCTCACGTCTGCGATGTGGCTGGACCACCAGGCCGACGAGCGGGCCGCCGCGCCGCAGCCCCCGTCCCGGCAGACCCGCCGCCCGATCTTCAACCACCTCGTTGCCCCCGAGGCCGGCGGGCCCGTGTTCCACGTCAGGGTGAAGGCGATGCTCGACGAGCACGAGGCCGCGGTGCGAGCCGAGACGCTCGCCGAAGTCGATGAGCGGCTGGCCGCGATGACCCTGCCGGAGTACCTGAAGGGCACGTTCGACGCCGGGTCGTACGGCGAGGCGTGGCGCCACTGCCGGAACGTCGTGCAGGAGTTGGCAGCCGTCGCGGGGGGCGCGCGCTCGCCCGCCGAGGAGGAGCTGTTGCGGGTGCAGGGCGCGATGCTCGCCCTGCACCCGAAAACCGCCAACCCCCGGCACGGGTGCTGTGCCTCGCCCAAGCTGTGCAGCGGCCACCGGCCGGAGTGCCGGAGCAGCGAGCACCAGATCGGCGGCAAAGAGCCGTGGCCGTGCCAGTCGCTGCGCGCCGTCGGCATCTGCAGCGACGAGAACGCCCAGGCCGTGCGCCAGGCCCTGGCCGCCCTCGAGCGACAGGCCGACCCCCACGGCCACCCGAGCCGGAAGAAGACGAACCGCAGCCGCACCGTGCACGCCACCCGGCAGCTCGACGACGGGATCGGCGACATCGGCGCGTGCGGCATGTACTTCCCCACGGACACCGTGAGCAGCCTCGAGGACCCCGGCACCGAGGTCTCGTGCCAGGCGTGCGTCAAGGTGCTCGCCCGCAAGGAGCTCGCCGACGCCAAGCTGAACGCCGCTCTGGCCGGGCCGGACGGGTGCAGCCGCAACGTGATCGACGGGAACGTCGGCGACCACTTCTTCAAGAAGGGTGCCCTCTCCGACTCCCCGGTCGCCTGCATCTACTGCGGCACCCCCAAGCCGGACGCCACCGACGAGTAGTCGCCCCGGCCGGGCGCCGCCGCGCGCCCGGCCCCCTTCACCACCCGCACAACCGGCAGGAGATGCGAGATGACGACGCCGTACGAGCGCCTCATGGCCGAGGCCATCCCGACCGGCAGGTTCGGCGACTCCGTCCGAGAGGCCCGGCCCCCACAGCCCCTGATGACGACCCAGGAGCAGCAGGCCGCGCGCCGTGCCGCCCTGACCGACGCCCAGGCCGGTTGGCGCCTGCCGGACGCTGCCTCGCAGCGCAAGCGCAAGCGGTCCGCCCAGGTGGCCGCCGAGAAGGCCCGCGAGCGCGCGCAGGCCCGCACGCGTCACCTCCGCATCGTCGAGCCGAACGACACCCAGGCCGCTTGACCACCGCACGCCCAGGAAGGCACCGCCATGCGCTGGAACGTCACGCCCCGCCGCCGCAAGCCGAACTCCGGCCGCTGAGCCGACCGCACCGAGTACGCCCGCCACCGGCCGTGGCCGCTCGAGCTCCCCAGCCTGTCCGTCCCCCGCCCCGCCTGCCCCCCCCGCTCACCGCCGCGGTGCACCACCCGGCGGCCAACGAGAACGGAGCACCCCGTGCCCAAGCAACTCACCTACCCGTACACCTACGTCGACGGCCAGAACCACCGTCTGATCCTGCGCACCGCGGTCGACGGGAACGGAGAGCCGTACGTGTGGGTCGAGGCCACCAACCTCGCCCTCGGCGGGGACGAGGTCAGCGCCTGGCTGACGACCGAGCAGGTCGCCGAGCTCGACGCCGCGCTGAACACCGGCAGCGAGTACCGCGCCACCGACCACACGGGCGACGGTCTCAGCGTGACGCCGGGCACCACCTGGACCACGTTCACCGTGACCCGGCAGGCGAACGACGACGAGGGGGCCGCCGTGGTGCGCGTCGTCGTCCTCACCGGCCGGCTGCCGGAGTTGCGTGAGGCGCTCGCCATGACCGCGCAGTTCGCGCAGCAGCGCACCGCCGCCAGCGCGCGGAAGCCGTACGTGCTCACTCCGGCCGAGCACGACCGAGCGTGGCACGCGATCGAGGGCGCCGCCGGCGAGCCGGGGGCCGACCCGGGCACGATCCTGCGGGCCGTCCTCGGCGCGCTGCGGATCCTGCCGCCGAGCGCCGAGGACTGGCAGGCCGCCCGCGAGGAGCTGCACGGCCGTCCGGGCAGGACGCAGACCGATGGCCAGTGAGCCCGCCGCGGGCCACGTGCCCGCACCCTCCTACCTGGCCAACCGTGAGTGTGTGCAGTGCGGCCACTTCCACAACGAGCACGGCTCCACCCTCTACGACGATGCATGCGCGCGCTTCCGGGCTGACCTCGTTGCCCCCTGACCACACACCTGTCCCGAAAACTGCGCGGCCTCGGCGGCCTCCTGCCGCCCGTAGCCGTCTGCGGGTCGGGCGGTACGCGACACCCGCCCGACCCAGTAACCAGACGCCCGCCCGCGCGCGGCTGACCCGGCGCGGCAAAGCGCCGCTCCGGAGGCCCTGAGCGCTCTGCGGCGACACCCCAGCCCGACTGTGGCCCAGTACCCTCATATTGGAGCACCGAATGGAAACCCACTTCTACATGCGCCTTGGCTTCCCGGTAGCCGCGCGCGTGCTGACCCGCCTGTACTACTCGCCGGACATCCCGCTCTGCGTCAAGGTCACCTTCGACCTGGGCGGCGACCATGACCCCGTCGTATGGACCATCGGGCGGGAGCTGCTGAGGGACGGACTGAGCGGACCCGCAGGACTCGGCGATGTTCAGATCGGCCCTACTGGTCTGGATTCCCGCACACTGAGCCTTCGCCTGCATTCCCCGGACGGAACCGCCGAGTTCACCGTCCCTGGTCAGGCACTCGCCGACTTTCTCCGGCGGACCGCGAAGGCCGTGCCCTACGGCCGCGAGGCCGAAGTGCCCGGGTTCCTCACAAGCCTGGACCATGCGGTGGCCAGCATGCTCGCCGAGCCCTGCTGATCGGCCTCTCCCGCGTTTCCGCCCTTGCCGCCGACGCGGTAGACCGCCGCGCCGTACCCCACTCGCCCAGCGACAGATATTGAATGCAAACCGCCTAGTACATAGTTTGCAGTCTCAAGAGCGGATCTGCTCTCCTCCACCACCCGAAGGGAAGATGTCGCGTGTCCGTCGACGCCCATGCCACCGAAAGCGCCGAAAGCCACTCCCGCCCCCTGAACAGCAGCCCCACCGCCCCCTATACGCCGGGCGGGCTGCCCACCCCCGAGGAGGCCATGCGCTACCTGAACGGCACCTTCTCCTGGGACGCCTTCCACGGCCGCAACGCGGTCGAAGGGGCCATCGCCTGCATGTTCGGCATCGCGGTCGAGGACGCCGAGGCTCTCACCGGCTGGCTCATCGCCGCCGGATACCTCCTGGACGTCCGTTACGACCCCGCGACCGGACACGTCTCGCGCATCCTGCGGGGCCGCACACAGGTCTTCACCCAGGCAGTCGACCGAGGCTGGTGGGTGACCCGTCAGGGCCGTGTTCACACCCAGCCGCTCGCCCGGCCCGAAAAGGACGCGCCCCGCGCGGGGCTCTACCTGACGGCCTCCGCCGCCGAACGCCACTTCGCCTGACCCGCGACCGCCAAGGGGGCAACGGCGCGGCTCTGAGCCGCCCTTGCCCCCTTCTGAGCAGCACCCGGCATCTCGCCACCGACATCAGGAGAACCCTTGAGCAACACGCTTGGCCGCCTCGACCTCACCCCGATCAAGGCCGCCATCGACCTAGCCGAGACCTATGACCAGGACGGTGCCCCACTGTCCGCACGCAGGAACCTGCTGCACGCCCGCACCCTGCTGGACCGCATCGTTCGCAGCACCGGCGCGGTCCCTAAGAACTTCTTCGTCCCCGACTCGACGTACGTCCTCGGCGACGGTTTCACCGCACCTGAGGACACCCGCTACTTCCGCGTCGAGCACGTCATGCGCCATCCCGACCGCGGGATCTGGCGGGCCGTGGGCTGGGAGCGCACCGGGCGGCCGGAGGCGCCCTGGCACGGAGACTTTCACGATGAGGACGAGTTCGAGGACTGGACGCTCCTCCGGCACCATGACGCCTGTGCCTGTGTGACCCACTGCGACCAGGACCCGGCAACGGCCTGCTCACTGTCCGGCATTCGGCACGTGCACCCGGCCGTCCCCGGCCGCCCCGGTGCCTACGGACCGTGCCCTGACCACCCCGACGCCCCTGGAGACCACTGACGCCGGCCAGAGCCGACCGGGGGCGGGCACCTGCCCGCCCCCGGCGTAACCCGCCGACATTTCCCACTGCGTCAGCCACCTGGGGGCGCTCGCGCACGCTTTGGCGCGTACGAGAGCGAGCCCTCGTGGCCCTCGTGGTCCGGCCCCGTGGCTGTGGCGACGCGACGGCACGAGCTGCGCCTACGGCTCCTGAACCCTGCCGGATAGCTCCGGCGTCCCACCTCTTCGGGCTGCCCGGCCGGGCAGCCCGAAGCATCCAGCGCCTATACGGCCGCACGCCTTCGAACCCCCGGAGAGCAACCGATGAGTGACCGCACCCTGCCCGACGGCTGGACGATCCACACCCGTACCGCCCTTGGCCTGACCGCTCTCACCCTCCATGACGACGACGGCGAGTTCTGCCAGACCGACTACTACGAGCAGACAGGCTCACCCGCCCACCCCGACGCCCGCACCGTCATGCGAGCCCTGAACAACCTCCCTGCCCTAGACATCTACCGTGCGCTCGATGAGTGCCCCGCGTCCCTGCGCGACGCCGCCCAAGCACTCCTCAACGGTTACTTCGAAAACCTTGCCAAGACCCAGGCCCATGCCACCGCGCTGCGCCAGGCGATTCCCGACTTCGACGCCCTCACCACCCAGGTGCGCCGCGCGGTTCCCAACTGCCACACCGACGCCTACCGCAACGACGAGACCGGCCGCTACAGCCTGGTCCTGGCCGCAACCGGAGCCGCCGCCGGCCGACTCCTCACCCTCCTTGCCACCTGGCCCCCCGCCGCCCGGGCCGCGGACGACGAGCTGCCCGACGGCGTCACCGCCGACCTCGACGCGACCCTCACACTCACCGTCACCCTCGACGCCCACAGCACCCGCTCCTTCCTCGACTGGTACCGCAACGACCTCGGCCTCCCCGCCGACTTCGACACCGACAGCGCCAACCGCCGCGTCGGCGAGGCCGAGCTCGCCGCCCGCATGGCCCTCCACCTGCGGGAGACCGGGGTGGAGGCGGATACCGCGAACACCGGTTCCACCTTCTGGGTGGCTGTGGTGCCCCTCTCCGAGCGGCTCCACCTCGAAGTGTTCTGCCCTGAGGGTGAAGGGTGGAGCTGGACCCTGCACTGCGACGGCGAACAGATCGCTGCGGGCTACTGGTCCACGAAGAGTACGGCGGAGACCGCGCGCCACATCGCAGACCTCAAGGAATCCCTAGGCGTCGCCATCACCTGACAGCGTTCCCAGGCGCGCCCCTGCCAGAAGCCGCGCCCCCACCCGCGCGGCCTCGCGGGGCGATCCCCGGCCCACCGGGGCGGACACCCCGCCTCCCCCGGAGGCGGCCCACATCAACCGCGCGGCCCTCAACTCCCCCCGGTTCCATCCCAATCCCAAATCCCAACGAGGAGCTAGCCAAAATGACGTTCACTCACGACCGTGCCTTGCCCGACGGCTTTACTGTCCACCTCCGCACCGCCCTGAACATGACCGTGCTGACCCTGCACGACGGCGACGGCTGGGAGTGCCAGATCGGCTTCCACGCCAGCACCGAACTCGGCAGTCCAGAACTCACTGTCCGCGCGCTGAACGAGATCACCGACGATGCCCTGCGCGCCGCAGCCCTGGAACTGCTCAACAACTACTTCGCGCGCCGGACAACGGTCCACGCCAACGCCGACGCCTTCTCCGCCGCCGTACCCGACTGGTCCGACCTCACCGGCCGGCTGCGTCGAACCGTCCCTGACTGCCGAATCGACACCGGCCTTGACCATCAGGCCCTCGCCCTCACCATGACCCTGGCCGCCGATGGCCCGTCCGCGGGCCGACTCCTCACCCTCATCGCCTCCTGGCCCGAGGGTGCCGCCGAAGGCATCGACCGCGAACTCACCCAGACCGGCACCCTGACCGTTCGCTTCAGCCAGAAGCGCGCTCAGGACTTCCTCACCTGGTACCGCACCGAACCAGGCTTCAACGTCGATTTCGACGCCGATTCCGTCTACCTGCGCGACGGCAAGGACGAGATCGCCATGTGGACCGAGGCGGAATGGACAGAGGACCCCCGGCTGGTACTCGGCATCGTCAACGCCGTCCACATTGGCCACACTCAGGGCTCGGCCATACTGCGCGACGCGCTCGCCGCGCATCCCAAGGCCGCCTGGCCGCCCCTGCCCTGACCGGCGCGCCGCGCCCGGAGGCACCCTTCTTACCGCCGGGCACGAACCGTGCTGTCCTGCCGCCCGAGCGTCAGGCATGCGGAGCACTCGCCATGTATTGAATGGTAGCCAGTATTTTCATAGTTTGCGTGCGACAGGGGCTGTGGCCGCCATAGCCCCTGTCATACGCCCCCGGATCGCTTCCCGAGTCGTTTGGCTCAGGAAGCGATCCCTACCCGCCGCACCCGGAGCCCTCCCGCTCCGGACTCCTGCCGAGGAGCACACCCCTCATGAGCACACTCATCACGGTCGCCACGCCGGCCGCGCCAAGCCCGGACTGTACGTCCGCGCTCCGCGCCTGGCAGGAGGCCTTCCGCAAACGGAAGGCCGACGGCGTGTTCCGGCGCGCACTGGACCCGCTCGCCCGCCAGATACGCGCCCTGCTGGCCCAAGCCCCGACCGGAGGGAAGCCGCTGACATTCGATGCGCTGGACCAGATGCCCCAGTCCGCGCAAGATTTCTACACCGAGCTGATCGACGCCGCCGAGTCCCTGGCCGAGCTGATGGAAGACCACCTCCCCGACAAGGAGGAGGATCGTCACGCGGCCTTGGCGCTGATCGGGGACGCGCTTGGCGCCTTCCGTAACGCCACCACCCTGACGCTGATCGCCCGCTGTGGATGCCGGGCGTGCAAGCAGGCCCTCAAGGAACGCAGCCCCCGCATGGAGACGGAAGGCACGGGCACCCCATGAATCGCTTCACCTACCCCCGCACGGCAGCCACCATTGCGGACAACGCTCGCATGGCGCTCGCCGCCTATACTGCCGTTCCCAAACGCACAGCCGCGCACGACCTCCACCGAGGTATTCATGACATGTGGGGGTTCACCCACTTCGCCCGTTGCAACGGTGACGGACCGCAGTGGGACGACCTGAGCCAGCACATTCTTGCCACGTTGCAGGCGATCGGTGCCACCGGGAAAGGGCAGGACGTGGGGCGGCCCGCCGTTATCGAGTCCGCTACCCGCCTCGCTGAGCGCTTTGAGAAGACGGCGGGCATCGCCCGCCCCGCGGCTGCTCCCACACTGCCTGGCGACGCGAAGTGACGGCATAGCGGCTACGTCCAGTCGTTGACCAGCCAGCCAGCCAGCCAGCCAGCCAGCCAGCCGCACCGCCCGCACCGGCCCTCTCCGGCGCCCCGCGCAGGAATGGCACCCGATCACGACGTTCACCCCGGGCCCCGCCGCCATTGCGCCAAGAACGGCCGACAAGAAGGGGGAGTGACGCCGACATGAGGCCGCCTCGCCGGTGCGGACGGGTGAGGATGAGCCGTCTATTGAATGCATGTACGTGAGAACATAGTTTGCAGGTAATGCAACGGGTTGAGGGAAGGGAATCCCATGGCCGAGGTTTTGATGGTCGATGTCGCGCAGGCGGCTGTCGAGCTGACGGTATCTCGCCTTGATGAGAAGTACTCGCTGGTCTACATCGACCGTGGGGAACGCCTGACGGATGACCAGATCCAGAGGCTGATCGCAGGTGATGAGGAGGTCCTGGACGAGGACTGGGTGAGTGAGAACAGATGGCGCGGCGTAAATCACGTCCTGGACGAGATCTTGGACGAGGACGCCCGCGTCTTCCTGGAGGAACACGAGGCGCTGGAGCAGGTGCGCGAGGCGATCGAAGACCGCGACGAGTCGGATCCGATCCGCGACCTGATGCGTGAGACCGGCTCGAAGCTGTTCCGCTACAGGCTCGACGCGGAGGCAGCAGCGGGCGCATGGAAGTTCTCCGACGAGCAGGTGAGCAGCGCCGCGCGCGCCCTGGCGGAGGATGCCGGTGTCGTCTTCTGGGACAACTGCGAGGCCTTGCGGGAACTGGTGGCGCACGCCAGCTATGGCGGCAGTCTGTACGTCCTGTGGCGCGGCGACGTCAGGCCCGTGTACGACGCAATATGCACGGTGCGCTTCAGCGACCCCGCATCCAAGGTCACGGTCCAGTGGACCGATCCTGAACTGCTCCTGCTCGACCAGTGGAACGGGTCCGGTCACACGGTGCGCGTGCGCGGCACTGTACGTCTTGTCTTCGACCCAGACCGCCTTTGCCTCGACACCGCCCGCGGACAGGGCGGCTACTCCTGGACGGATGTGGTCGGGGACGGATATCAGCCCGAAGGTGACGAGCCCGACTTTATCGATCCGAGCACGCTGTAAGAGGACCAGGGCCGCCCGGCCTGTGCCGGGCGGCCGGAGTTCGGGCCCAGAGGGCCGCGCCCCGGGGGAAAACGGGGTCCCGCCCCGCTCTCGCCGGGGTCAATCCGACCGCACCGAGCGCCTCGACTGGAGTTGCACGGACGGGGCGTTCGCGACCCGTAGAGAGTTGGCGAGGCGGCCAACTCGCCGGCTGCCGTACGGGGAACGGCTGTCGGTCTGTGGCGCGACTTGGGCGACGGCAGGGCCGCCTACGTGGCGTGGCGGACGGAGGCGCCGGGGGTGTGGTGGTGTGCGGCCTGCCCTCCGCAGCCAGTCTGGCGTCCGCCCGTGGGATTCCGTCGGTATTCGCCACTCCCATATGTTGAATGCAGAGACGCGTAAGCCTAGTTTGTAGGTACTGAGAGCGGCCAGGCGGTTTCCCCGCCGGTCCGCCCCGGTGTACGGCCACGCACGGCCGGTCGGGCCTGGTCCCCTGTGCCCCCGGCCCGCGCTCTCTGTTTCTTGCAGCCCACCGTGAATCCGGAAGGACATCCTCTGTGATCTTCGACTGTTCCCGCTACGACGGTAAGGACGGCTACGCCTTCACCCACGCCGGCCGGTCCCTGTTCGCCCACCTCAAGACCGCTTCCCAGTGCGCTCCCCGGCCCGGCCCGGTCTGGGTGGTGCAGTACGCGGCCGATCACGACAGCACTGCGGCGGGCTCATTCCTGGTGCTCACCATCGACGGCATGACGTCCCGGGAAGATGCGGCAGCGAAGGCGGTGCGGGCGATCGACGCCGAAGACGCCTATATGAGGACCCCGCGCCAGACTGAACGGCACACGGACGCATTCGTGACTGGCGCCGAGGAGTTCGGCCCCCAGATATGCGCCGAATGCGGCTGGGGCGGTTACACGCCCATACCGGGCCGGTACTCCCTTGGACGCCCCGTCTACGTCTGCACAGCCATGGGGTGCGGGTACACCGTCGACCATTCCGCGTTCGATCTGTCCGACGGCGAGCGCCTGGACGTGCACGACGGCCGCCTGTACCTCGTCCGCCCCTATGACGGCGCCCCCTTCTAATCCCAACTGCGCCCCCGCCCCGGGCTCTGCGCCCGGGGCGGCCGGTTCGAGCCGGGCCAAGGGCGCTCACCCCCGACACCATGCCGATGAAACACAAATTCGTACTCACGGCGACGTCACCAGCCATGGAGGACAAGGCACATGCGTTACGAGGACATCACCCCGGACATGGGCGTCAAGCTGACTATGATCGACGGCATCGGCACCGTGCTGCACAAGCGGACGGCCCCCGCCGACGCCCCGGCCGACGCCGTATTCGTCTTCAGCAACAGCACCGGTGCCCGTGAGTGGATCGCGGCCGCCGACCTTGAGCCGAGCAACCGCACACCGGGCCTGCCGCACCTGCTCAAAGTCACCGACGGCACCGGGCGCACCGAGCACGACCGGGTGTTCTGGTACCTCGGCCGCGAGTACCGGGTGCACAGCATGTGGAACGACGGCACCGGCGGATGGACGGTCGAGCACGTCGCCGAGGACGGCACCCGCACCGTGATGATGCGCGATCAGCGCAACGCCTCGACCGCCATGCAGGCGACCGTCACCGCGATCACCGCCGCGCGGGCGATCCACGGGGGCGACGACGCGCCGGTCGAGTACCTCGTCGAGGCCAAGGACAAGAACGTGTTCCCGCTGCGCGCCACCGACCACCCCGAGGCGGACGAGGACGGCCGACTGCACGTCGCGAGCCCGGCCGAGGTGCCCGTGAAGGTCGCCGGGATCACGAAGGCGACCGCCCGCGACTGGATCACCGGCAAGGAGACGCGCCGCAAGGTCTACCAGTGGAACGCCTACCCGGTGTACGCCGACGGCTCGCTCGGACAGCCGACCCTCTACCGCGCCTGACCCTCACCCGCCCGCCCCGCACAGCACCGAAGGGATCCACCCATGGCCATGACCTACGACGAGGTGCAGCCCGACACCCGAGTCGTCTGCCACTCGCGCGGCGACATCAAGGGCACCGTCCTGCGCAAGTTCATGGGCGGCACCGACAACGCCGAGGAACTCGTCTACATTGACTTCGACGAGGGCGGTCCGGCTTACAACCGGCCCGAGCAGCTCAGCCCGCTCGACGAGCCCGCGTCCGAGCCGAAGCTGGGCCGCGCCTACCGGGGCAGCTCGTCGTTCTGGCTCGGTGGCCACGAGTACCAGGTGTTCAACACGACGGGCGTCGGCGACGTGCGCGGCTGCTGGGCAGTGATCCGCAAGCCGGGCGGGGGTGTGGCCCACACGAACGCCGACTACGTCGTGACCGGGTCCGTCACCCGCGGGACAGCGTTCGCCGAGGCGCTCGCCGCCTTGCGCGTCTGACCGCTCCGGAAGACGGACAGCGTCTCCGCCGAGGCAAGCGGCGGGGACGACCGCAGCGAAGTTCACCGCCCTGGCACCACCGTGGTGGACTACGCCCGAGCCGCCTTCCCGCGTGGCCGCCACCCTGGGCGGCACAGCCGAACAGTGATCCGGCACGGGCTGTAGAGGAGCCGGCTCGCGATGTCTTCGGCGGCCGACAGGTCCTTCGGAAGCGCTGACGCCCCACCCGAGCCCGGGGCCGGAACCAACCCGGCCCGGCCCTGCCAGCTCGCCCTCACGGCTGTGCCTGCCACCACAGCGCCGCCGCCAGCCCCTGCCGGCGGCGCCGGGGGGCGGGGCAGCAGAAAGGGGGAGTGGTCGCTGGTAGGGGCGCCGTGCCCCCTGTTTGCCAGATGTCCAATCGGGCAGTGCAGGAACCCCTCCCAAATCGTTGAAACGAACCCCTCCCAATCTGTTGAATTGAATGTGCCTATAAAATAGTTTGTCGGTGTCGGTTGGTGGCAACCTCCTGAGTCACTGCGCCCCGACACCCACAGTGGGGTGGTTCAACACTCCGCCGGACCGAACAAACAAGGAGCGATCACGTGGCCGCTGTACTGACCCGCACCCGTCCCGGCGCCGACCTGCACATGGGCGCGCTCCTGCGCGACGCACTGACCCGCTGCGGAGTCACCAGCCTCCGCGTAGAAAAGCCGTGGTCGACGCTGCCGAATGAGTACCTGGTGGCCGAGGTTCCCGGTCGGGCGCGGGTGTGGATCCACGCCGCCTCGTGTAACGGCGCCACCCACTACGACATCCCGCGCGATGAGTTGATGGCCGTGGCTGCCGTCGTCACCGATGAGACGAACACCCGTTTCGTGTATGACGGGTTCTCGGACGGCAACGCGCGGCCGGTGGCACAGGCCGAGGCGTGCGCGGAAGCCGTCGCCGCGTTCCTGGGCGTGCACGCCCCCGAGCCTGCGCGCGAGTGCCTGCACTGCGGGCGCCGTATCGAGTGGATCGAGGCGGATGGGCAGGGTGCTTGGTACGACTCGTCCAACTGGAACGGATGCGTGGATGGCGTAAACCTGCACGCCCCGGCGCCGCTGTGCTCCTGGTGCGAGGACTACGGTGTCATCGAGATCTTCCACGGTTCCACGGATGCCCTGATCGGTCACCGGTCGTGCGACAACCGGCCGTGTGTGAAGCGGCGCGCGAAGGCGGCGGCTGAGGCTGAGGCCGAGCGCGCTCGCGTCGAGGCTGAGGCGAAAGCGCACGAGGCTGTTTGTACACCACAGTGCTGCCCTCCCTTCTAGAGGATCACTCAGCCCCCGCCCCTCCGGCTGACCCACCGGCCCCCCGGCCTTGGACGGGGGCCGGGGACTCTGTTGTGGGGGGGGGGGGGGGGGGGGGGGGGGGGGCCCCCCCCGCCCCGGGGGGGGGGGGCCCCCCGGGTTTTAGCGCCCGAGAAGTTGGAAAAAAACAAGAAGCCGCAAAAAA